>JAXJCX010000001.1:0-4559 GCA_036302225.1 Collinsella sp.
GAGGCAGCACATGCAAAAGGGAGATGCCATGGATGCGGCGGAGCGCTCGGAGCGCATCCCCGATATCGTCATCATCACCGGAATGTCCGGATCGGGCCGCACACAGGCCATGCACGTGTTCGAGGACATGGGCTATTTTTGCATCGATAACCTGCCTCCGCGTCTCATCGCCCAGCTTGCCGAGCTCGTCGGCATCAATACGGGCGTGGGAAGGCATCTCGCCGTCACCTGCGATTTGCGTAGCCAGGGGCTGTTTGACGAGTTGCTCGATGCGGTCGCCGCGCTCGAAGAGCGCGAGATGAGCTGCGACATCGTGTTCCTGGAGGCTTCTGACGAGGTGCTGATTCGTCGCTACAGCGAAAATCGCCGCCGTCATCCCATTGCCAAGCCGGGGGAGACTACGGCCGATGCCATTCAGCGCGAGCGCCTGCAGCTTCAGGGCGTGCGCGACCGAGCCGATATGATTATCGACACGAGCCGTCTGCGCACCTCTGCGCTGCGCAACAAGCTACGTATGGCATTTTCCGAGCTGTCCGACCAGCAGCTCATGGACGTCCACGTGTTCTCGTTTGGCTTTAAGCACGGCATGCCCGTCGAGGCGGACATTATGATCGACGTTCGCTTCCTGCCCAATCCGTTCTACGATCCCGAGATGCGCACCATGACCGGTCTCGATAAGAAGGTCTCCGACTTTGTTCTGGATCATCCCAAGACCCAGGAGTTCTGGAAGGCTTGGACGCAGCTGCTCGATACGGTGATGCCGGGCTATATCGCGGAGGGTAAGCCGCAGCTTTCTATCGCCATCGGCTGCACGGGCGGCCAGCACCGCAGCGTTGCCATTGCCGAGGCCACGGCCCGTTACCTGGAAGGCGCCCAATATCACGTGAGCATTTCCCACCGCGACCTGTCGCGCGCCAACACGAAAGCATAGGCCTGCATGTCGTTTACCGCCGAGGTGCGTGACGAGCTCGCGCGCTGCGAACCCGAATGTGAATACTGCGATTTGTCGACGCTTGCCGCCCTGACGCGTGTGAGTGGTACACTTTCGCTGGCCGGCTCCGGGCGGTATCGTTTGACGGTCGCGACCGAGACGGGTGCCGTCGCGCGCACGATGATCACACTGACGCATCGCATCCTTAAGCTCAAAACGGAATTCACCGTTCGTAAATCGGTCTTGCATAAGGTTCGAAACTACCTCATCACCTTGCCTGATCAGCCAGACCTGGATAAGGCTCTGGTGCTGCTGGGTATCCTCGACCGTAGGGGAGGACTTGTCGCCGGCGTGCCCCGACATATCGTTGCCCGTCCCTGCTGCAGGCTTGCCTACATCCGCGGCGCGCTCATCGCGGGCGGCTTCGTGGCCGATCCCCGCGGCGACTTTCATTTGGAGATCGCGGTGCAGGGCGAGCAATATGCCAAGGGGCTTTGCGATCTGTTGGAGCAGATTGGGGTCCATGCTCGTGTTAATGCGCGGCGGGGGTCATATGCCGTGTACATTAAGAGCGCCGAGGAAATCGAGCATCTTTTAAAGCTGATTGGTGCCAAGCGCAGCGTTGCCGAGATTGAGGAGGCGCGCGCGGTCAAGTTGGTTAAGAACGATGTGAACCGTCGCGTGAACGCCGAGCTCGCCAACCAGACCAGAAGCGCCGGTGCTGCCCAGCATCAGCTTGCGCTTATCGATGAGCTCGAGCAGCGAGGCCTTCGCGATGCGCTTCCGGATGCCTTGGCGGTCTTTTGCGACCTGCGCGAGCGCTATCCCGATCTTTCGCTGCGTGATTTAGGGGAGATGGCTGACCCTCCCTTGTCGAAGTCGGCCCTCTACCATCGTGTTTTACGGCTTGAAAAGCTCATTGAAGCAAACAGGTAGGTTAAAGTATCGACTTATATACGGATTTAGCTGCTATTTTATTCTTTAAAGCGTTTTAACGCAAATTTGATTTTCAATTTCGAGCATTCTCGTGAAATTCAAGTCAAAAAAAAGGTATATTAGGCGAGTGGTTAGTTTGTGGGCCTCAACGGCAGGCGCTGTAGCTTGCGGGGGCCTTACGAAAGGAGACACAATGGCAGTAAAGGTTGCTATTAACGGCTTCGGTCGCATCGGTCGTCTGGCCTTCCGTCAGATGTTCGGTCATGAGGGCTCCGAGATCGTCGCTATCAACGACCTCACCTCTCCCGATATGCTCGCTTACCTGCTGAAGTACGACTCCACGCAGGGCAACTACGCTCGCGATCACGAGGTCGTTGCTGGCGAGGATTCCATCACCGTTGACGGCAAGGAGATCAAGATCTACAAGGAGGCCGACGCCAACAACCTGCCTTGGGGCGACCTCGACGTCGACGTCGTTCTCGAGTGCACCGGCTTCTACACCAGCAAGGCTAAGGCTCAGGCCCACATCAACGCTGGCGCCAAGAAGGTCGTCATCTCCGCTCCGGCCGGCAGCGATCTGCCCACCATCGTGTACAACGTCAACCATGAGACGCTGACCGCTGAGGACAACATCATCTCCGCTGCTTCCTGCACCACCAACTGCCTCGCCCCGATGGCCAAGGGTCTGAACGACTTCGCTCCCATCGTGTCCGGCATCATGACCACCATTCACGCCTGGACTGGCGACCAGATGCCGCTCGACGGCCCGCAGCGCAAGGGCAACAAGCGTCGTAGCCGCGCCTGCGCCGTCAACATCGTCCCCAACACCACCGGTGCTGCCAAGGCTATCGGCCTGGTTCTCCCCGAGCTCAACGGTAAGCTCATCGGTGCCGCCCAGCGCGTCCCGACGCCGACCGGCTCCATCACCAACCTCTACGCTGTCGTTGACAAGAAGGTCACCGTCGACGAGGTCAACGCTGCTATGAAGGCCTACGCTGCCACCATCTCCGAGACCTTCGGTTACAACGAGGACGACATCGTCTCCACCGACATCATCGGCGAGACCCACGGCTCCATCTTCGACGCCACTCAGACCATGTGCTCTGACCTCGGCAACGGCCAGACCCTCGTTCAGGTCACCTCTTGGTACGACAACGAGAACTCCTACACCTCTCAGATGGTCCGCACCATCAAGTACTTCGAGAAGTTCGTTGCTTAATTTAGCTTTTAACGAATAGCTCGTTGAGCGTCTAAAGAAGGGCGCGGCCTTATAGGGCTTACACCCTAGGGTCGCGCCCTTTTTATAAGAAATCGTCTGCCGTAATGGGAGGCAGACACGTACGAAAGGTAGAAGCAAACATGGCCTTTACCAAGAAGACCGTCCGCGACATCGATGTCGACGGCAAGCGCGTTCTCGTCCGCGTTGACTTTAACGTGCCTATCAAGGATGGCGTCGTTGGCGACACCACCCGTATCAAGGCTGCCCTGCCCACCATCAACTATCTCGTTGAGCACAACGCTCGCGTCATCCTCATGAGCCACCTCGGCCGTCCCGAGGGCACCGGCTTCCAGCCCGAGCTGTCTCTCGAGCCCGTCGCCAAGAAGCTCGCTGAGCTCTCTGGTCTCGACGTTGCCTTTGTCGCCGACACCTACGGCGAGAAGGCTGCTGAGGCTGTCGCTGCCGTCGAGCCGGGCAAGGTCCTCGTTCTCGAGAACGTCCGTTTTGACAAGCGTGAGAAGAAGAACGATCCCGAGATCGCCAAGAAGCTCGCTTCCTATGGTGACGTCTTCGTTCTCGATGCCTTCGGTACCGCTCATCGCGCCCAGGGTTCCGTCGTGGGCCCCGCCGCTTACCTGCCCGCAGTCGCTGGCTTCCTGCTCGAGAAGGAGGTCGACACGCTGACCGGCATCTTCGCCGAGCCCGAGCGTCCCTTCGTCGCTATCGTCGGCGGTTCCAAGGTTTCCTCCAAGATCGGTGTTCTCGATCACCTCATCGACTCTGCTGATACCCTGATCATCGGTGGCGGCATGGCCTACACCTTCTTCCTGGCTCAGGGCCTGTCCGTTGGTCAGTCCCTCAAGGAAGAGGACTGGGTCGAGCGCGCTGGCGAGATGCTCAAGAAGGCCGAGGAGAAGGGCGTCAAGATCCTGCTCCCCATCGACAACCGTGTTGCCGATCACTTTGGCGAGGACGCTGTCCCCGAGGTTGTCGCTTCCGACGCTATCCCCGACGATCGTGAGGGTATGGACATCGGCCCCAAGACCGAGGAACTCTACGCCGAGGCCGTCAAGGGCGCCAAGACCGTGTTCTGGAATGGCCCCATGGGCGTCTTCGAGTTCGATAACTTCGCTCACGGCACCCAGGCTATCGCCGAGGCTGTCGCCGAGGCCGACTGCACCTCGATCATCGGTGGTGGCGATTCCGTCGCGGCCGTCAACAAGTTTAACCTGGCCGACAAGATGAGCTGGATTTCCACCGGCGGTGGCGCTTCCATGGAGCTCGTCGAGGGTAAGGCCCTGCCCGGAGTGGAGGCGCTTCTCGATGCCTAAACGCACCCTTCTTATCGCTGGTAACTGGAAGATGAACAACGACGTCGCCGAGGCTGCCAAGCTCGCCGACGAGCTGGCTCAGGCTCTGCCCGAGGTTCCGGCTGGCGTCGAGGTACTCGTCTGCCCTCCGACCATCGACATC
>JAXJCX010000002.1:0-21882 GCA_036302225.1 Collinsella sp.
AGGGCCACGGCAAGCATCGATGCGCCGCCCGAACCGGAGCCAATGAATTCTGTCGGGAAGCATCCTACGTAACCCGTTGCCTCGATAGGCGAGAACACGGCCAGCGGCAGGAGCTCGAGCGCGGCATTATGCCCCAGTGCCAAATCGGACAATAACGGGAATGCCGGGGCCGCGACAAGCAACGCGGAGGTAAGGGGGCCCGCGAGGACGCGCCTCGTTGCGGTCGATAGGACGACGGAGAAAACGGATATCAAGGTTCCACCCGCGAGCAGCGCGAGAAGTATGGTCGTGAAGACGTTTCCCGCGGTCGTGGTAGTGAGCGCGCCGTCATGGAAGAAGGCGATCGGGTACCCGATCTGCCCGAAGCCGTTTAGGACCGAGGCGTAAATGCCCCCGGGTGCAAGGCCGGCGAGGAGCATCGCGGTCCCCGCGCCAATTATCGAAAACACGGTTTGGATAAGGCGCCGGAATTTGGGCACGGGCGCCTTTGCCGCCAGGGTCCCGGGCCTTGTGGCGCCGAGCACGAGTATCGACGAGAGAAGGAAGGGGATGAAGGGAAGGAAGGACGGCGCCGTGGCAATGGCGTAGGGCAGGAAGGAGAGGAACGGCAGGTCGTTTGCGGAGGCCGGGATATCCGTGATGCCGGAGCTGCTCAGGGCACGGCAATACGCGAGGTCTGCGTCATTGGTCTCTCGGTCTCCCACGATGGACCCGGATTGGAAGCCTTCGCCCATGAGCGCGTAGTAGCTCTCGGCAGAGTCGAGAAAGGCGGCGTCGGTTTGAGCGGCGAGGGCGGCGTTCGCGTATCTTGCAAGCTCCGCGTCAGCTTGCTGCTCTGGCGATAGGTCTGTGCCGTTGGCCTGGGGCGCGCGCGTATTGAATGCGTCGACAAAGCCCTGCATGCCCTGCTTCATAAAGAAGGGCCCGTAGATGGGTGAATTGAACGCAATGGGGACGGAGAAGGCTGCAGCGAGAACGAGCGTACAAATCCATACGGCCTTGTCTCTTAGGATTAGTTTGAGAAGAAGTCGACAGTACATTTGGAAGCACCTACATTTCTCAAGTCATCGATAGATTTATAATGACAGACCGAATGAAGATGCGTGCGATGGGGGCGAGGCGAATGGCTGGGCGGTATCGATACGCGGGTTCAACGGCATCATATTGACCACATAGATTTTTAACTTGCATTTCTACCCGCCCTTTTCGTAGAGTCGCCGATACGTGCTTAGCGCACCCTCGGCGCGTCCGGCAGGCTTTGCGAAATGGGATCCAGGAGACTTCGGCGCAGCATCATCTTGCGGAATGCTTCTAATGAGCCTCCCATCCTTCAAAAACAGAATCTCATCGCACAGTCTATCGACCGAATCCAAGATGTGGGATGACATGATGATGCACGTACCAGAATCGGCCAGCTTCCTGAGAATCCCGGAATGCAAGTCCACCCTGCTGGGATCGAGCGCGTTCATGGGTTCATCCAACAGGAGGTACCGCGCACCCGTCGCATACGCAATCGCCAAGGTAAGCTGCTGCTTCATACCCTGGCTCAGAGCGCGGATCCTCATCTTCGCGAACTCGCCTATCTGCGTTTGCTCCACCACCTCCTCGATATCACGAGCATGCGGCCACATATCGCAAACCATCTTGAGGTGATCTTCCGCACGCAATCCGGGATACAGCAGCGTTCCCTCACCAGGTGCATAGAAGATCATAGAACGGACCTCTCTCGCACCCGTACCCTGCACCTCATCCAGAACGATGCTCCCGTCCACGCGAGGACCCGGCAAACCTGCCATCGCACGCAGCAACGTCGTCTTTCCATGCCCGTTCGGAGCGACGAGACCGTAGACCGTACCCGGGGCAAACTCAGCGTTCACCGAATCTACGAGCACCTTCTTTCCATAAGAGATCGTCAGCGTTTGAAGGTCAATCATCGAGATCATCCCCTTTCGATCTTCGGAACACCCAGGCGCACCAACAACGGAGATACGGCGCCCAAGACCACCAGCAGAGCGCCCGATGCGCCGACGACCTCTCCAAAAGGCATCGCGTTCGTCCCTCGCCCAAGGAACCCAATCGTCCCCACCTGGGAAGCGGGATCAAACGAGGCGAATGGAGCCAGCAGCGCGGCGCCCATGCCCGCGCTTTCAACATGAGCGCTCAACGAACCCAACACCAAGAGAACCGCGCAAACCACTCCGGTGACAACGGGGCTGCGGCTAATCGCTGCTGTCAACGCAGCGACGACGGAAATCACGCCGTATGCCATGACCAGCAACGGAACGCTACGCAACACCGCCTCCCCCACCATGGACGTTGTCGAAGCCTCCGCTCGAATGAGAGCGACGGGATACTCCGATCCACCCGCACCGTTCTTAATCGCGGACACAACTGCAGCGGGAACCATCGACACCAAAAGCAGCGTCAAGCCAAGCAGGAGAGACAACGCAACAGCCGTCAGAAAACGCACATGCGCTGTTGCGGGGACTTGGAAAACCAGAAGGGAACGGCACTGCAGGTGGGTACACGCAAGCGATGTGACAACCACGGGCAACAGCCAAAACAAGGAAGGAAGCGCTGCCTGGAAATACGAAAGGAGGATTAATGGGGGCATCTTCGTACTTAACTCGTAAACCTTGGGGTCCGGCAAGCTCGCGATCGACTCGAGCAGAAGGGCGCGCGCCTCCGCACGAGAAGGAGTCTCCGGCTCGATTCCGATCGATTGCAGGAGGGTCGCATCTGCCGCGCCCAGTTCGCCTCGAGCGCGCTCGTACGTCGCAAGGCTTCGAAACCCCTCCGCAGGCGTAGGCGCGTACACAAAACCCGAAAGAGCATCTCGCATGTCTTCCAGGGCCGTTTTGCCCTCGACATCCATATTCGCAGCGTCCTGCTCTAGATACCGATCTATTGAACGGAGCTCCCCATCCCTATACCGAACAGCGGAAACGTCATCAGCGTCAGGAAACACCTCGACCAGAGCCGGGGCCAGCATCGTCGTCGACATTGCAATCGCGCATACGGCGAGGGCAGGAGAATGCAGGAGCAGTTTCCCCATCGTTCTTACGTATGCAACGGCGGAGGCACAAGCGCTCGAACGAGTTGCCGCTCTCGATGCGGTGAAGGAACCTCTCTCAAGACAAATCGGGGGCATCGGGCGCGCGCAGCCGCTCTTTCCAGCAACGCAAAGCAGGCTAATTGCCAGCACCTCGATCCCGATTGCGCATACGAGGGTAATCGCGCCACGCTCGAAGCAAAGTCCGGGCAGATTCACTATCTGCGTTGTCGGGTACGGGCTATAGGCGCCGACGGTCAACTCGGTGTTCGCATACGAAAGGGGATTCAACAGGGCGAACTCACGTAAAGCGATGGATCTTCCGTAATACCCGGGAACCATCGTCACCCCCATCAGGGCACATACGAACACGATTCCAAGCGTAGGGTTATTGGCAATCTTCACGGCAAGGTGAACGACAAGCGAGATGAACGCTGCCACCAAGAATTGCAAGATGGCCGCCTGCGCGAACACCAGCCAAGCCGGTTTGATAACCGGAGTCGCATATTGAATGTAGCCTATCGGATAGAACAGCGAGCCCGGGCCATTCTTCACAAGCGCGGCGATTATCCCTGGAAGATTGATGGCAAAGACGGCAAGCATCGCAAAAACACTCGCCCATACGCTCGATGCAACAAGTCTACCCAGCTCGCCCATCGGTGCCTGGATGATGAGCTTTTCGCGTTTGTTAAGACGCGCGGCAAGGAACGAGACGGCAACGGCCGTTGCGGCCCATAGCAAGTACTCCTTCGATCCGTCATAAAAGGAGTACGCTCCATCCGATACCTGCAGAAACGGAAGCAGAGGAGAGAGCGGCGCCAAGACAAGACGCCCCGCGGCAAGAGGGTACAGAAGCGCGGGCATGCTTGATGAAGAGGTATAGACGCCCTCCTCCCCCGCATTCACAAGCGCATCCGCATAGGATGCTGACAATTCCTGCTCAACACGGGTTATTCCCGACTCGAGGTATTCAACCCGTCCGTCGATGCCAGCCGCGCTCCTGAAGACGGGCAAAGTACAAAGAACCATCAACGCAACAACGACAACACAGAGCGACCTGGAGGAGAGGAGCGACCTAAAGATTGCCTTCGAGATCTTGAGCATATTCATCGCCAACCTTAACCTCATCCAGTCGGAACAGAGGGGCCGAACAAAATGCTCGGCCCTTATTACTTGCCGGCAAAGTCAATTTAACATAAACTGTTAAAAAGTAACCTGAGTTTTTTAAATTCTTCGGAGGTTATTATGAGTTCCGACAATCGCACTCCCCGGCTTCATTCCTTCCGCATCGCATGTGCGATAGCCTCTGCGACCCTTTGCGCCACCGCCATCGCACAAGTGGCGTTCTCCTTAAAGCCAGCAATCGAAGTGCTCGACAACCCTGTAATTGCAGACTCCCCCGCGTATCCAGCCCTTGCGATCTCGACATTGGTCCCTGCCGTCATCGGTATCGCTACGACCATCCTCAGCGCCGTTCTCGTGTGGACGATCAAGAGCGGAGACCCCTTCAAGAAAGGGTCTGCGACATGCTTGAAGGTGCTCGGCATTCTCTTCGTTGTTCAAGCTGCCACCAGCCTCTACGCCGGCTCACTCAAAACCTCCGTTTCGATGTTTGGCGGCGAGGGGGCCGTCGGCGCCCAAGAGATCGCTTCATCATTCGATTGGACCTCTCTGGTTCTCGGCATCGTCCTGTTCATGCTTTCCCAGCTCTTCTTGTACGCCCGAGAGCTGTACCTCGACTCCGACGAGATTGCGTAAGGAAACGCCATGCCCGTAATTGTTCGCCTCGACAAGATCATGGCCGAGCGAAAGATTTCCTCGAACGAACTTGCCGAAAGGATTGGAACCACGCCCGTGAACCTGTCCCGTATTAAAAAAGGGCATATTCGCGGCATTCGCTTCAACACACTCGAGCAGCTATGCCTCGCCCTTCGTTGCCAACCCGGAGACCTTCTCGAAGTCATGAGCGAAGAGGATGCCCGAAAGGAGTTCGGACTCGATTGGTCCGCCGAGGATTAGAGGGCGGTCGTACTCGCCCTGCACACGGGGATGCGAATCGGCGAGGTCTGCGGCCTTCGGTGGTGCGATGTGGATTTCGAGACGGGCCTGATCTCGATCAGCCACTCGGTGGCGTACGCGAAGGGAATGGGTTCGTTCATCAAGGACACCAAGACCCATGACGCCAGGGGTATCCCCATCGACCCGGTCGGCCTACTCCCCTTCCTGAAGGAGACCCACGAGATCGACTGCGGAAAGCTGCGCTTGCGCGGCCTTACCGGGGCGGTCGAGATCGGGGACTGCTACATCCTGTCGGAGCCGGGCGCGACCTTCGCGACGACAAGCTATATCCGCAGGGCGTTCAAGACGTTCTCGGAGACCAACGGCCTCATGGGCACCAACGACGAGCTGATCACGTTCCACGGCCTTCGCCACACGTTCGCAACGCAGTGGATCCGCCAAGGCGGCGATATCAAGGCGCTCCAATCGATCCTCGGCCACAAGGACGCCATGGCGACGCTCAACGTCTACGCCGACATCGAGCCCATCTCCAAAATCCATAACATGCTGCGCGCCACGCCGTGCCTTTGGCGCGGGCACCTCGGGCCGAGGGTCGATCCGGGTCCCATGTTCCAACAGAGGATCCAGGAGTCCATCGAGACGCTCCAGGCGTTCGGCTACGGCATCACCGAGCCGGACGACCGAAATATCGCCATACGCGACGTGAAGACGAACAGTTGGCTCTAGCTCACCGAGTACGCGGCAGTGCTGGGCCCATCCCAACTGAGGTCACGGTGGTCCGATAGGGGCGCCGCCCGCGGCATGCGCCGCGGAGCGGTATCCCCTACCGAAGGGCGGGGATGCCCTCCGCTTCCAGTTCGGAATCAGCCGTCGGAGGCGTTCGGCTGACTGCGGGAACGGCCTGTCCGCTCAATGTGTTCGGCTGAGATTGGAAATCAACCCAACACGAGCCGGACACGCGCCAGACGGCTCTTCCCCGTACGGCCTTCCCCTTTACGCTCATGTTGCAGGCATGTAACGCCGCAGCGAGCGCGCCTTTTTTGCGCCAGACAGGTACAATGATGAACACTGTACCGTAGCGGAGCGCCCCGCGCGCGCCGCAATCACGCGAAAGGGTTTCCCATGGCCGAGATCTCGTCCTCCCGTATCGTCATCACCGTCCTTGGCAAGAACCGCCCCGGCATCGTCGCCGGCGTCACCCGCGTTCTGGGCGAGGCCAACGTCGACATCCGCGACATCACGCAGTCCATTATCGAGGACATCTTCACCATGACCATGCTGGCCGATACCGCCGAGTCCAAGCTCGACTTCGCCGAGCTGCAGAAGGCGCTGGCCGAGGCCGGCGAGCTTTCGGGCGTCAACGTGTCCATCCAGCGCGAGGACGTCTTCAACTTTATGTACCGCCTGTAGCGAGCAAGCCGCTGGGGATAGCCTGACGCGCGCATGCCCATGCAAGTCACCCCGATGCGGCCCGGAGAGGAGCGCGCATGGCCTACGACGCCAAGAAAATCTATTACCGCTTCGATGACCACTTGAGCCGCCTGGTTCTGGATTACGAAGCAAGCCGCCAGATTTCGCCTGAGAGCGAAAACCTCTACCACGGCCTGCCGACCGACCCTTATGACGAGGGCCTGTTTGTCGAGCACAATGTCAAGCGCGGCCTGCGCAATGCCGACGGCTCGGGCGTGGTCGCGGGCCTCACTCGTATCTCGGATGTGCACGGCTACAACAAGGTCGACGGAAAGGTCGTGCCCGATCAGGGCAAGCTCACGCTTCGTGGCTACAGCATCGAGGACCTGGTCAACAACGCCCAGGCCGAGGATCGCTATGGCTACGAAGAGGTCGCCTACCTGCTCATCACGGGCTCGCTGCCCACCAAAGAGGAACTCGACGGTTTTTGCGAACGCCTGGGTGCTTTTAGGCACCTGAGCGACGAATACGTCCGCGAGTTCCCCATGACCACGGTGTCGTCGAGCATCATGAATGTGCTTCAGCGCGCCGTGCTGCTGCTCTACGCCTTCGACGCCGAGCCCGACGCCATTACACCCGAGCACGAAATCGACGTCGCCATCTCCATGCTCGCCCGTCTCCCCCGCATCGCCGCCTTCGCGCATATGGCCTCGGTCGCCAAACGCCGCGGCTCCGAGGTTCATGTACCGCACCCCACACCCGGCCTCTCCACCGCCGAGACCATCCTGCAGGTGTTGCGCGGCGGCATGGCATTCACCCGCGATGAAGCCATGCTGCTCGACGTGATGCTCATGCTGCATGCCGAGCATGGCGGCGGCAACAACTCCACGTTTGCCTGCCGCGTGCTGTCCTCCTCGGCCACCGACCCGTATTCCGCCTACGCCGCGGCCATCGGCTCGCTCAAGGGTCCGCGCCACGGCGGCGCCAACGCCAAGGTCGTGTCCATGCACGAGGACATCCGTGCGCATGTCTCCAATTGGGAGGACGAGGACGAGGTCGCAGCCTACCTGGGCAAGATCCTCGACAAGCAGGCCTTCGACGGCACGGGCCTCATCTACGGTATGGGCCACGCCGTCTACACGCTCAGCGACCCGCGTGCCGAGGTGTGCCGCCGTTACGCGCGCACGCTTGCCGCCAAGAAGGACCTGGGCGAGGAGTTCGCGCTCATCGAGCGTATCGAGCGCCTGGCCCCGCAAGTAATGCGTGATCACGGCATGACCAAGCCCATCTGCGCCAACATCGACCTGTACACGGGCTTTATCTACAAGATGCTCGGTGTGCCCGAGACGCTCTTTACGCCGCTGTTCGCCGTCGCCCGCATGGCAGGCTGGTCGGCGCACCGCATGGAAGAGCTCTTCTGCGCGCACCGCATCATCCGTCCCGCGTATCGCCCGGTTATTGAGCCGCTGGAGTACAAGCCGCTCGCCGACCGCTAGGACGCGGACCGTTATAGAACCCGAGCGTGGCCAGGGCATCACCGCCCTCGGCCACGCTTTTTATGCCAGCAGAAAGGGCTGCATCAAATGATTGTGTTTTCCGATATGGATGGAACGCTGTTGACGAGCGATAAGCAGATGAGCGATGCCACCTGGGCGATGCTCGACGAGCTCGCTCGACGCGGGATTGAATTTGTGCCCTGCACGGGACGTCCGCTGTCGGGCATCTTTGAGCCCATCCTCGCCCATCCCGCCGTGCACTATGCCGTCTGCGCCAATGGCGCCAGCGTCTGGCAGCTCGACGACGATGTGCCCAACGATGCCTCGCACGCCACGTGCGTATTGAGCCGTCCGCTCGATTGCGGCATTGCCCATCGCATCCATCGCATCGCCGCCGGCCACGATGTGACCTTCGATATCTTCGCGGATGGGCGGTGCTTCCTCCCCCGCTCGCTCTACACGCGCCTGGACGAATTCTGCGGCGGCGACCCCCATATCGCAGCCTCGCTCAAGCGCACACGAACACCGATCGACATGGATATCGACAGCAAGATCGACGAGGTCGAGACACTCGAACGCATCGCCATGTACTGGCACGACCCGGCCGATCGCGACGCCATCGCGGCGGAGCTCGACACGCTCGGAGGCATTGAGGTCACGCGTTCGTACGCCATGAATATCGAGGTCATGGGCGCAGGCGCCACCAAGGGAACGGCCCTCACGTGGCTATGCGAGCGCCTGGGCGAGCGTCTCGCCGACGCCTGGGCGTTCGGCGACAACATCAACGACATCCCCATGCTGCAGGCAGCGGGCCATGGCATGGCCATGATCAACGCCGAGCCCGAGGATCGCGAGGCCGCCGACGCCGTCACCGAATACGACAACGACCACGACGGCGTCGCCCGCACCATCATGGCTGCCCTCGCCTAGCAGCAGCAACCCGGCAGGGTAGCTAAAATAGCCCCGTCCCAAATTAGCTACCCCCGGAAAACCGCAAGGACTGTCCCCGGCTGCCGGCAGAAAAGGAACGTCCCTAACTGCCGGATTAGGCGAGGCTCTCCAGAACACGGCGAAGTTCCTGCTGGACGGCGTGGTCGCGGTTGCAGCCCACGACGCGATCGGCAACCGCTTTGAGCGCGGGGCGCGCGTTTTCCATCGCACAGCCCGTGCCGACAAAGCGAATGATCTCGTAGTCGTTCATCGAGTCGCCAAACGCCATGATCTCGTCGCGTCCAATGCCGTAATGCTCCGCAAGCTGTGCGATGCCCGAGGCCTTCGACACACCGGGCTGCATGGCATCGATCCACGCGTTTCCAGAAGGCGCAAAGGTAAAGAGCTGACCGAGTTCTCGCTGTAGCACGTACGCACTGTCCATAACGGCACAGTCATCGCAAAAGATACTCGCCTTGATGATATTTACGCTGGGATCGGGCAGTTCCCAAATGCGCTCGGCATTGGGAAGGTCCTTATCGACCTCGCGTACGAACTTGCACTCGTCATCGAGCAAGAAGGATTTGGTTCGGTCAAAGAGCGCAAGATGCAGATTGGGAAACGTCGCGACAGCCTGGGCGAGCCTTCGAATCGCCAGGTGCGAATACACCTCACGGTCTACCATTTTGCCGTCGGCGTAGACCTGGGCACCGTTAGCGGCGACAAAGTCCATCTTGTCGCGAACGGGCGCAAAGAACTCGCACAGGCGATCGTAGCGACGACCTGACGATGCGGCGAAATGCACGCCATGCTCGCGTAGCGCCAGAATCAGTTCGTAGGTCTCGGGAGGCACCTGGCTGTTTTCGTCAAGCAACGTGCCGTCCATATCGGATGCAATCAGTTTAAACATAGAAAAGCTCCCTTCGGGCTTGTTGGAATCGAACGTGTATCCAATTCCAACGTACCCAAAGGGAGCTCAGGTAAGACTCCGCGGGCGCAAACGTTACAAGGACCTGGCAAATAGCTCATGCGCACCAGGGGTCCCACATTCGCAGCGCCAGGCAACACGTCAAAGAGTGTCGCAGGCGACTAGCCGTTTAAGAACGTCCCCGATGACTAGTCGGCGTAGGTGAAGGTTGTGACGTCGAACATGCCCTCGGGGCGGATGCGGAGCGTCGGGATAACCGGCAGGGGCAGGAAGATGATGCCCATGATGGGGTCGAGCGGCGGCTCGATGCCCATGGCGCGCGCCTTGACCATAAAGTCGTCGTGCTGCGCGGCGACATCCTCGGCCGTGCCTTCGCTCATCAGACCGCCGAGCGCCAGCGGAATGCGCGCCACGACCTCGCCGTTGCGCACCAGCACGTGACCACCCTGGCCCACAGCCTCAACAGCAGCCATCATATCGGCAGCGTTATCACCCACGACGCACACGTTGTGCGAGTCGTGGCCGATCGTGGAGGCAATGGCGCCACCGGTGATGGTGAAGCCACGCACCCAGCCGCGACCGATATGCTTGCCGACAAGACCCAGGCCCGCAGGGCCATCACCGTCGGCGCCCTCGGCCTGCAGCGACACACCGCGGCCGTGGCGCTCGATCAGCATAATGCGACGCAGGCCCTCGGCGCTCTCGGGGCGAGCCATACCCGTGATGGCCTTACCCGGCACCACGTCAATCACGGCCTCGCCCGGCTTAAAGGCATAGTCGAATACGTCGAGCGAAAGCTTCGGCAGCTTAACGGAGGCGCGCAGCTCATCGGCAAGGGCCGCAACCTCGGCCATCTCGGGTGCGATCTCGCCCACAAAGGTGCCGTCCTGCGCCACCAGAGCACCGGCGGCATATACGCGATGCGGAGCCGTGGCAAACGTCAGGTCATTGAGCACCAGCAGGTCGGCGCGCTTGCCTGGGGCGATCGCGCCACGGAGCTCGTGCGGGTCGCGACAACCGTGGTCCAGGCCAAATGCCTCAGCCGTGGAAAGGGACGCCATGGAGATGGCGACCACCGGGTCGATGCCGGCCTCGATAGCCACGCGGCAGGCGTTGTCGATCATACCGGTCGAAAGCGCGTCGGAGGGAGCACGGTCGTCGGTCGCAAAGCAGCAGCGGCGGGCACGGGCAGGATTTTCCAACAGCATCGGAGACAGGTTGGCCAGGTCATGGCTGCACGTGCCTTCGCGCAGCATCACATACATGCCGCGGGACAGCTTGTCGAGTGCCTCCTCGGGAATCGTCGACTCATGGTCGGCGATAATACCTGCTGCGGCATAGGCGTTGAGGTCCTTGCCGGCAACGAGCGGCGCGTGACCGTCAACCTGCTTGGACGGCGTCTGGTTGGCAGCGTCAATGCGAGCACAGGTCTCGGGATCGGCCATAAAGACGCCCGGCAGGTTCATCATCTCGCCCAGGCCAAAGACATCGCCCGGATGCTCGGCAAAAAACGCCTGCATGTCAGCGGCGGTAATCACAGCGCCTGCTTGCTCATCGGGCAGCGCGGGCACGCACGAGGGCATCATGTACTTGATGGAAATAGGAGCGCGACGACCGTCCTCGATCATAAAGCGCAGGCCGTCCAAGCCAGAAACATTAGCGATCTCGTGGCTGTCGGCAATAGCGGTGGTGGTGCCGCGCGTCGCCGCCATGCGCGCATACTCGGCAGGGCGGATGTTCGAAGACTCGATATGCAAGTGTCCGTCAATAAAACCGGGGGCAAGATAGCGGCCCTGGCAATCGATGACCTCGGTAGCCTCATACGTACCGGCGGCATCGTCGCGACCATCGTAGAGCACACCGACGATCACGCCATCCTTGACGGCAACGCTACCGGGCGCCACGCGCTGGCCGTACACATCGACGATCTGCGCGTTGGCAAACAGCGTGTCGACGGGAACGCGCCCCTCGGCGGCCTCGATCACAGACCTCATGACCTCAACGGACATACATACTCCTTTAACCGTAGAAAAAAGCTGCGGAGCGGACAGGCCTTCACCGCAGCAAACCAATAGCCATTGTATGCCCAAAAGGAGGCCGCCGATAACACCCCTTCCGCTTAACGGCACCGCCAAATGATCCCTTGGGGACGGAGGAAAAAAGTTGCGGTGGAATAGTTCCTACCTGGGCGCCCGTATGGCATTTTTAGGAACTATTTCACCGCAACTCAAAAGGCCGCAGTCGGGAATCCCGGCTGCGGCCCTATTGCACATGTTAGGTTGACCTACTTGCTAGACCAACTTAAAGCCCTTGCGCTTGCCTACGGAGAGGGTGTCGCCCAGCTTGAGGGCGCTGGGGTCGATGTTGTAGCTCTTGGGAGCCACGGCCTTGCCATTGATCTTGACGCCGCCGCCGTCGATGTCGCGACGGGCCTGGCCGGCGCTGGCCGAAAGGCCCAGGTCCTTGAGCAGACCGGCGAGGTAGATCTGGCCCTCGTCGTTAACAGTCAGCTCAACATGCTTCTCGGGGAAGTCGGCGAGCTGGCCCTCCTTGAACACGCGGTCGAACTCGGCCTGAGCCTCGTCGCCGGCACCGGCGCCGTGGTAGGTGTCGCACAGGTCGCGGCCCAGAGCGCGCTTGAGCTCATAGGGATCGGCGGAGCCGTCGGCCAGAGCAGCGTCGATCTTGTCGACCTCGGCCGGGGTGAGCGAGCTCGCCAGGCGGTAGTACTTGCCGATCATCTCGTCGGGGATGGACATGGTCTTGCCGAACATATCCTTGGGCGCGTCGGTCAGGCCGATGTAGTTACCGTAGGACTTGGACATCTTACGGACGCCATCGGTGCCCTCGAGCAGCGGCATGGTGAGCGCAATCTGGGGCTCCATGCCCATCTTCTCCATGAGCTCACGGCCGGCGAGCAGGTTGAAGAGCTGATCGGTGCCGCCCATCTCCACGTCAGCCTTAATCATGACCGAATCGTATGCCTGCATCACGGGATACAGGAACTCATGCAGGGCGATCGGCGTCTGAGACTGGTAGCGCTTGGTAAAGTCGTCGCGCTCGAGAATACGGGCGACAGTGAACTTGGAGCACACCTGCAGCAGGCCGGCCAGATCCATCGACAAGATCCAGTCGCCGTTGTGCACGATGGTGGTCTTCTCGGGGTCCAGGATCTTCATGGCCTGGCTCACGTAGGTCTCGGCGTTAGCCTCGATCTGCTCCTGCGAAAGCTGCGGGCGGGTGGAATTCTTGCCCGAGGGGTCGCCGATCAGTGCGGTACCGTTGCCGATGATGAGGGTGACGTTGTGGCCCAGGTCCTGGAACTGACGCATCTTGCGCAGCGGCACGGCGTGGCCCAAGTGCAGGTCGGGGCTGGTGGGGTCGACGCCAAGCTTGATGTTGAGGGGCTCGCCCTTCTCAAGCTTCTTGCGAAGGTCGGCCTCGGGGACGATCTGTGCGGCGCCCGAGGTGATGATACGCATTTGCTCGTCAACAGACAGCATTGGGTATCCTCCTTTTGCTATAGCACCCTCGCCGAAAACGGCGGTGCTGGAAGTCCATAAACTCTCATATGATAACAAACTGGCGCGACGCGGCACCTACGACAGGAAAATCCTCGTCCTGCCGCATACGTCGATGGCAACTGGTAGACGTGTACCGTCACGCTCGACCAGATAGCGCACCTGCCGACGACGCAAGCAGTCGCGGCAACGGACCTGCCCCGTCGCATCGGTGGCGCAGACGCCCTCGGCGGTCAACAGACAGTGCTCGCACACCATAAGCCCGGGACGGTCGGCGTCGACCGGACCCAAGACGCCGGGTTCAGCAGCCAGCTCGGCAATACGCTCCCTATCATTGCTGAGCAACTCGGCAGGCAAGTATACCCACCTCGCGCCAAGCCCGCGCAGCCAGGCAAGCGTGGCCCGATTGGCGCAGAACACCGGCGCCGCCACGTCAAACGTCGTGCCCAGCTCGCGGGCCATCGCCACCTGCCCCAGGTTGCGGCAAACAATACGCCCGGCACGTTGCATAAGCGCTCGAGTCCGCTCGGCGTCGCCTGCGCGGCACACTTCGTCGAGCACCACCGTCGCATCGGACAGATCCCGCTCATCGCGCGGATCCAAATCCATCAGCTCCCAGGCAAAGACCATACGAGCAAAAGCCTCATGCTTTGTCGGCTCCGCCGGTCCCGCCAACTCCGTCGGCACGTCGCCATCTGCCAGAACGCCCTCAAAGGGCAGTATCTCAACGGCTCGCGCAACGGGTACGGCCGCGTCCGCCTCGGCCCGCATGTGCTCCAGCGCCGTCGCCGTCTGCTCCAACACGCCGGCGCTGCGAATCAGATAGACCTCGCAGCCCGCGTCCACCTTGCGTTTGCAATGCACGACGATGCGCTCTCCCGCAGCGGCATCCACGGGACAAGGCACCTGTGGCCAGCGCTTGGGCACATCGGGACGCGCGTCGGCACCCGGGTAAAATCGGATCTCGAGCGTATCGCCCGCCGCCACGGCGGCATCAAGCTCAACCGTCACCTCTTCGTGACCCACCGCCACCAAGTGACCCACGTGCACGCCCTGGTTGATCGCGCGCTCAAAGCTCATGAGCTCGGCGCCCGAACGGCCCCGCAGATACGCATCGGTAAAGCCGCGGTTGAACGACCTTCCCAGCTCGCGCTCAAGCGCCGGCACCGCATCGGCATCCCATGTGCCGTCGCGCAGCATATTGAGCGCCCGACGCCACACCCTCACCACGTTAAAGACGTAGTCGGGATTCTTCATGCGCCCCTCGATCTTGAGCGATGCCACGCCGACGGCAACAAGCTCGGGCAGATGCGCGATGCCCAGATAGTCACGCGGACAAAGCAGACGATCCCCTTCGACAGCGACAACACTCTGCCCCGCCTCGTCCACCAAGTCATAGGATAGACGGCACGGTTGAGTGCAATCACCGCGCATCGCAGAGCGGCCACGTCGAAGGGCAGAGAACCCGCACGCACCCGAGTATCCAATGCAAATAGCGCCGTGACAGAACACCTCGATGGGCACGCCAGTAGCGCAAAGCGTCTCAATCTCCACCACGCTCAGCTCGCGCGCAGTCGTCACGCGCTCAACGCCCAACTCCTTGGCAGCCAACTGCACGGCACCCTCGCTATGAGCGCCCGCCTGAGTGGACAGGTGAATCTCGACCCCCGGAATCGCCGCACGAAGTGCACAAGCCAGCCCGGCATCGGCCACAATCAACGCATCGGCACCCAACGCGTGCGCATGCGCCCCCAACGCCACGGCGTCGGCAAGCTCATCATCGAACACGAACACGTTGAGCGTCACGTACACACGCACGCCATGGGCATGGGCCACGGCACAACCGCGCGCGAACTCATCATCGCTAAAGCCATGCGCGCTCACTCGAGCGTTGAATCCGTCCAGCCCCGCATAGATGGCATCGGCACCCGCCGCAATCGCCGCGAGCATCTGGTCAAGTCCGCCAGCAGGCGCCAGCAGTTCGGGCAGCGCCACTTCAGCCGCCGCCAACTCGCTTTCGCATTGTCCGCTCGATTCCATCGGCCGAATCGCCATCGGTAAACTCCTTGCCAAGGTGTGCTTTCACTCTGAAAATTGCTGCCAACCAGCATACACGAGGCCCCGCATGCCCCGATTGGTTTATCGTGTAATAACTTATGTCCATCCTGCCCGGTAGCATACCTGCCGCCTGGCACGACATACCAGGAGGTCAACATATGGGTCCTCGCCAACGACAGGGGCGCGGTCGCTCTAAGACGCATGCCCTTCCCATGATCTTGCTCTCGTTTTTGGGCTTTCTGCTTATCGCGGGCGTAGCGTTTGGCATCGGCATGATCGGCAATGTCAACCGCTGGCTGTCCGATCTGCCCGACTACACCGATGCCAACGCGTATCTGGTGAGCGAGCCCACCGACATCGTCGACTGCAACGGCAATACCATTGCGAGTTTCTACACGCAAAACCGCAAGTCCATCACCAAGGACCAAGTGTCCCCGTACGTGCTGCAGGGCACCGTCGACGTTGAGGACGAGCGCTTCTACGAGCATGGCGGCATCGACCTCTGGGGCATTGCACGCGCATCGGTGGCAACCCTCACCGGCGGCCACGAGGGCGCATCGACCATCACCCAGCAGCTGGTTCGCAACACCATCTTGCAGGAGGAACAATTCGACTCGACCATCGAGCGTAAGGTGCGCGAGGCCTATATCGCCATCAAGATGGAGGATATGTACTCCAAAGACGAGATCCTCATGATGTACCTCAACACCATCTACTACGGCCATGGAGCATATGGAATCGAGGCCGCCGCCGAGACCTATCTGTCCAAAACCGCCGCCGACCTCACCCTGAGCGAGGCCGCGCTGCTCATCGGCCTTCCCAACTCGCCCTCGCAGTACGACCCCACGGTTAATCCCGACTTGGCGCTGTCCCGCCGCAATAAGGTTCTGGACAACATGCTGCGTCTGGGCCACATCACGCAGGAAGAGCACGATGCCGCACAGGCTGAGCCCATCACGCTTAACGTGACCGAGATTTCGGGCAGTGGCGTCGATGTGTACTCTCAGCCCTACTTTGTCTCCTACGTTAAGCAGTTGCTTGAGCAGGAGTTCTCCACCGACGTGCTCTTTAAGGGCGGTCTGACCGTCAAGACCACCATCGACCCCACCATGCAGCAGGTGGCCGAGGAGGCTGTGCGCTCGCAGCTCGACACGCTTTCGCTCGACGGCCTGGACATGGGCATGGTCGTCGTTGACCCCAAGACCGGCTACATCAAGTGCATGGTAGGCGGCTACGACTACAACGCCGATGAGAATCACGTGAACCACGCTACGGCAAAGCGCCCCGTGGGCTCCACGTTTAAGGCCTTTACGCTGGCAACTGCCATCCAAAACGGTATGAACCCCAACGTCACCCTCAACTGCAACTCGCCGCTCAAGGCCAAGGGCACCACGACCGAGGTGCAAAACTACGGCAACCAGAGCTATGGCAACATCACGCTTAAGCAGGCAACGGCATACTCATCCAACACCGGCTACATTCAGGTGGCCGAAGCCATCGGCAATGACAAGATCATGTCGCTCGTCAAAAAGCTTGGCATCGATCCCGCCAAGGACAATATCGAGGACGTTCCCGTCATGACGCTCGGCACCGGGTCCATCTCACCGCTCGAGATGGCATCTGCCTACGCAACGTTTGCCAACGGTGGCTACTACCGTCAGCCCATCGCCATTACCGAGATCGACTCGCGTACCGGCTCGGTTCTGTACCAGCACACCGACAATCCCACGCAGGTGCTCACCGAAGGCGAGGCTGCCGCGGTTACCGATGTTCTATCCGGCGTCATGCAGGGCAGCGGCACGGGTGCCGCCGGCGCGCTGAGCGTCAACCAGCCCTATGCCGGCAAGACGGGCACCACTGACAACACCACCAACCTGTGGTTCTGCGGCTTCACGCCGCAACTGACATGCGCCCTGTGGACCGGTTATTCCGCAGGCGAGATTCCCATCCAAAAGTACGGTTCGGACCTGCTGGGCGACAGCACCAACCTGCCCGTCTTTAAGAAGTTCATGAACACCGTTCTTGCGGGCACCGAGCGCGAGGAATTCCGTACCGGAACGGCTCCCACGTACAAGAACAATAACGTCTGGAAGTTCTACGGCACAAACAACAAAAAGAAAGACGAAGAGGATAAAGACGAGGAAAAAGAAGAGGAAGAGACCACAACCACCACAACGACAACGACAACCACGACCACTGAAACCCCGGGCGGTAACACCACCGGCGATAGCGGTACGACAGGTGGCGACGGTGGCACGGGTGGCGATGACGGCACGGGTGGCGACGGTGGCACGCCGACGCCTACCCCCGGTCCTACGCCCACGCCCGACCCCTCTACGGGCCAGTAGGCGCAAAGCGGCATCTGACACCAAGGCGCCCGAGCAGCACGTACGCTGCTCGGGCGCTTCTTTATTTCGGCAGATGCCACATGATCCCACGACGGCCCCGGCTGCAGGACCGATAGAGCAACAGGCACTGGCATGCAAAAGGGCGCTGGCCTTCGTCAACGCCCTCGGCAATTACCTATAGCAACAATCGGCACAGCAGCAGTGCCACGCATCCCCTACTTGTGAGAGTTACTCAGCTTGTTGATGAGCGCCTCAAGGCGCTCTCCGTCCTCGGCCGTCTGTGCAATGACCAAGATCGTGTCGTTGCCGGCAAGCGAGCCAAGCACGTCGGGCAGCTCCGCGGCATCGACCGCTGCGGCAATACCAGAAGCCGTACCGGGCTGCGCCTTGATCATAACCAGATTATCGGTGCGCAGTACGCCGGTAACCAACTCGGAAACCATGCGCTGCAGATGCAGGTCCTCGGCAAGGACATAGATGCCCTCGGGGAGCTTACGCAGTCCCATGTCCGCGATGTCGCGCGAAACGGTCGCCTGCGTGCAATCGAAACCCATGGCGCGAAGCTCGTCTACCAAAACGCGCTGCGTACGTACGTCCTTATTGCGAACAATATCTCTGATGGCATCCTGGCGCCCATTGCGTTTTTTGGCCATACAAAACCTCACTCCAAAAGATGGCGGAGACAATCACTTAGTGATTGAATAGTTTAGCGCTATTTGAGGGTTTTAGTGAATAAGAACGTATTTCGAAACAATTCCATGCAATTTATTTCGAAAATCACGCTACTAGACAGTCCGGACGCCCGAACGATTGAAAAAGGCCGCCAGATGCGTATACAACGCACACCGCATGGGCTTGGCACTAGCTATCGAACCATAGAGCAGACCTAGGCCACGATGATTGCCTTTAAGAGCCGCAACCATCTGACGGGTACGCTGCGCTTCGAGCATATCATGCAAACGGGCCGAACGCTCTATTGAAGACACCCCATGGGGGCTCAAACACAAATTTTCGATGCAGGCAACCAGGCCGGCGTAGTAATACCGCTGGCAGACCAGCTTCAACTGATCGCCACCGCCCGCGACGGCAAGCGAGTCGGCAAGCCTGTCGAGCGCCCCGATATCATCAGAAAGCCTGGCAAACATCGTGGGGTCAAACGTCTCCGTAATCGACGGCGCCACTGCATGAAAACGGGCACGGCCACATCCCGAAACGCGCTTTGCCTGCGAAAGCGCGAACGTCAAAAAAGACACCGTGCGAAACGCATCGCCATGCGCAAGGCACGCCTCAAAGAGGGCGCGATCATACAGCACGCCAGAGGTCTGTCGGATTAAACCATAGGAAACCAATTGGGTCAGGCAAGCCGCCCGGTCCTCATCTTCAGAAACGGGTGTCGCGTCCAAAACTCGGGAATGACGATCGCGGTGAACATCGTAGCAGTCGAGCGATACGGAGGGAAACACGATGTCAGCCGAAGCGTCGCACGAACTATCGACCATCTGCGAAAGGGACTGCGGCGCAAACCACTCATTGGCATTCATCGCAATGATCTGGGAGCCGCGCGAAGCCGCAAAGCCGGCACGCAGGCAGGCACCAGGCGCTGGGTCCTCAACATCAATCAAATCAATATGAATGTCTCTATCGGCAGCAACTTCGAGCGAATGGCGCACACCGGCTACCACGCCGCGGCAAACGACGACAATCTGCAAATCGTAGAGGTCTTGGTTCTGGATGCTCTCGAGAGCGCGCATCGTATAACTGGGCGAACCCTCAACAATCAGGATCACCGAAAGTCGCGGATGCGAACCACGTCGAACCAAGTTTTCCGTCCTCTCGACAGCCAGTAACAAACTGCCGTTCATGGTACACCCCGTCATTAAATGCGGATGGTCGCCCGTCGCGATGCACGTCAAGAACAGATGTTGCACACGCCCCGCTCACAGGCACTGCACACAAAGATCGCCGTCAGGAAGCCACTTCCCTAATCGATCACCACAAGCTCGGCGGGGTCGTAGTCCACGCCCATAAAGGTAAGACCGCATGCGGGCGCCGTAGGACCGGCAGCGGAGCGATCGCAGGCATCAATTACCTCGCGCATCCACTCGGGATCGCGGCGATGCATGCCGATCTCGACAAGAGTGCCCACAATGGTTCGCACCATCGAATGCAAAAACGCATTGCCCTCGATGGTAAACGTGAGGATGTCCTCGCCAAAGGCGACCTCATGGCCAAACTCGGCACGCATTACGCAGCGGTGCGTAGGTTTGCCCACGGCAGAGGCGACCTTGCAAAAGCTCTTAAAGTCCTGCTCGCCCAAAAGCGCAGGGCAGGCGGCCGCCATCGCATCGACGTCGAGGGGATAGCGATGCCACCACACTGCACCGCGTGACAGCACGGGCCGCGCATCACGGTCGGCAATGCGATAGGTGTAAGTGCGAGAGCGCGCGTCAAAACGTGCAGAAAAGCCCTTACGAGCCTTGTAGACCTCGTTTATGGCGATATCTTTGCCCAGGAGGGCATCCATAGCCCTCAGCCACCTACGGCGCGTCAAAGCGAGCTCAGCGTCCGTTACGGGCACGCTGATGTATTGGGCCACCGCATGAACGCCGGCATCGGTACGCCCCGCGCACGTCAGATCGATTGGGCGGCGCAGCAACGTCTCGATTGCACGGCGCAGCTCGCCTGCAACCGTCGTCTGGCCCGGCTGCTCGGCAAATCCGCTATAGGAGGAGCCATCGTAGGCCACGCGAAATACAAGGGTGGCGTCGAGCTCGAGGGTCGAATTGAAATCAGACGGCGCAGTCATGGGCGCTCCCAACAAACTAGCAACGGTATTGCGACAAAAAAAGAGGGGTACGCGAACGTACCCCTCGAATATAGCCTATGCAGACAGAATGTCTACTCAGCGGTCTCCTCAGCAGGAGCCTCCTCGACGGCCTCGACCTTCTTGGGAGCTGCGGCCTTCTTGGGGGCCGGAGCAGCCTTCTTGGCCTTAGGCGTGCAAGGCTCGGTGACGAGCTCCATGATAACGATAGGAGCGTTATCGCCCTTACGGTTACCGAGCTTCATGATGCGGGTGTAACCGCCGTTGCGGTCCTGCCACATGCCCTGAGCAGCCTTGTCGAAGATCTCGGCAACGAGCTGCTTATCGCCGAGCTTGGCGATAGCCAGACGACGAGAGTGCAGGTCGCCCTTCTTGGCCCAGGTGATGATCGGGTCGACGACCGAACGCAGCGCCTTAGCGCGGGTCTCGGTGGTCTTGATGCGGTCGTTCTCGAAGAGAGCCTTAGCAAGGCTCTTCTTCATGGCCTTGGTGTGGCTCGCATCGGTGCCGAGCTTCAGGCCCTTCTTAACGTTGTGACGCATGGTCTAGTTTCTCCTCAAATATGCGAAGCATTAAGCCTTCAGGCTCAGGCCCATGGACTCAAGCTTGTCCTTCACTTCCTCGATCGACTTAACACCGAAGTTACGGATGTTGAGCAGATCGTTCTCCGAGAACTCAACAAGCTGACGGACCGAGTGAATGCTGGCGCGCTTAAGGCAGTTGTAGGAACGGACGGAAAGGTCCAGATCCTCGATCTGCTTGTCCAGCTCGGCGTTGTCGTTGGTGACCTCGGGAGCGAAGATCGAAGCCTCCTCCTCGACCTCGGGGGTCTCGGCAAGGTTCATAAAGGCGGCCATATGCTGGTTGATGATATTGGCAGCCTGGACCACGGCGTCGCGCGGGGCGATGGAACCGTTGGTCTCGATCTCGAGGACAAGGCGGTCGTAGTCGGTATGCTGGCCGACACGGCAAGCCTCAACGAGCTTGGCGCAACGGGACACCGGCGAGTACAGCGAGTCGACGTTGATCACACCGATGGGATCGTTGTCACGCTTGTTAGCCTCGCCAGAGACATAGCCGCGGCCATAGCCGATGCGCATGCTCATGGTGAGATGGCCACCCTCGGTGAGCGTAGCAATGTGCTGCTCGGGGTTGACCAGCTCAAACTCGGACGGAATAAAGAAGTCCGCACCGGTGACCTCGCAGGGGCCGTCAACCGAGATGGTGGCGGTCGCCTCGTCGGTCGTGCCGAGAGCCCTGAAGACAAGACCCTTGACATTCAGGACGATGTCGGTG
>JAXJCX010000003.1:0-15943 GCA_036302225.1 Collinsella sp.
ACCTCAATGGTCCTCCTAACGCCGGCGTGTTGGCACCACCAGCGTAGTGGCGGCGGGGAGGCACGGTGGCCATTATTCGGTGACCGGGATTGGTCAAAATAGTTTGACTATTAGCGGCTAAAATCGCCCGGCGCTAACACCCTTGCCAAGGGTTTCGCTTTTAAATTCCTGGTCACGCCGGGTAAGAACTCACCGCTTGCCATGACGCTTGCCGTCAGCTCCTGCATGGTCGTTCCCATAGTCATCATCATGTCGCTCTACGGCGCGTGCGAAGGCCTGTTCCATTTGCCCGGCGGCCCGCTTGCCAATTTGCAGGCCCTGCCGATGATGTGGCTCGTCAACATTCCGCGCAACTTTATCATGGCCCTGCCCTGGAACCTGCTGGTGGCTGGTCCGGTTGCTCGCTTTGTCTTCCGTCGCGCCTTCCCCATGGGCACGGTCTTTGCCGAGCCACACATGGAGCTCGTGCACATGCCGGGTGCTCCCGCTGCCGATGCCTTCAATGACATTGCCGAGAGCATGGACGCCGAGCCTGCCTGCTAGGCAACAGCCTCTAACCTAGAGCGTCCGCCGCACCCGGCGATTCCTTTTTTGTAGACGTTGTCGTATAGCTGCATGCGGAAAAGGCTCCAACGGTTAACATATACTCCATATGGGTAAAGAGACCAAAGCGCCGCCACGAGTGGCGCTTTGCGTTTGAAAAACTAGCTCGTCTAAGAGGAACTAGCATGTTAGACCGTTTTACCGATCGCGCGCGCAAGGTCATGTCCATGGCCAAGCAAGAGGCGCTCGATCTTCATTCAAATAAGGTGGGTACCGAGCATCTGCTGCTCGCGCTCGCCAAGGAGGACGAGGGCATTGCCGCCGAGGCGCTGCGCTCGCTCGATATCGCCTACGACGACATCATGGACACACTCAAAGAGGTCCAGACTACCGTTCCCGAGTCCAGCGAGGAGACCGAGGCGGCCAAGCTCGCCTTTACGCCGCTCGTCATTAGCGTTATGGAGCGTTCATTCCGCGTGGCGCGTGAGAATAACCAGACCTACGTGTCGACCGAGCACTTGCTGATCGGCATCGTCGAAGAGGGCAACGGCATGGCCATGGACATCCTCATGCGCCTGGGTGTGTCGTCCGCCTCTATCAAAAAGGCTATCGAGAAACTCACTGCCAAGGACCAGGACAAGAAGCGTCCGCTCGCCGGCGCCGGTGCCGGGCGTCCCGGTGCGGGCCTGCCGTTCTTTAGCGGCTCGGATGCCTCTCAGCAAAAGGGGAGTGGCACCGATACGCTTAAGCAGTTCGCGACCAACCTCACGCAGAAGGCGCGCGATGGCGAGCTCGACCCTGTAATTGGTCGCGAAAAGGAAGTCCAGCGTATGATGGAGATCCTTTCGCGCCGCACCAAGAACAACCCGCTCATTCTGGGCGACCCCGGCGTGGGCAAGACGGCCATCGTCGAGGGCCTGGCTCAGCAGATTGCAGCCGGCAACGTGCCCGAGAACCTCATGAACCAGAATATCTGGACGCTCGACCTGCCGGGCCTCGTGGCGGGTGCCAAGTATCGCGGCGAGTTTGAGGAGCGCCTCAAGAACGTGATCCAAGAGGCCACCGAAGCCGACGACGTCATCCTGTTTATCGACGAGATGCACACCATCATCGGTGCCGGTTCTGCTGAGGGCTCCATCGACGCGAGCTCTATGCTCAAGCCCGTGCTCGCGCGCGGTGCCTTCCAGATTATCGGCGCCACCACGGCCGAGGAATTCCGCAAGTACCTCACCAAGGACCCGGCCTTCGAGCGTCGCTTCCAGACCATCGATGTCGAGGAGCCGAGCGTCGAGGACACGGTCAAGATCCTGACCGCGCTCAAGCCGCGCTACGAGGAGCACCACCATGTGCGCTATACGCAGGGTGCTATCGAGGCCGCCGCGAACCTTTCCAACCGCTACATCCAGGATCGCTTCCTGCCCGATAAGGCCATCGACCTCATTGACGAGGCCGGTGCCCGCGCCCGCATTGCCGCCAATCGCGCGCCCGAGCCGGTGCGCGAGGCCGAGCATCGCGTCGAGGAGCTCAAGGCTGCCGCACAGGAGGCCACCGAGAGCGACGACATGAACAAGGCCGCCGAGATTACCGAGCGGCAGAAGGCCGCCGAGATTGAGCTCGCCGAGGCCAAGGCCGCCTGGACCGCCGAGCTCGACGCCAGCCCGCTCACCATCGATGTGAGTCAGATCGCCGATATCGTGTCCGTGACCTCGGGCGTGCCGGTGTCCTCGCTTACCGAGAGCGAGAGCCGTCGCCTGCTACAGGCCGAAAGCGTGCTCAAGACCCGCATTATCGGCCAGGACGAGGCCGTCGAGGCCGTTGCCAAGGCCGTGCGCCGCAGTCGCTCGCCGCTCAAGGATCCGCGTCGCCCCGGCGGCAGCTTTATCTTCCTGGGCCCCACCGGCACGGGCAAGACCGAGCTCGCCAAGACGCTCGCCGAGTATCTCTTTGGCAGCAAGGACGCGCTCATCAGCTTCGACATGTCGGAGTTCGGCAGCGAGTTCGAGGTCTCCAAGCTTATCGGTAGCCCCCCGGGCTACGTTGGCCATGACGAGGGCGGTCAGCTCACCAAGGCCGTTCGTCGTCACCCGTACTCGGTCGTGCTGTTCGACGAGATCGAGAAGGCGCACCCCGATATCTTCAACATTCTGCTGCAGGTGCTGGAGGAGGGCCGCCTGACCGATAGCCAGGGCAAAACGGTCGACTTCCGCAACACCGTGATCATCATGACGTCCAACGTGGGCGCCCGCGAGATTGCGCAGGATGCGAGCGTGGGCTTTGGCACCACCGGCGAGCAGGGTCTCACGTCGAGTGAGATCCGTGGTCGCGCGATGGGCGAGCTCAAGCGCCTGTTCCGCCCCGAGCTGCTCAACCGTATCGACGACATCGTGGTGTTCCAGAAGCTCTCGGGCGAGAATCTCACCAAGATCGCTCACCTGCTGGTGGACGACCTGCGTCAGCGTCTGATTGCCAACGGCATGAACATCAAGCTCACCGATGCGGCCTACGACAAGATCGTGGCCGAGGGCACCGACCTCACCAACGGTGCGCGTCCGCTGCGCCGTGCCATCCAAAAGCTCATCGAGGACCCGCTGTCCGAGGAGCTTCTGGCCGGCGAGTGGGGCGAGGGCGATACCGTCCTGTGCGACGTGGCCGATGGCAAGTTTGTCTTTAGCCACGGCACGGGCGAGATCCCGGCACCGCGTCCGGCGGGCACGCTCGGTGGCGATACCGCCCCGGCGGCACCGCACACCGGCAACGCCGCGCCCGTGAGCGGCGGCGTGACCTCGGGCCCCGGCGGCATGATGCAAGCCGGTTCCGGCGCGCTGTAGGGATTAAACATACCTTGTATAACGGGGGCGTTTCCGATAAGGAGGCGCCCCCGTTTCTATTGAAATGTGCTTCAATCTGCCGTGCTATACTGAAATTGAGATTCAGTATAGCAAAGGAGTTGATATGCCTACATCAATACTCGACACGCGGCCAGTTCAGATGAACGTGCGTATAGATCGCCAGCTCAAAGAGGCAGGAGACGCCGTACTGACTCATATTGGCATGACGCCGTCACAAGCTGTGAGGGAGCTGTGGCAGTACTTGACCGAGAACGGTCATATGCCCGTCGAAAAAAAGAATGATGACGAAGTCCTGCCTGACGACATACGATCGAAGGCGAGTTCGTCCCGCGTCTCGGAAGGGGCTGCGTTAATTTCGAATTTTTATGAGCGGTTCTCGATTCAGAGGCCGAGCCCCGATGAGGCCTTTGATTACGACGAGTTATACGATCAAATGATGAGCGAGAGATTCAGCGATTGGATCGAATTATGAGCGGCGTCGGAACGAAACGTGTGCTCAAGCTGTTGATCGACACGAACGTCTGGCTAGATTACTTTCTCGCTCGTACGAATGCGACCAGGCCGATAGTCGAGCTCCTTTCTCGCGCGGCGGAAGCGGAGGATATCGTCCTCTTCTCGTCCTCCCTGTCTGTCAAAGACGTCTATTACATTCTGGGAAGGACGATGAAGGCCGACGCCCGCCGTGAGGGGGCTCTCACTCCCGAAACCATCGCCGGTGCCGACGAGACAGCGTGGGCGTGTGTTCGCCTGATTCGGCAAAAGTCGATTATTGCCTCGGTCGGTGCAGACGAGGTCTTCGACTCCTTTGTGTTCAAGTATCATCACAACGACTTTGAGGACGACCTGATGCTGGGCGTCGCCAATCGCATTGATGCCGATTACGTCGTGACGGAGGACAAAAATCTCATTAAACATACCAATGGCGTATGCATAAACGTTGATCAAGCGTTGAGGTTGGTTAAAGGGTCCAACGTCCCTTCGGCGCGGCCCGTCTAAGCTGCTTTATCTTGATAAAGTGGCGTTTCCTCACCGTTAGCCGATGATGCGAGGGCGCTCGGCGTTTTCGACTGGTTTATGCAAACGAAGTCTGGGAATATACAAGGCGCATGTCTTATTGTCTAACCAGTTGCGCCAAGGAGGCACCATGGACTACAAGATTACTGGCTACGAACCCGCCCAGCTGTTCCATTTCTTTGAGGAGGTCAGCGCGATCCCCCGTGGGTCTGGCAACGAGAAAGGCATCAGCGATTTCCTGGTTGCATTTGCCAAGGAGCGCGGCCTCGATGTGTACCAGGACGAGGTCTACAACGTCATCATTCGCAAGCCTGCATCTGCCGGTGCCGAGAATGCCCCGACCGTGATGCTGCAGGGCCACATCGACATGGTGTGCGACAAGTTGGGCTCCGTTGAGCACGACTTTACGACCGATGGTATCGACCTGGTCGTCAAGGACGGCGTCCTCACCGCTAACGGTACCACTCTGGGCGCCGACAACGGTATCGCCGTCGCGCTTATGCTTACCGTGCTCAGCGACGATTCGATTGCCCATCCGGCCCTCGAGTGCGTATTCACCACCGACGAGGAGACTGGCCTGGTCGGCGCCGAGACGCTTGACAAGTCCCAGATTAGCGCCCGCACCATGATTAATCTCGACTCCGAGGAAGAGGGCGTTGCCACCGTCAGCTGCGCCGGCGGCGTCGTCGTTACCTACACCTGCCCCATCGTGCGCGAGCGCAAGACCGGTAGCACCCTCACACTCGACATCTCCGGCCTGCTGGGCGGTCACTCCGGCTCCGACATCAACCTGGAGCGCGGCAACGGCAACCTCATCATGGCCCGCATCATCGACCGCCTGATGGTCGCCGGCGAGCCCGCCATCGTCAGCTTTAACGGCGGCACTAAGGACAACGCCATCAACCGTGAGTGCAAGGCCGAGCTGGTTTACGCCGACCACGCTGCCGCCGAGGCCGCGGCCCAGATCGCAAAGGGCATCATCGCCGACGTCACTGCCGAGCTCGAGGTCTTCGACCCCGGCTTTACCTGCACCGTCGAGATTGCCGACGACGCCGAGGTCGAGGCCATGGACCAGAAGTCCGCGCTTGCTCTCATCCGCGCTCTGCGTCTTGCCCCTAACGGCGTGATTCGCCGCAACGTCGCCACCGACGGCTCCGTCGAGGTTTCCTCCAACATCGGCGTGGTTGCCACCTCTGACGACCAGGTCAAGATCATGCTGTCCCCGCGCTCCTCGATCACCTCGCTGCAGAACGAGTTCAAGGACCGCCTGCAGATGCTGGCCGATGTCCTGGGCTTCGACGCCAAGTTCGAGTTCGAGTATCCCGGCTGGAGCTATGCCGAGCATTCGCCGATCCGCGACGTCTTTGTCGAGAGCTATCGCGAGCTCTTTGGCTCCGAGCTGCGCATCGAGTCCATTCACGCCGGCCTTGAGTGCGGCCTGTTTGCCGAGGCCCTGCACGGCCTGGACGCCATCGCCGTGGGCCCGACGCTCTCCGATGTCCACACCCCGGACGAGAGCATGGAGCTCGCTTCTGCCGAGCGCTTCTACGAGTTGCTCATCGACGTTCTCAAGCGCCTTGCCGCGTAAAGGTCGCCTTGGTTAGGCCGCTCTAAAACGGCTGGCTATGAAAACGGCCGCCTGGCGTAATGCCGGGCGGCCGTTATTCGTTACAGTGCGAGGATCCCCAGATGATCAAGCAAGATCTTTAGCCCGATGAGGATGAGCACAACGCCGCCGACGATGGTGGCGGGTTTTTCGTAGCGCGCGCCAAAGGTGTGGCCGATCGCTACGCCGGCGACGGAGAAGATAAACGTTGTGACGCCGATAAGCGATACAGCGGGAACGATATCGACCGAGAGCGCCGCAAACGAGATGCCTACGGCCAGGGCGTCAATTGAGGTGGCAATGGCGAGAATCAGGTATTCTACCAGGTCAATCTTCTCGGCATCCTTGCCGTCGCCTTCGTCCTCATCCTCGTCTTCGGTAAAGGCTTCCCACAGCATCTTGCCGCCAATAAAGGCCAAAAGGATAAAGGCAATCCAGTGGTCGATGGGTCCGATGATGCCCATGAATTGACTGCCGAGCGCCCATCCGATTACGGGCATGCCGGCCTGAAAGCCGCCAAAGAACAGGCCGAGCACTACGGCGACCTTAAGGTTGATCTTTTTCATGCCAAGGCCCTTGCAGATGGAAACGGCAAAGGCGTCCATCGAAAGGCCAACGGCGAGCAACACGAGCTCTTCGAGTCCCATAGTCTGGCTCCCTCTCTGCGGGCGGGCCCGCGTGTACCTCTTGGGGGAATAACAAAAAAGACCCGTGGCGTACGCGCTGCGCGCACAACCACGAGTCTCGTTCATTAAGGCAAGCCAGGCCGTTTCGGCCAGTATGTTGACTTGCCGCGCCACCGGAGGCGAACCCGGCCACGCGACTACTCCCTCATTCATGTGAACCCGATGCTACCACATAAGCAGCCCATTTGGGTTGGGCTCTCAGCTGTGTTCGCTCATTCTGTAAGCATCGGATTTCGCGAGTGCCGCGGGGACAAACCGTGAGAAACTATTTAGCGTTTATGGAGCGTATACGATGGGAGCGATGCCTTGGATAAGAACGAGCTGCAAAAGCGTATGGAACAGGCCATTCGTCTGACGGCACCTGGCCAGCCGATCCGCACCGCCCTCGACATGATCATTGCCGGTCACCTGGGCGCCCTTATCTGCGTCGGCGACACCGAAAACGTGCTCGCCGCCGGTAACGACGGCTTCCCGCTCAACATTTCGTTTACCTCGAACCGTCTGTTCGAGCTCTCCAAGATGGACGGTGCCATCGTCATCGACGGTGACCTCACCCAGATCCTGCGCGCCAACTTCCACCTCAATCCCGATCCCTCGCTTGCCACGAGCGAGACGGGTATGCGTCACCGCACCGCCGCTCGCATGTCGGTGCTCACGGATGCCATCGTGATCTCGGTCTCGGCCCGTCGTGCCGTTGTCAACGTGTACGTTCACGGCAAGAGCTACGAGATCCAGCCCGTTACCACCATCATGAGCTCGGTCAACCAACTCGTCGCCACGCTCCAGACCACCCGTCAGTCGCTCGATCGCTCCCTGCTGCGTCTGACGGCCCTCGAGCTCGATGACTACGTTACGCTCGCTGACATCACCGGCATTTTCTCGAGTTTCGAGATCATGCAGCAGGCAAAGACCGAGCTTAAGGATTGCATTGTCAAGCTGGGCAACCAGGGCAAGCTCGTGCAGATGCAGCTCGAGCAGCTCGCCGGCTCCAGTATGGATACCGAGTATGACCTGATGATCCGCGACTACGCGAGTGACTCCTCCGAGGCAAACGCCGAGAAAATTCGCGCTGAGCTTGCCCGTATGACGCCCAAGGACTTGTCCGACCCGCAGCATGTGGCGGCGGTTCTGGGCTACGACGACCTGGATGAGGACTCTGTCATGACGCCGCTGGGCCTGCGCACGCTTTCGCGCGTGTCCGTCGTGCGCGACGGCGTGGCCGAGAAGATCGTCGACGAGTATGGCTCGCTGCAGGAGCTCATGGACGACATCAGCGAGGATCCGGAGCGCTTGGGCGACTTTGGCGTCAACAACCCTGCCATTCTTGCGGACTCGCTGTACCGCATGAAGGGCACCAAACAGGGGAACGCATAATGGCGCCCGTATGCGCCGTGGTCGTTGCCGGTGGCAGCGGCCAGCGCTTTGGTAACCCCGGTGGCAAGCAGCTCGTCAATGTAGCGGGCCGTCCGCTTATGAGCTGGTCCATCCGCGCGTTCGATCGTAGTGACAAGGTTGGCCACATCGTCGTGGTTTGCCCTGCCGAGCGCCGTGCCGAGATGCGCCGCCTGGCCATCGACCCGTTTGACTATGACACGCCCATCAGCTTTGCCGATGCCGGCGATACCCGACAGGATTCCACCCGTGCCGGCGTGCATGCGGTTCCGGCGGGTTTCGAATATGTCGCCATCCACGATGGCGCTCGTCCGCTCATTACGACCGAGGCCATCGACCACGCTATCGACGTGCTCATGGGTGACCGCTCGCTCGACGGTGTCGTGTGCGGTCAGCCCGCGATTGACACGCTCAAGATCGTCGATGGCGATAACATCGTTAAGACACCGCCGCGCGAACTCTATTGGGCTGCACAGACGCCGCAGATCTTTAGTGTCGACGCTATGAAGCGCGCCCATGCCGCGGCGATTGCCGAGGGCTTTATCGGCACGGACGATTCGTCGCTGGTCGAGCGCATGGGCGGGCGTGTCCGCTGCGTCCAGAGCCCACGTGACAACCTTAAGGTGACGGTGCCCGAGGACCTGCGTCCCGTAACCGCGATTCTGCTCGGTCGCATGGCCGAGGGAGAGGACCTTCCCCATGTTCAGTAACCTGCGCATTGGCCATGGCTACGACGTCCACCGTCTGGTGGAGGGGCGTCGATGTATCATCGGCGGGGTCGACATTCCCTACGAGCGCGGCCTGCTGGGCCACTCGGATGCCGATGTGCTCGCGCACGCCTTGGCCGACGCCATTTTGGGCGCCTGCCGCGGGGGAGACATCGGCAAACTGTTCCCCGACACCGATCCTGCCTATGAGGGTGCCGATTCGATGGTGCTGCTTGCCCGTGTGATGGACTATGCGCGCGAGCTGGGCTTTGAGTTTGTCGATGCCGACTGCACCATTGCCTGCCAGCAGCCCAAGATCACCCCGCACCGCGATGCCATGCGCGCCAACCTCGCCCATGCTCTGGGCGTTGACGTCGAAAACGTGGGCGTCGCCGCCACCACGACCGAAAAGCTCGGTTGGGAAGGTCAAGGCGAGGGAATTGGCGCCTGGGCCGTCTGCCTGCTACAGAAAACCGTTAAGGAGTAACGAATGCGTATCTACAACAGCGCTACCCATAAAAAGGAAGAGTTCCAGCCCATCGAGTCCGGCAAGGTCCGCATGTACGTGTGCGGCCCCACGGTCTACGACAACATTCACATCGGCAACGCCCGCACGTTCATCAGCTTCGATGTGATTCGCCGCTGGCTCATCGCGAGCGGCTACGAGGTCACGTTCGCCCAGAACCTCACCGATGTCGACGACAAGATTATCAAGCGCGCCAACGAGCAGGGCCGTACGGCCGCCGAGGTCGCGACGGAGTTCTCGGATAAGTTCATTGGCGTCATGCGCGCTGCCAACGTGCTCGATCCCGATGTGCGTCCCCGCGCCACCAAAGAGATCGGCCCCATGATCGCCATGATCAAGACGCTTATCGAGCAGGGTCATGCCTATGCCGCCGATAACGGCGACGTGTACTTTGCCGTGCGCAGCGACCCCAACTACGGCCAGGTCTCGGGCCGCAACATCGACGACCTTATGGTGGGCGCGCGCATCGAGGAGAACGAGGACAAGAACGACCCGCTCGACTTTGCCCTGTGGAAGGCCGCCAAGCCTGGCGAGCCCAGCTGGCCGAGCCCCTGGGGCGAGGGCCGTCCCGGCTGGCACACCGAGTGCGCCGCCATGGTGCACCGCTACCTGGGCACCCCGATTGACATTCACGGCGGCGGCTCCGACCTTGCCTTCCCGCATCACGAGAACGAGTGCGCCCAGGCAACCTGCGCCTGGCACCAGGGCTTCTCCAACACGTGGATGCACACGGGCATGCTGCTGGTAGACGGCGAGAAGATGTCCAAGTCGCTCGGTAACTTCTTTACGCTGGCCGAGGTGCTCGAGCAGCACTCTGCCGCGGCCCTTCGCCTGCTGATGCTGCAGACGAGCTATCGCTCGCCGCTCGACTTCTCCTGGGAGCGCCTGGAGGGTGCCGAGAACTCGCTCACGCGTATCGCCGGCACGGTCGAGAACCTGCGTTGGGCTGCGAACCACGCGACGGCCGACGCCGATGAGGCTGCCGCCGAGGCGTTTGTCGCTAAGGCCGCCGAGACTCGCGCCGCCTTTAAGGAGTGCATGGACGACGACTTTAACACCGCCGGTGCCATGGGTGCCGTCTTTGGCTTTGTCACCGAGTGCAATCAGTATCTGGAGCAGGCGGGCGATGCTGCCGACAAGGCCGCAGTCCTGGCAGCCGCTGATACGCTGACCGAGCTGCTCGATACGTTTGGCGTCGAGCTCCCCGAGCCCAAGGTCGAGTTGCCGCTGGGCCTGCTGGGCGTTGCCGCTGGCCTGGTTGCCTACACGGGTGACGATGTGGACGAGGCGGCTGCCAAGATTCTCGAGGCTCGCGCCGAGGCCCGTGCCGCCAAGAACTGGGATTTGGCAGACGCCATCCGCGATCAGCTCAAGGACCTGGGCCTGACGATCGAGGATACTGCCGCGGGCACTCGTATTAAGACTCTCTAGTATTTGTCGACCGTTCGAGGTGCGGCAGATTGCCTTGAAAGAGGAGGGCATAGACCTGGTGGTCATGCCCGACGATTGAAAGGCAAGGTGCCGTGGCTCGGACGGTCGATTCTTGTTTGTTATCTATTTAAGGAGGTCGCTTTATGGCCGACAATCGCAAGCGCGCGTCTCGTGGCGGCAAGCAGGCTGCTTCTGGCTCGCGTCCGATTCGCCGTAATGACCGCGCTGCCGCTCCCAAGGGTCAGCGCGATCGTATCCAGGCCGCACGTCCGCAGCGCGATCGCAACCGCGACGCTGTCCAGGCTCCCAAGGGCGAGTTTATCGAAGGCCGTCGTGCTGCCGCCGAGGCGCTGCGCACTGGTTTTCCCATCAAGTGCGCGCTCATTGCCGAGGGCGGGGAGCGCGATGCCGCCCTGTCGCGTCTGGTCGATGACCTCAACGCCGCGGGCGTCCGCATTAAGTATGTGCCGCGTGCACAGCTCGATGTGCTGTCGAGCCATGGCGCTCACCAGGGCATTGCGCTCGAGGTTGGCAACTTCCCCTATGCCGATGTCGCCGATATTCTCGACCGTGCGGGCGACGGTCCGGCGCTCGTCATCGTACTCGACCATGTGACCGACGACGGTAACTTTGGCGCTATCGTGCGCTCCGCCGAGGTCGTGGGCGCCGCGGGCGTCATCATCGCCAACAAGCGCGCCGCCGGCGTGACCGTGGGCAGCTACAAGACCTCTGCCGGCGCCGTCATGCACCTGCCCATTGCGCAGGTTCCCAATATCGCCCGTGCGCTCGATGACCTCAAGGCCGCTGGCTTTTGGGTGGGCGGTGCCTCCGAGCACGCCGAAGGCAGTTGCTGGGATGCTCCCTTCGAGGGTCGCGTGGCGCTCGTCATGGGGTCCGAGGGCGATGGCATCTCGCGCCTGGTGCTCGAGAAATGCGACTTTTTGACCAAGCTTCCCCAGCGCGGCATGACCGAGAGCCTCAACGTTGCCCAGGCAACGACGGCGCTATGCTTTGAGTGGTTACGTCGCAACGCCGGCGAGCTCATGGGGGAGGAGTAGCGCATGTCCAAGAAGAACCGCGCCAAGTCCAAGGCCAAGCGTTTTGGCGAAGGCTCGGCCAAGCCGATTGTCTCGGCCGCGACTTATGGTGTGGGCGGCAATGCGTTTGCGCAGGCCATCGCCGATCCGGTCTCGACGGTGCACTCTAATAAGCCCGAGCTGCTGGTGGTCGACGGCTACAACGTGATCCACTGCACGCCGCGCTACGAAAAGCTCGTCTACGACCATTCCGACGATCCGTATTCCAGCGACGTTCACGATATGGCGCGCACCGCCCTCATCAACGACGTTGCCGCGTTTGCCCAAGGCCGCTACGAGGCCGTAATCGTGTTTGACGGCGCGGGCAATATCTCCAGCGAGCGCCCCAACCTGCCGGCCCGTGGCGTGCGCATCGAGTTTTCGCCGACGGGCGTCTCTGCCGATACCGTGGTGCAGAAGCTCTGCATCGAGGCACGCGAGGAAGGCCGCGCGTGCTCCGTGGTGTCGAGTGACGGCACGATCCAGGCCGTCGTCATGGGCAAGGGCGTCACGCGCATCTCGAGCCGTATGCTGGTGGACGAGATCAAACAGATCGATAACGACGTTCACGAGGCCGAGGAAGCCCCGCAGATCAAGATGACTCTGGGCAGTCGCCTGAGCCCCGATGCCCTGGCCAAGCTCAAGGCTCTGCGCGGGAGGTAGGGGAGTTGGCGGAGCGATGCTGTCTCGCTAACTCCATTCAGCGATGTCGATCATTCTACGGAGGCGCCATGTAAGCGCCTCTTTTAGATATGGCAGCCTTGCCGTGAGCGCGTCGTTTCTGGACAGAATCTCGATTGCCTCGCCAACGAAGCCTTCGAGTTTGTCGCCGTCAAACCAACCCATGTCCTCGACGAACAGCATTTGTTTGGCGGGGCTTGAATGAAATTGTGCGCTGGTAAAACTGTGCTCTCCCGCCCTAAGCTCCTCTAGTGATATGTTGCACCAGAGCGATGAGCCCGAATCGAAGATGGGGGCAGGTCTGCAGGCTAGCGTGTTGACGTTTCGCACAAGGCCAAAGTTACGCCAATGACGGTCATAGTTGGCGATGATGTCGTCGCACACGATCATGCGGTCAAGGGCATCCTTGATGCCTGTTACCCCGAGCTTCTCGCAGTTTGCTACATATCGCTCGTAGTCGGTTAGTCTTTCATCTGCGTTTGCGTACTGGTTTACATAGAACGCAGGGACATACTCTTCTTCATCAGTTAAGAAGACATCGCATATACTCAGGGCGGAAGTGCCCGTGCCCTCGATCGAGTAAGGCACATAATCGCAGGCGTTTAGGATGCGACGATGGAGCGCGGTCGCTACCAGCTCGTTATATGGTTCTTGGTTCAGGTGCGCTCCTGCCTTATGCAGAATTCGACGCCCACCCTCGCATGTCCAATACTTCTGAAGGTTGCCGTCCGAGGTGTTATCGGGCTTTGCGGCGGCTGCTTTGCCCTCTGGTGCGAAGGGTGCGATGGACAGAGAGACGTCGTCAAAAGCATTATTGAAGAAGTTAATATCCTCCCACGCGAGACCGGAATCTTGGGGTCTAATCCAATACTGGTCGGATAGGGAGAGGCCGAGATTTCGCTGGATGAGTTCGTCGGGAACATCGACTGCTGCTTCTGCCAACAGGGATGCAAGCCCAATGCGCGCGAGCGGGATACCGCGGCCTCGCCACCAAATGCGGAAAGAGTCGAGCGACACGGGACTATTGGGGCCAAGTACTCCAATAGGGGCGTGGGTATAATCGATGTCGGCACCGATGTGGGTAAAGTCTTTTCGCGATGTGCTGTAGACCAGCTGGGCGACTTCGTGCGTGCGGTTCATGAGGGTAAACGTAATCTCGCTTTTTCCATGGCCTCGACGGGGGCGTCCCCCCGCTTTGGTCACGGAGCGGAGTCGTGCGTTGACACTGTCTTTGTCGATGAGCCATACACCAGACGCCTTGCGTGCCTCAAGTGCTCCGTTTTTTATGAGCTCTTGCACCCTGCGCGGGGTGATGTCGAGTAGCTCTGCAGCTTCCTTCGTGGTCAACATCGTGAAACCCTTCGCCAGAACGAATAGTTTTATCTTCTTCATTGTAATAAAAACTATTCGTTCTGACGAATAGTTTTGAGATGTGGTCGGTCAAAGGGCCTGTTGCGCCTCGTCCGCAATTCCTTTATTCTAAACAGGCTTCGCGCGAAAGCGCCAAGTGTGCCAGTGTGGCGCAACGGTAGCGCAACTGATTTGTAATCAGTGGGTTGCAGGTTCGATTCCTGTCACTGGCTCCATGAGAGTTTCGGGTTCTGCTCCCTTGTGGGACAGGGCCCGTTTCTTGTATATGCGGCTATATTCGACTGACCGTCGTCAGCTTAAAAGCTGCGAGGTACAAGATGCCGCCGGCAACGTACATGCAGGCATCAAGTGGATCTGGGGTACTAAACTCGACTACCATGGGCGCAAGTACTTCCCAGCAGATTGAGCATCCCGCCGATAATGCCAAACTGCTTGCGAGGCTACATATCGGCGTTTTCCCACTCACCGTTTCGCAGAGGACGTTTACGTAGGCGGGGAAAATGATTCCTCCGCACAGATCTCCGAGCTGATAATGGGCGAAGTTGTAGGGGAGGAAAAAGTCGAAGCTCGCAATGTATCTGTTAACGAGATACACGATGCTGGCAAGCAACGGCAGAAGATTTGCGCTGGAAATAAGCGCAGATCTGAATCGTTTAGCCACAGACCGCAAACATAGTCAGGCCAAGGCAAATGCCCAAAGCGATGATGATGATCTGGCTGCAGCCGTTACCCGAAGGGACCATGACACTCTCTTTCTCGATGCTATCGATGCATTAGTGAATAAAGTATGCCACAGGCGGCAGTGTATTTGTTGAGCAACAACCCGTGGCCGCCGGCACGCTTTCGTTTTGTATCGCCTAAAGCGTCAGTCGAATAAGCGGGCGCTTACCATGGTAGCTTTCGATAATGGCGCGAGCGTTGTCGACGGCCACGACACTCCTGAGCCTATTGGAGAATCCGCCCGCAATGAGGGCAAATACGACGGCGATGGCAAGGGCACAGTACGTGACCAAGCGTGCCTTCTTGCGAAATTCTCCGAGCTGATTGACCTTATCTCCGTAAAACATTCTGGCGATGATTTGTTGCTTGTGAAGTGTCGTACCTGCGGAAGGTAGAGGGTGGAGCGTCTCGACGACGTTGCGTATGGGTGCAGCTGCAACGGTATGTGATTCCGCCCAGTTAACCCTCCAGCCCACAATAACCAAGCACTGCTTGGTCGTCTGATATGGCCCCACAAAAGAGAATGGGATCAACAAGGTCAGCGAAACGGAATCGTTGGCATCAGGTCTATGGAAAGGAAGAAGACCATGATTTACCCTCTTTGCGACATTGCCGGCAGGAACAGGGCAACAGGTAAGCCGATCGTCAGTACTTGTGTCATGGATATGCAGGTGCAGCTGCTGCGCTATTTTCGCGATTATGGTTTGGATGACGATCCGGATTGGCGCGAGTCCCTCGAAGTCATTCTCGAGTCTCAACGAGAAGACGGCTGCTTTCCTCTGAGCAGCGATCGCGATATGCCCAGTGATGCACGTGTCGATTTTCTCTATCGACCTACGTACGCTTGCTGCCAGATCATGATGCGAGCCCTATTGGGTGGAAAGCTGTCGGACGAGCAGGGGCAACGCGTCAAAACTGCCCTGTCTCGCGGCCTTGCTTTTTCCTGCGGGCGCGGCCTTAATGGCCACGGTATCGAAGATCTTGAGCGGCAGTGCGAGGACGTTGCCGATTTTGGCCATGCGGGGATTACGGAAATAGCTGAGCGTTATCCCATGCTGTGCCCCGAGTTTTTCTCCCTTATTAATAAGATTGGAGACGAATACGTTGAGCGCATCGCCAATGGAGATGTGATTTACTACTTTGGATCAAATCTTGCACAGAAGATTTTGACGGCGGCAGAGTCCCTGGGCCGGACCAATTGGTAATGTCGAGAAAGTTGGTGTAGCGCCCGATCCGAAGTGAGTCGGCCCGGCGTCCTGGAATCTGGAATACGGTTGATATCCTATGCCGTCTCGACCCTGTCCGCAAGCTCGAGGCCGGACTCGAGCATCTTCCTGGCCT
>JAXJCX010000004.1:0-9459 GCA_036302225.1 Collinsella sp.
AAACGGGAACGGATGAGCTGTTGAAGAAAGAATTGGCAAAGGGAAAACTGATGATTGGTGAATCGGCAGGTGCGATTGTATGCGCCCCAAGTATCCAATATATCGAGCAAATGGATGAAAAGCCGGAGGACTACTCACAAGAAGATGATGCAGGGCTTAATTTGATTGATTTCTATGTTCTTCCGCATTTTCTTACAGCACCATTTAAGAAAGTTACCGAGAAAATAATGACTGAGTTTTCGGATTTGAATCTATGCCCAATTAACAACCGTCAGGGAATTGTAATTGATGGTGAAGGTTCAAAGGTTATTTGCAAAGACTAATTTAAAATTCCAGTTTGCTGCACTCGTTCCTAGCAGGGTTTGGGGCAGGAGGGGCGCAAGAGACGGGAGGGCCTTGTACGCGTTCCTGCGCGAGGACCGCGGGGAGGGACTGCCTGGGTACGGCACCTGTCAACTCGGTCTACGTCTTTGATGACCGGGTCGTACTCAATATCAACTTCACGGATGATGCCAAAACGGTCACCCGTGAGGAAGTGTTGGATTCGAGTGCTGTGGACAATGTTCCAGCATGCTGGGATCGAACTCGCTAGCCGGAATCACACGGTACCCGTGGCGCAGGAGCAGGTCGACGAAAACACCGTTGCCCGCGGTGAGTGTACCGCTAAAGGTGCCGTCGTAGATGCGACCCGCGCCGCACGAGGGGCTGCGGTCCTGCAAGATGCACGCAGCAATCTCGGAAGGGCCGCCCGCCTGCTCGCACATGTCGAGCGCACGTTGAGCGCCCAGGCGGAATTCCCGGTCAACGGACACGCCCTCGCAGGTACGGACTTCGCCGTTCACAATCTCGGACGGATCGCGTGGCGTGGGCAGACCGCCAAAAACCTCAGGACATACGAGGAGTACCTCGGTCCCTGTGCGTTCGCAGGCCTCGACCAACGCGCGGTGGTAATTATCGAAGCCGTTATACTTGCAGCTCTCGCCCATCAAACAGGCACTCACCACGATCTTCATACATATCCCTCCCAAGCAAAACGCCCCATTTGAGATAGGCACTCAAATGGGGCGTCGATATTTACTGTCCCGAACGCAACGTTACTGTTGCTTTGGCATCAGCGGATTTTCGCGTGTGAGGAGGTTCATGAACTCCTCGCCCGTGATCGTCTCCTTCTTGTACAGATAACGAGCCAGCTCATGGAGCTTGAACTTGTTCTCCTTCAGGATCTGCAGGGCGCGATCATGCGCGTCCTCGATCAGCTTGGCGACAATCGCGTCCACGCGCTCGGCCGTACCCGGGGCGCAGGTGAGCGACGTGTCCTGGTTGAGGTACGCGTTCTGGACGGTACCGAGCGCCATCATGCCAAACTCATCGGACATACCAAAGCGCGTCACCATGTTACGGGCGAGTTTGGTGGCCTGCTCGATATCGTTGGCGGCGCCGGTCGTCATCTCGCCAAAGATGAGCTCCTCGGCCGCGCGGCCACCGCAGTAGACGGCGAGCTTGTCCAGGACCTCCTGGCGCGTGGTCAGGAAGCGCTCGTCCTCCTCGACCTGCATGGTATAGCCCAGAGCGCCGCTCGTGCGCGGCACGATGGTAATCTTGGTGACCGGCGCAGACCCCTTCTGGCGGGCGGCGACGATAGCATGGCCGATCTCGTGGTAGGAAACGACCTGCTTCTCGTGGTCGGACAGCACCGTGGACTTACGCTGCTGTCCGGCGATAACGACCTCCACCGACTCCTCAAAATCGTCCTGCGTGGCACGCTTGCGCCCCTCGCGGACGGCACGTAGGGCGCCCTCGTTGATGATGTTGGCCAGGTCGGCGCCCGAGGCGCCGGGCGTGGCGCGGGCAATCGCGGACAGGTCGATCGGTGGCTGCGTCTTCACGCTCTTCGCATGCAGCTCGAGGATGTTCTTACGGCCGGTCAGGTCGGGCAGCTCGACGGGGATGCGGCGGTCAAAACGACCGGGGCGCAGCAAGGCCGGGTCAAGGCTGTCGGGGCGGTTGGTAGCGGCGAGGACGACGATGCCCTTGTGGTTATCAAAGCCGTCCATCTCGGTCAGCAACTGGTTGAGCGTTTGCTCGCGCTCGTCGTTGCCGCTAAAGCCGCCGCCATCGCGCTTCTTGCCGATCGTGTCGATCTCGTCGATAAACACGATGCACGGGGCCTTTTCCTTGGCCTGCTTAAACAGATCGCGAACCTTAGCGGCGCCGCGGCCGACAAACATCTCGACGAACTCAGAGCCCGAAATGCTAAAGAACGGAACGCCCGCCTCGCCGGCACCAGCCTTGGCAAGCAAGGTTTTACCGGTACCCGGAGGGCCGACAAGGAGGGCACCGCGCGGCAGCTTGGCGCCGATCTCCTCGTAGCGCTGCGGCTTCTCCAGAAAGTCGACGACCTCCTTAAGGGATTCCTTGGCCTCTTCCTGGCCTGCAACATCCTTAAAGGTCACGCCCACATCTTTGGAGGCGATAACGCGAGCGCCGGACTTACCCAGTCCGCCGCCGCCAAAGCCACCACCGCCAAAGTTCATCGACGGACCGTCATCGCCCATGGCCTTCTTCATACGGCGGTTGAGCCACCAGCCGATGAGGAAGAAAATCGCCATGGGAAGAATGAGGGTGAGCAGGTAGTAGGTCATCAGACCCGAGTTCTTATCGGGAACGACCGACTCAAGCGAGGCGCCAGATTCAAGCACGCGATCGGTAAAGCCCGCATCATTCGGCACACCGGTCGTCTTGTAGGCGATGTTCTCGTCCTCGCCCTTCTTGGTGTAATAAATCGTGTAATCGTCCGTGTTGTACTCAACCTTGTCAACGCTCTTCTTATCGAGCGCTTTGACAAACGTCGAGTAATCGGTCTTCGTAATCTGCTGCGTGTGACCGATGTTGGGGAACAGAACGGTCGAGAGCACGAGGTAGACGACGAAGGCGATGAGCACGTAGAGGATCATATTCCGTCTACGTTTGTTGTCATCCATCTCCATCTGCTTGAACTCCATCTACTGGGGTTGATAATGCTAACTAGAATACCCAACCCGGACGGCGATAAACCGACGCCGGGCACGAAAGGACAGAGATGGCATCACTTGAAGTCGGCAAGGTTCAGATCTATACGGGCGACGGCAAGGGCAAAACCACGGCTGCGCTGGGATTGGCGATGCGCGCCAAAGGTTATGGGCTCGACGTACTCATGCTGCAGTTTGCCAAGAAGCTGCACTGCGCCGAACACGATGCCGCGCCGCGCCTGGGACTGCGCATTGTACAGGCCGATCGCGACACACCCGAGGCCTGCGCCGAGCAGATCATGGAGCTCGCACGCGAGCAGATATCACAGGTCGACGTTCTGATTTTGGACGAACTCGGCGAAGCGATGCGCCGCGGATTCGTGACGCGCGAGGATGTGGAGGGGCTGATCGCGCTGAAGCCTGCCACCACGGAGCTCGTGCTCACCGGCCGCGGGCTGCTGCCTCTCGCGGACCTCGCCGACCTAGTCACCGAAATGCGCCCCGTCAAACACTACTTCGACGAAGGCCTCCTAGCCCGCCAAGGCATCGAATACTAATTGATCCGAAGGGGACGGAGGAAAACGGATCATCGACATCACGACGGAGAGCAATGATCCGTTTTCCTCCGTCCCCAAGGGATCATTTGGCGGTGGCGCGGCCGAGCCAGTTGCCGCTGTGGTGGTAGATGGTAAACATCGTGGCCGTGATGAGCCAGGTTACGGGGTAAACCAATAGCAGGTGCTCAAGCGACGGATCAAACGGCATGATCGCAAACACCCAGATCACCCTGAGCACGACGGTGCCAAAAATCGTGAGCAGCATGGGCTGCAAGCTCACACCGGCACCGCGAATGGAGCCCGACGCGTTTTCGATAATCGAGTAGATCGCGTAGAACGGCGCGATAAAATGAAGGATCGTCGTGGTATACGCCGAAATCGAAGCATCGTCGACAAACAGACGCGACAACGGACCCGAGAACACCAGCAGCACGGCAGACAGGCCACCAATGAGCATAAACGACAGCACGAGCGAAGTATGGTAGCCCTTGCGCATGCGCTCGTAGTTGCGCGCTCCAAAGTTCTGTGCCGAGAACGTGGTGATCGAAACGCCAAGCGCCTCGGTAACCATCCAGACAATGCCATCTAAGCGGCCCGAAAGACCCCACGCCGTGGTGACATCGGCGCCAAACGAGTTGACCGACACCTGAATCAAAACGTTGGAAATCGAATACGCAGCAGACTGAAAACCAAGCGGCAGACCACACGAGATCATGCTCTTACAAATGCCAGGATCAATGCCGAGTTTGGACAGCGAAAGCCGCCACGCACCCGGTGCGTGCATCATGCGAATCACGATCATCGTGGCGTTGGAGCAAATGGTCAGCGCCACCGCGATGCCGCAGCCCAGAGCCTCCATATGAAGCACGGCAACGAAGATGACATCCAGCACCGCATTAACAAGGCAGCCGGAAGCGATGATCACAGCAGGTCCGCGCGTGTCGCCCACGGCGCGCAGCAGTGCTGTTCCCATATTGAGCAGCAGCGCCGCAACCATAGCGGCAAAATAGCAACGAGCATAGGCCACGCCCTCGGCCAATAATTCATGCGGTGTGTTCATAAGCACCAGCATGGGCTCAACGAACACAATGCCAAGAATCGAGAAAACGATACCGCCCACCAGCGCGAGGGTCATGGCCGTATGGACCGAACGACTCAGTCGCTCATCATCGTGCTGGCCAAAATACTGACCGGTAATGACCGCGCAGCCGGCGCCGACGCCAACGCAAAAGCCAATGCAGAGCTCGGTGAGCACCATCGTGGCCTGAATGCCACCCAGTGCAAGCTTGCCGCCAAACTGGCCGACGATATAGGTACCGATAAGCGTGTAGGCCTGTTGAAAAAACGAACTAAAAAAGATGGGAACGCACAGCGAAAGCAGCTGCTGCCAAATAACACCCTGCGTTACATCGATAGCCGTAGATTTCTTAGCCACACGCCCTCCCCACCAGCATACGTCAAACAACAAAACGGCAATTTAAGGCCAAAACCAATAGCAGCTTAGCACCGACCGGCGTCGACCGAAACACCCCGAGTCAGAGCCCGGTGCGAACTATCTGCCTAGTGATACAAACCCGGCTGGTAGTGATACTCATTGCTCACATGCGGGCACAGCTGCCAAAAGGCGACGGCACTCGCCGCGGCCACGTTGAGCGAATCGACCCCGTGCGCCATCGGAATGCGCACGGCCCGGTCGCAGCCCGCGATGGTCTTGGCGCCCAGGCCGGCACCCTCGGTGCCCATAAAGATTGCCAGGCGGTCAATCTCCTGGAGCGCGGGATCATCCAACGACACTGAATCGTCCGTCAACGCCATGGCGGCACACGAAAAACCGGCATCGTGCAGCGCCGCCAGGCCGTCATGCGGCCACACGCGCGCCTCACTGCCAATACGCGTCCACGGCACTTGAAACACGGTCCCCATGCTCACGCGGGCCGAGCGACGGTACAGCGGGTCACAGCACGTAGGGCTCACCAGAATGCCGTCGACATTGAGCGCGGCGGCCGAGCGGAAAATCGCGCCGACGTTGGTGTGGTCGACAATGCCCTCGAGCACGCACACACGCACCGGACGCTCCCCCGCCGCCTCGACGACGCCGCCCAAGAACTCATCAACCGGAATCTGCCGCGGGCGACGAAACGCCGCGAGCGCACCGCGCGTCACGTTAAAGCCCGTCAATTTCTCCATGAGCTCCATGGAGGCAACGAACACAGGAACAGGGCCGGCGTCCTCGCGCACAACCAGGCGCTCAAACAGCGGCATCATCTGGTCGAGCCAGCGTTCGCCCAAAAGAAAGCTCACCGGCTCATATCCGGCACGCACCGCGCGCTCGATAACCTTGGCACTCTCGGCGATAAAGATGCCCTTTTGCGGCTCAAGCACGCAGCGTAGCTCGCGTTCGGTCAGTCGCACGTAGGCATCGAGCCGCTCATCCTCGAGCGAGTCAATTCGCAGCACCTCAACGGCATCAGTCATAACAGCAAGCCCGTACCCTTCTTACAGCAGCATCTATATCAAACGAGGCGACGCCAGGCGCCGCCCCTTCCTCATTCCAACCCGATAATACCGTGGGCAAATAGGAGATTTACGCCTCAACGCGACGATACGTCACGAACTCATAATCGACACCCTCATCGCCCTCGCCCGAGGCAATCGTGGCAACCCCTTCGCGCCGCGCAACTTCCCAAGTAGAATCGGCATCCAAATTGGGAAAATGCGTATCCACGGGATGGACACAGTGGTTGTGCGTGACCTCGGCCTCGGCGCAATACGGCAAAAACTGCCGATAGACCTCGCCGCCGCCGATCACCCACGCAACGGGTTCATCGGCTACCGTGGCGAGCGCTTCGTCAACGCTATGTACCACGTCAACGCCCTCGACCGCAAAATCCTCGTCGCGGGTAAGCACGATATTGCGGCGGTTCTTGAGCGGGCGCCCGCCGGGAAAACTCAGTAGCGTCTTGCGCCCCATAATGACTGGGCAACCCTTGGTGCAGGCCACAAAATGGCGCATGTCGGCGCGATTGGACACCACCATGTCGCCCTCGCACCCAATGCCCCAATCGTCGCACACGGCGACGATGGCAGAAAGCTTACACGTCATAAGCGCCACCTACACCGCAATGGGAATGTTCTTGACCTGCGGGCCGTGCTCGTAGCCCTCCACGATAAGGTCATCGGTCGTAAACGCATAGAAATCGTGCACATCGGGGTTAAGCGTTACCTTGGGGGCCGCAAACTGTGGACGCTCGATAAGCTCACGGACGATATCGACATGACGGTCATAAATATGGGCATCGGCGATCACGTGCAGCAGCTCGCCGGGAATCATATCGACCGACTGCGCGACCATCATCAGCAAAATGGCGTACTGGCACACATTCCAGTTGTTGGCGGCCAAAATGTCTTGGCTGCGCTGGTTGAGAATCATGTTGAGTGTGGGTTTATCGTCCTGCGGGCGCTGCGTCACGTTATAGGTCACGCTGTAGGCGCACGGATACAGGTGCATCTCGGACAGGTCGCTAAACACGTAGGTGTTGGTCATGATGCGGCGGCTGTACGGCGTGTTCTTAAGGTCGTACAGCACGCGGTCCATCTGGTCAAAGTCACCCTCGGCATAATGGCTTTTCTGCCCAATCTGGTACCCGTAGGCCTTGCCGATGGAGCCAGTCTCGTCGGCCCACTCATCCCAAATATGGCTGTTGAGGTCGTGGACGTTATTTGACTTCTTTTGATAGATCCACAGAATCTCGTCCATGGCAGACTTAAGCGCCGTGCGACGCAGGGTAAGCGCGGGAAACTCCTCACGCAGGTCGTAGCGAGCCGTAACGCCAAAGTTCTTAATGGTATAGGCAGGGGTGCCGTCCTCCCACACCGGTCGGACCTTTTGGCCCTCGGTGGTGGTACCATGGTCCAAGATATCGCGGCACATGGTTACAAACTGTTGATCAGCCTTGCTCATTGACCCTCCTGTCAGTCGCCTATAAGCGAAATTCATTGTAGCCCAGGCGCACGCGACCCCACAGCCCAAACATAAGCCCTCATTTTCTGACATATGCCAGAAATGCCTTGCGCAAATCCGTACGGTCGCTATTCTATTGTTGACATATGTCAGATTTGGAGAGTGTATGGCGGGAAGACGAGAAAAATTACGCCGCGTTGGGATCATCCCCGAATATCGCGGCTTTACCCCCGACGGCCTTGCCAGCGGGGACGCCATCGAGATGACGGTCGACGAGCTCGAAGTCCTGCGGCTGTGCGACCTGGAGGGCCTCAATCAGCAGACCGTCGCCCAGCACATGGGTATCGCTCGTGCCACCGTGGCGGCCATCTGCAGCCGCGCACATCGCAAGGTGGCAAACGCGCTGGTCAACGGGCGGGCGCTCAGTATCGAGGGTGGCAATATCGCATACTCCCCCATCACCACGACGACGGCCGCATGGCCAACAAGGGAGGTCGGCACCATGAGGGTGGCAACGACGTACGACAACGGCAACATCTTTATGCACTTTGGCCGCAGCGAGCAGTTCAAGATCTACGACATCCAGGATGGCAAGGTGCTCAACGAGCAGGTCGTAGGCACCGGCGGCACCGGACACGGCGCCCTGGCGGGCCTGCTTGCCAACGGTGGCGTCGACACGCTCATCTGCGGCGGTATCGGCGGCGGGGCCATCAATGCGCTCACCCAGGCCGGCATCACGGTCTATGCGGGCGCCCAGGGCAGCTGCGATGCCTGCGTCGAGGCCCTCATTGCCGGCAAGCTCGCTCAGACCGGCGAGGCCACGTGCGGCTGCCACGGCCATGACCACGAACATGGCGAGTCCTGCGGCTGCCACGGCCATCACGAGCACGAGGGCCACGAGGGCTGCGGCTGCCACTAACGGCACGGAACCGCGAGCTCGGGGCGCGACGCTGAACGCAACCCAACAATCAAAGCCAACAACAAAGGCCACCCGGTAGCTTCCGAGTGGCCTTTGCCATATCAAGCTGGAATTACAGCCCTATTTCTTATTGCGCATCTGCGCTTCCATCTGACGCAGCAAATCCATATCGGACTTAGGACCGCCCGTTCCCAGGCCGCCCAGGCCGCCCATGCCGCCCAGACCCATGGCATCCAGACCGGGAATATTGGGCATGCGCATCTTTTTGCCCTTCTTACCCTTTTTGCCCTTCTTGCCACCGGCCTGCGCCTGATTGGCCATCGTGCGCATGCGGCCCATCATCTTGTTCATCTCGCCCCACTGCTTCATAAGGCTATTCACCTCGGTGGGGGTCACGCCGGCGCCCTTGGCGATACGGGCGCGACGCTGGCCGTTAATGATAGAGGGACGAAGGCGTTCCTCCTTGGTCATAGACATGATGATGGCCTCGTTCTTGTCGAAGATGCCCTCATCCAGGTTGCCGCCCATCTGGTTGAGCGCGCGCTGACCACCGGGGAGCATGCCCAGAATGCCCTTCATGCCGCCCATCTTCTTAACGGCCTTCATCTGGTCGAGCATGTCGTTCATGGTAAAGCCCTCGCGCAGCATACGCTCGGCAGCCTCGAGCTGCTCGGCGTCGGCCGCCTCCTGGGCCTTCTCGATAATACCGACGACGTCGCCCATGCCTAAAATGCGCTTGGCCATGCGGTCGGGGTAGAACGGCTCCAGCGAATCGGGCTTCTCGCCCATGCTCACGAACTTAATGGGCTTGCCGGTCACCTGGCGCACGGAAAGCGCGCCGCCGCCACGGGCGTCGCCGTCGAGCTTAGAGATGATCACGCCGTCAAAGTCGGTGCGCTCGGCGAAGGTCGAGACGACGTTGACGATATCCTGACCGGTCATGGCATCGACGACCATCAGCACCTGATCGGGCTTGACGGCCTTCTTGATGTCCACGGCCTCCTGCATCATCTG
>JAXJCX010000005.1:0-34737 GCA_036302225.1 Collinsella sp.
GATGATGTTGGTGATCTGCCTGGGGATGAACTTCTCCACGTGCTGGTAGGGGCCGTAGTTGTTGGAGCAGTTGGAGATCGTGGCGCGAAGCCCGTAGGTGCGGGTCCAGGCGCGCACGAGCATGTCGGAGCTCGCCTTGGTCGAGCTGTAGGGGCTCGACGGGTGGTACGGAGTCTCCTCGGTGAACTTGGCGGGGTCGTCGAGCGCCAGGTCGCCGTAGACCTCATCGGTGGAGACGTGGTGGTAGCGGACGCCGTACTTGCGGACGGCCTCCAGCAGGCGGAAGGTTCCCTCCACGTTGGTGCGCAGGAACGGCTCCGGGTCGGCGATGGAGTTGTCGTTGTGGCTCTCGGCGGCGTAGTGCACGATCGCGTCGTGGCCCGGGACGATGCGATCCAGCAGCCCGGCGTCGCAGATGTCGCCCACGACGAGCTCCACGCGGTCGGAGGGCAGCCCGGCGATGTTCTCGGGGTTTCCGGCGTAGGTCAGCTTGTCCAGGACGGTGACGTGGACGCCCGGGTGGCTGTCCACGACGTAGTGCACGAAGTTGCTGCCGATGAAGCCGCAGCCGCCCGTGACGATGATGTTCCTGGGCTCGAAGAGCTCTTCAGACATGTTTCTATCTCCCATTGAATCGGATTAGTACTCGCGCGGGCTGTTGACGATCTCGCCGGCGGCGACCTTCTTCAGGTGCCGGCCGTAGACCGACTTGCCGTAGGCCTTCGCGGCCTCCTCCAGCTCGGCTGTCGTGATCCAGCCGTTCTCCCAGGCGATCTCCTCGGGGACGGACACGGGCAGGTCCTGGGAGTGCTCCACGGCGCGGACGAACTCCGCGGCCTCGTGCAGGCTCTCCATGGTGCCGGTGTCCAGCCACGCGTAGCCGCGTCCGAGGGTGACGACGGACAGCGTCCCCTCCTCCAGGTACATCTGGTTGAGCGTGGTGATCTCCAGCTCGCCGCGGGCCGAGGGCTCGACCTTATGGGCCTTGGCGGCGACGTCGCCCGGGTAGAAGTACAGGCCGGTGACGGCGTAGGAGCTCTTGGGCTCAGCGGGCTTCTCCTCGATGGAGACGGCCCTCCCCTGCGCATCGAACTCGACGACGCCGAAGCGCTCGGGGTCGTCCACGTGGTAGCCGAAGACCGTAGCGCGGCCCGACTGCGCGTTCTCGACGGCCTTCTTCAGGTGGCGCGAAAGGCCGTTACCGTAGAAGATGTTGTCACCGAGCACGAGCGCGCACGGCTCGCCGTCGATGAACCCCTCGCCGATGGTGAAGGCCTGCGCCAGGCCGTCGGGGCTCGGCTGCTCGGCGTAGGAGAGGTTCACGCCGTAGCGCGAGCCGTCCCCGAGCAGGCGCTCGAAGTTGGGGAGGTCCGTCGGCGTGGAGATGACCAGGATGTCCCGGATGCCCGCCAGCATGAGGGTGGACAGCGGGTAGTAGATCATGGGCTTGTCGTAGACCGGCAGCAGTTGCTTGGAGGTCACGAGCGTGAGCGGGTACAGGCGGGTGCCGGACCCGCCGGCGAGGATGATGCCTTTCATATTAAAATCCAATCCATTTTGATGTAGCTATCGCTGCTTCTTCAGTTTGGTCAAACATGAAGCAACGCTTTTCAGCGCAGAATGATTAAGCAAGAGATAGCCAACGTAGACTAATGCATATAGAATCGCCGCAGTTCCACCAGATAAAAGCTCAGTGAACAAGACAAAAGCGGCTGTAAGCAGGATTTCCTGAAACGGCCTAGTTGAACCAGGGGCACTAAGCTGTTCGTTCAGATAGAGCTCGGACCACAACGACCTGCCAATAATGCAGATAACGGCGCCACACAGGACGGCGTCGAGTGAGTTAAGAACAAGAACACCGAATATCGAAAAAACAGCGCTACAAATAACAGTGACGATATTCAACTTCAGGAGCAGCTGTTCTTTACGAAGAACCTTGAAATAGGTAGTACAGCAAAGGCTCATCTTTGTATTGAAGACGCATATCGGAAGTAAGAGCGCAAAATATCTAAGGCTCTCGGCATATTGAGGAAGCCACGCCCCCAAAAACCAAACCATAGGGAAATAGAACAAAAAGATTGCAGGAAAAATGAGTTCGATGGCATTTCTTATGCCAATGTAAAAACGAACTCTCTCCTCATCAGAACCTGTCCTAAGAGCAGGAAATAAGACCATGCTCGCCTGCGAGACAAAAGTGATAAAGAAATTGACAAGAGAGAGGGAGAACGAAATTTTTGCAAAGGCGACGATACCCCAAAAATGATCGATAAGAAACCTAGATACCCCGAGGATCAGTGTGTCGGCGATGTTCGCAATCATCAGCTTTACGCCGACGATGATACTGCGGATACCGTCCTTAAGCGAGTTGCCAAAAGACACTGATTTAGCACATAGGATATCCCTGCCCATCCAAGAGCAATATATGAGCGCAATAATCTTCGAAACGAGATACGCGTAGACATAGGGATGGTAGTCCGAAACCTTAAATCCAATTAAAACAAGGAGCGGAGCCAGAAACACCAGCCTGTCTAGCATTGTAGAAAACGAAAATAGCTTAGTTTCGTTCATAGCCTGAAAGACAAAGCCCAAATAACTTGTCAGGTTATAGACGACGGTGTAAAGCGCAAAAGACGCGATAACAAATACTCGATTTGCGTCATCGACAAGAGGCAGCGAAACAAAAGTGATGCCGAGGCAAATCACTGCCTGGAAACAAGCACCGAAGATATACTGGGATTTTATTGAGCTCTTATCGATTTCATCACGAGAGAGACCCCCGTTAATCAAGTAGACACCATCATTCAGGCCAAGGTGAAAAAAGCCGGAATAGGTCGTATAAAACATGAACAGCTGCCAGTATCCATAATCAGCAACACCAACGATTTTCGGCACGAGCAGTGACATGACGACACTGACCGATAGAGAAATAAACTGTGCAGCAAACGCAATCATAGTGTTGCGTGCAATAGACGAATAATTCATTCAACCTCGTTTGTTTAAACTAACATCCTTGATTTATTCAGAAATCAAGGATGGGCCTGACTCGCACAAATCTGAATACCGAGCACTCGTTCTACCCAGAACGAGTCCACAGGAAGCAAACAAGATAACCGTTGGCACCCACCAACCAAGCTCACAATAAAATATGAGCTCCGCACAGCATATACAGGAGACGGTAAATAGTACTTGATCGAGTTCGCAACCCGACCTGAACGAACCGATGCCAGCGGAAATTATCAAGAATACAAAGCTACAAATTCCAAGAAAACCATATTCATACAGCATTGCAAGGAAACCATTATCCACCGTTGAAAAACCGCTAATTTCAACCGTCGTGCCCAGCATAGTCACGCGACTACTGCCAAAACCATTTCCAGTAAGCCAAAACAGCGGCCTGCTTAAAAAGCTATGAATAATATAGGCAATGGCTCCGGAACGCTGGCTATATGAAACATCAGTTTCAAGCTCACCAAATCGAGAAGCCACAAAGTTAAACAGTCCAAACTTGTAGAGAATAAAAACGAGTAGCAATACAGCTGGAATTAAAAGGGCAATTAAATTCCATTTAGAATACTCGGGGTTCTTTAGGCGAAAGACCAGGTACACCGATGCTAAAGCAATGAGAATAATCCACGCGCTACGACTCTTTGTCAGAAGCAGAGCGACCAAAAGAACTACAGAGCATAAGAGACGTTTCATCCTGCCCGTCTCCAATTTATAGTTAATTACCACAGCAATAACTATCATTTGGCCAAATACGATTGCATGACCGAAAAAACTACGCAGTCGATACAAGGATGGATTATCAATCGTTACAGTTTGCAGAAAAGAAAAGGAACCATTTGTAACTAGTCGTTGACCTAAAACAATTTCAAGGACAAAGCTAAATAGGCAGGCGAACACCATAACGTTGCGAAGCATAAGCAATGCAGACTCAACCCAGTCATCATTCTTTGCTTTACCGTAAATATAACCAAGAAGAATGCAAAAGAAATACGAGCAGACCGTAAGGAGGGATTCATTAATGCTTCGGGACGTAAACGCAATAGCAGAAAAGAAAACTATCGCGCCCATAACGACAATGGGAATGGCGTTATTTAAAAACACTTTGTAGAGACGCCCAGAAAGAACTTCTTTGAAAACGAGCAATCCTAGAACAGAAAAAAATAGTCCTTTAACGGGAGAAATGACACTTAAGATTGCGGCGAAAATCAAAATAGTGAATTCATTAGTAAATAGCTCAAGCATTCTAAACACCTACTTACTGTCACAGGAACTGATTAAGGCCTTAAAGTCACCAAGCAGGGAACGATTTGACAGTTCATACTTACGGTATTTTAGAATGGTGCCTAAATCACTTATTTTTAGGCCACCTACGAGCAAGTGCAAACGGGCATTTAAAACAGAACCGTAATGCTCTATATGCGCAGAAGATATACGATAATCGCCAGGATTACTACTGCAGTATTCTTCTAAAACCTTAGAAAATCTCAAGCACATCCCTATCTCAGCAACACGAGATTTCCTGTCAATATGTCGCATCTCAGTTGCATTAGAGTCATGCCTACGGAACCGAATCAAGGGCTGATTTAGAAGTCTGAGGGTCCCCTTCAGTAATGAGAAGCGCCATAACATACCGTCATGAGCAAAATCATCCTGCCAATATGGCATGATTTCCCTTATAAAACTCGATTTTACGGCATACGAACATCCGGGGCGCCGTACCGACATAAACTTGCTATCGAAAACCGGGGCCTCCAAATCGTCCAGAGGTTTGGAATCATCGACAGCACCATAGACTGTTACTTTTTTACCGCCGCTCTCATAAAACGGCTCGACGGCGCAGCTGAGAACGTCGATAGAGGGGTCCTTCTCGAGGATTGAGCACATCACAGCGATTTTATCGGGTTCCCAGATATCATCCTGGTCGCACGGGAAGACGATTCCATCGTCTATGGATGCAAGGTCGAGAAGCCGCTTAAAGCTCTTGCGCCAGCCGAAATTAGAGCGATTCTTGTTGATGGTCCAATTACCGAGTCCGTGTTCCTCGATATATTTGACAATGTGATCGAACGACCCGTCTGTCGAGCAATCATCCGCAATCAGCACTCGGTCCGGAGACACTGTCTGAAGTCTTAAGCTATCTAGCTGCTCAGTAAGATATCGCGTGCCGTTGTAAACTGACATCACAACCGTAACCATTAAAAACCTTCATCCAATTAAAGCTTAGCCATTAGCTGATCGTAAATACCGATAAGACGTTCTACATACGCGGTCTTTTCGAGGCAGCTGAAGTCCGCCTTCTCAACCGCCCCCCTGTAACGCGAGTAAACATCGGGATCGAGCATATTGACCATTGCGGCGGATAGCGACTCGGCATTGCCCGCGCTGAAGACCTCGCCGAGACCTTTCGACCTCACAAAGGAGGCAGCGTCGCCGACATCAGAGACGATGCACGGCAGACCGGCAGCGATCATGGCCTCATAGGCGACAAGCCCGAACGTCTCTCGACAAACCGAGGGCATAACGATTGCACGTGACCGCGTCATGACGGAAAGCACCTTGTCATGGGGCAGCGCGCCCATGAATTTGATATCCGGATAACTGTCCGACAGCCTCTTCAATTCGGTACCGTCACCGATGACGATAGCGTCCACACCGGCCCTACTGGCGGCTTCGCAAAATAAATCGCAGCCCTTTTCAGGGCTCAGGCGACCAACGAATAGGTAAGCCTCGCAATCTGCATCAAACCCATGCTGGAATTTGTCCGCATCGACGTAATTAAAACAGTCGAATCGCTCGGCATCCCATGTTAGATAGGGCTCAATCAACCGACGACTGGAATCTGAAACGAAGGCGACAGCCGGGCGCAGCGCTCTCAAAACATATCCCTGCACGGAAAAGCGAACGGATCGATACAGTTTTTGGATATATGAGCGCTTGTCACAGTTGTGCAGCAGGCACTTCGGAGAACCGGGGGCAATTCCGCAGTTGCAATGATTAACATAATCGTAGAGTCCACCGTTGGAACAAACGAGGAAGTACTCATGGGCTGTGATCAGGCACTTGAACCCCCGTCGCCCTATGGCCGTGAATATCGAGGGAGAAAGGGAGTGCGTCCAAGAGTGAACGTGGACGACCGTCGTCTTCGGATCGAGCTGCTTCAGTAGATCATCCAGCGCCGTTTCCGAGCGCCTGTTCCAGATACCCTGAGCAGCGCCGGAGACGCCCCCGTTCAGGACGTCGTTCTGCCCGCAATTGACACAAACAACGCCCGATTCGATTAAGGAGGGATCGGGGTCACCCAACGCTGAAAAGAAATAGCTGTTGACACCTATCCTCGCCAGAGCAGCTGCTGTTTCGATTGCGATTTTTGAAGCTCCGCCCCCGATATGGGGACGGTCGCAAATCGTTATCACTGTGGTGAAGTTACTCATGCACGGTCCTAGGTTTAATAGATCGGACAAACCGCTTTACACGCAGGCGCATCGACGGGGGGAGCAGCATTTTCAGACGGTCGAAAAGAGTCGCATTCGGCGCCAGGACGGAATCAAAGACTTGTAATCCTGTAGCCTCGAACTGCTCGATAACGGCATCGCGCCTCTCCTCAAGATCAGAGCGCTTATTAGGATCTTCATGCAGCAGCACATCATCCGGAGCAAGGCCGTTGTTAGAGTAGGCGACGTAATCGCCTATTTCATCGATCAATTTTGCCCCGCGCTCGGTCTTCACGATAACGGCCGAAACACCCTTCTCGGGATGTCCGCAGTCTTGGACAGACTCAGAACGCCAGGAATCACCGAGGATGATGTCGGCAGGACTGTCGCACCCTCTGAAAGGACAGCCGTAGCAAGACGATCTGCTGATCAGGCCTTTGATGTAGGAACCATAAAAGGGATCGAATGCAGCGGGTCTCTTTATAATCCTGCCGTCGGATAACTCGATTTTTATGTTATGGCCCCATCCGAATTTCGATTTATCTCTAAAAGTCAGTGCGGTGACATCGGACTTCTCCCGAAGCTCGAGCCAGCCAACATAGGAACGAAACATGGAAGAGCTTGGTACACCGTGGCAAACAACGCTGACGGTTGTCAGCCCATCCATCGGTTTACCCAAATAGAGACGCAGCGCGGAAACCTGACAAGGAGTACCGCTGAAGAGGACTCGCTTGCCGGATTTGAGATCGCTGAGCACTTCGGGATACGATTCGCTAGCATCGCTCTGGACATATTTGGACTTTTGCAGGAGCGCGATTTCGGCAAGCTCGGATATACCGATATGCCTGACGTGATCGACGCCATCCCAGGCGGCGCCGTAAACGCGCCCGCCGTCCGATAGTATACGTTTCGCAAGAAGGGAGAAGACGCCGCCGGACGAACTTTGCGCGAGCTCGTCCGGGTCATCGCTCTGCAAGACAGCGGCGCGAATGGCCTCCGAGTCCGCGTCGACTTGGTTTTCGGCCGGACAGGTACGCAGGCAAAGACCGCAGGAGGTGCATCTCGCTGCGTCCACCACGGGATATTCGAAACCGTCGGGCGAGGTACGCATAGTAATAGCGGAAAAAGGGCATTTGGCCGCGCAAGCTCCGCAACCAAAGCAGGCCCGGTGAGAAACTGTGTCGATGTTCTTGCTCAAGCTAACTATCCCCCTATTGCTCAAGAGCATCCAAGAGCCATTTTTTCGAAAACGTGATGAGCGACTCCACGTCGGACAGTCGCTTCTCATAGCCCTCGATTTCCGTAGCGTTCATGTGACTGTCATAGCCATCTAGCAGACGATCCTCGGTATTCGAAAGCCTCGAGAGGCTCTCGACTCGAGAGTTTTGAGAGCGCTTGTCGGTCTCCTCAAATCTCTTGAAGCAGTAATAGTCTTTGCGGAAAATTTGAGAAAACAGCGTACCGTGCAGCGAATCGGTTAACACGAACCGCGCGCTCGCCAGATAAGCGAGCCATTCATCGGGACCAAGCCCGTAACGCGGATTAAGCTGCTCGTCGACAGCATTTTTACCTGAACCGACAAGCGTCACGACCTCGCAGCCGAGCTCTTTTGAAATCGAATCGACAGCTTTCCTGTAAAACGGCCTATTCCCAAGGAAATAGCAGACGATTTTCCCGGGCTCAGGACATTTACCGTTGATGAGCGGGGCCCAGTCCTCTTTCGACAGGAGCAGGACAGGGTCCACAACCTGTGAAGGGCGCTCGAGACCGAGGGATTCGACAAAATCCGCGCCCGCATCTTCACGAACAGACACAGAGCTGAACGTTTTAATCAGATCGGTAATGATCTTTTTCTTCCTCTGCGTGGTGCTCGTGACACCGAAGCTGGGTGCATACGCGATTCTCTTATCGCTGTCGCTTAGAAAGGAGAGATAGAAATTCCTATTCAAAAGATAAGGGGACCAGATTTGATCAGATCCGCAGACGTATGCATCGTATTTTCCCCGTAAATCGACCAGTCCGTCTGTATCGACAATCCGATCAGTGGTCTCGATGTTCTGGCTCAAAAAGCGATTGAATACGTCAGCCGTCGAGGATCCGAAGTCATCATGTTCCTTCTTGCGATTGAATAGCTCGCGTGCTTTGCCAGCAAATAAATCGAAGGAGTTCCGGTTGATCGCCCAGTTCAGTAGCTTTTCTTTAACGCAGGGAAGATAGTCGGCGTCGACAACGTCATGCCCTTCTGCCTTCAAAAACTGCTGTAGGGCATAAGCCTGAAGCAACGTACCGAAATTTTGATTATGGAGCCACGTTAAAATACAAATTTTCATTAATTCACCGTTTCAAATAACTTCAGGTAGTACTCTTCGAGCTTGGGCGCTGCCCTAAAGATGTCATAAGATTCAAGCCCCAGAGATGCTTGGGGATCGGAACGATTAACGACATCTGTGCGTGTGGTAAGGATCGCATTGGACCAGCCCTCAATGCCCGCACTCAACGGAACGAAGCTGCACCGACCGGATAGCGCGACCTCGTTGGGGACCCTCTCAGAGCAGATGCACGGGAGACCGGAGACCTGGGCCTCAATCGCGACCATTCCGAGGCCCTCGTACAGACTAGGGAGAACGAATAAATCAAGCGCCTGATAGACGTCCTGTACATTGGAAATCTGACCGAGAAAACGCACCGCTGACGCAATTCCCAGCGAGCGCGCCTTTTCCTCCGCCTGCGGTCTCAACTTTCCATCGCCGCAGATAACAAGGATGGAATCAGGATTCTGAGCATAAACCGCCTTGAAAACATCAAGCAAAAACAGCTGATTCTTCTGGGGGATGAACCTACCGATATTCCCCAATACCAGCGTATCGTCCTGCGCTCCAAGCCCAGCACGTTGCTCATCCCTAATCGATCGATTGAAAGAAAAACTGCTCAAATCGATAGCATTATTAAAGACGGTAAAATGGGATGAGCCGAACAGCCATTTACCGGCATACTCAGTACAGGCCGCCAAATCAGTTGGATACCTTGTCGAAAACAGTTTCAAAAAGCCTTTAAGGGCATTTTTTGCAAACTCGCCTTTGCCGCTCGTCGAGTGGCTGTGGGCGATACGCACGGGTACCCCTGCCTTCTTCGCGGCGCGAAGCGGAAAGACGGAAAGCGCGTTGATATGGCTGTGCACTATCTTCCAGCCCTCTTGCGTAAAGAGGCTTTGAAGCTCTCGCTGATATTCAATCGCATGCTGGTAGGGCGGAATCTCAAAGATTCGACCACCAAGCGATTCGATCTCTTCACGTGGCACGAGCGTCGAATCTGAATCGACAAGAAAATCGAACTGGACTTTACTTCGGTCAATATGGCGATAATAGTTCATGACAACGGCCTCGACGCCGCCGCCAACCATCTTGCCAACAATCTGGGCTACCCTAATCGGTTCAGTCATCTAGCAAGCACCGCCACCGGTAAAGACCTCAACGACTGTGAGGAGAACAATCTTTAAATCGGTGACCACGCCGCGTTTGGCGATGTACTCCAGGTCGCGTCGGACCATGCCGTCGAAATCGGTGTCGTTGCGGTCCGTCACCTGCCACCAGCCGGTGATGCCGGGCTTCACGGCCAGGCGCTGCAGGTCGTACTCGGTATACTCGGCCACCTCGTTGGGCAGTGGCGGGCGCGGGCCCACCACGGACATCTGGCCCAGGAACACGTTCAGGAACTGCGGGAACTCGTCGATGGAGTGCTTGCGGATGAACTTGCCGATCTTGGTGACGCGGGGGTCGTCCTTCATCTTGAACATGGCGCCGGCGATCTCGTTCTGCCCCTTGAGCTCGGCTAGGCGCTCGTCGGCGTCTTTATACATGGAGCGGAACTTCCACATGCGGAAGGTGGACAGGCTGCCGTCGCGGTGGGTCTGGCCCACGCGGATCTGGCTGTAGAACGGGTTGCCCTCGCTCTCCAGGCGGATGGCCGCGGCCAGCACCACGCTGGGTATCGCGATGACGGCCAGCACACAGCCGCTGAACACGATGTCGAACGCGCGCTTTACGGCCCTGTAGCCCAGGCGCGTGCGGTCCCAGTCCTTCACGGCCTGAATGGCCTTGTAGCGCACGGTCACGCCGCCACCGCTCATGGCCTGGGCAACAAGCGCGGCCCCCACCGGCGCGTTTTGCCCTGTCACTTCTTTACTAGTCAAGTTCAAATCCACGTCCCTGTCCTCAGGGATCCCCCAATCGATGAATTCAAATTGCGAATGAATTTCCAGTGCGACGTCTCCTTACGTCTTACTGGGCACGTCCAACGGAAGCAGCTCCCTAAAAGCGGAGTCGCCTTCGCCCACGTCTACCAGGCACCAGCGCTTATGACGGTCGATCTTCTTTACTCGGGCCTCTTGCCCCACCAAGGGCCCTTGCTCTATATGCAGCACGCCGTCTTCTATGCGGGCCACGCTGTTGCGAACCACGCCGTCGTCGTCGAGCACGCTGCGGTACCAGTCCTGCGCATCGTCCGGCATGGGCGCATAGGCCCGCTCCCTGCTGCCGGCAATGCGGCAGCCAAAGCTCAACTGGGCCAAAGCCTTGTCCAGCAGGGCGGCATCGCGCGTGGCGACGAAGAAGTATTCCTTGTACATGGGTTTGGTTTGGAGCGACCAAGCGCCGTCCCGCTTAAACCAGAACTCCTTTTGCATCACAAAAGCGTCCTGCATCAGCTCGTGCGGGATAATGCGGCGGACCTTTTCGCAGGTCTCGCGCTCTTTACCGTTGGGGGTGTGGACCAGATACCAGTGGACGCGGCCGTGCTGACAGTTGGTAGTGGAGCCGCTAAAGGCACCGGGCAGCTGCTCTTGGCGCCGCATTGCCTGTTCCATCTCTCGCCCCCTTTTCTTGTCTCCGCGACACACGCGGATGCAAGGGCGTTAAGAACAGGCTTCTCGCTCGCAGCTAGGCGCAGTCGCAAAAGTACAGGTTTTTGTATCTTTCGACGGAGTTCATTATACGAGCAAACTGCTCGCGTTTTCCCAGATTGCACATAATTCGCCGCGAATGGGTGCATCTCCATACCCCTCTACAAAAACCTGTACCTTTTTGCACAACAAAAAAGCCGCTCTAACCAGCGGCTTTTCTTCTTTAGACAACAAAAAAGGCGACCGCCCGCGAGGACGATCGCCTTTGTTAATTCTTGTATTGTTTGTGCTAGGCGCGAGTCTTGATCTCCTCGAGTACCTTGGCCACAAACTCGTCAACGCTCATCTGAACGGTCTCGTTAGAGCGGTCGCGGACGGAGATGTTGCCGGCCTCGACCTCCTTCTCGCCCAGGATGAGCATGTAGGGCACGCGGTCGATGCTGCGGGCCTCGCGGATCTTGTAGCCGATCTTCTCATCGCGATCGTCGCAGACCACGCGGATGCCGGCCTCCTCCAGCTTGGCGCATACCTCGTGAGCGTAGTCGCGGCTCTTCTCAGAGACGGGAAGTGCCTTGACCTGCACGGGAGCCAGCCAGGTGGGGAACTTGCCCGCAAAGTGCTCGATCAGAATACCGATAAAGCGTTCGATGGAGCCAAAGCATACGCGGTGCAGCATGATGGGGCGCTTCTTGGTGCCGTCGGCGTCCACGTACTCCAGGTCAAAGTTAAGCGGCATCTGGAAATCGAGCTGGACGGTACCGCACTGCCAGGTACGACCAAGCGAGTCCTCCAGGTGGAAGTCGATCTTGGGGCCGTAGAAGGCGCCGTCGCCCTCGTTGACCTCGTAGTCCATGCCCAGCTGCTCCAGAGCGGTGCGCAGGCCCTCCTCCGCGCGCGCCCAGTCCTCGTCCGAACCCATTGAGTCCTCAGGGCGGGTGGAAAGCTCAACGTGATACTTAAAGCCAAACTTCTGGTACACGGAGTCGATAAGGTTGACCACACCCACGATCTCGTCGGTCAGCTGGTCGGGACGCACAAACAGGTGGGCGTCGTCCTGGTTAAAGCAGCGCACGCGGAACAGTCCGTGCAGGGCGCCGCGCAGCTCGTGGCGGTGCACCAGGCCAATCTCGCCGGCGCGGATGGGCAGCTCGCGATAGGAATGCGGCTTGGAGGCGTACACCAGCACGCCGCCCGGGCAGTTCATGGGCTTAATGCAGTACTCTTCGTCGTCGATGACGGTGGAGTACATGTTGTCCTTGTAGTGGTCCCAGTGGCCCGAGGTCTTCCACAGCTGCTTGTTCATGATGAGCGGCGTGGAAATCTCCACGTAGCCGGCCTTGTGGTGGATCTCGCGCCAGTAGTCCAGCAGCGTGTTCTTAAGGATCATGCCGTTGGGCAGGAAGAACGGGAAGCCGGGAGCCTCGTCACGCATCATAAAGAGGTCCATCTCGCGGCCGATCTTGCGGTGGTCGCGCTTCTTGGCCTCCTCCAGCATGCGCATGTGCTCGTCGAGCTCTTCCTTGGTGGCAAAGGCGACGCCGTTGATGCGGGTGAGCATCTTGTTGTCCTTGTCGCCCTTCCAATATGCGCCCGAGACGCCGGTGAGCTTAAAGGCCTTCAGCGCCTTGGTGTAGCAGATGTGGGGGCCGACGCACATGTCGATGTAGTCGCCCTGCTGGTAGAAGGTGATGCGGGCGTCGTCGTCCAGGTCGCCGATGTGCTCGACCTTGTACTTCTCGCCGCGCTCCTCCATAAGGGCGATGGCCTCGGCGCGAGGCTTCTCAAAGACGGAGAACTTGAGGTTCTCCTTGACGATCTTCTTCATCTCGGCCTCGATCGCGGGGAAGTCGTCCTCGCTGATCTTGACGCCCTCGGGCAGGTCGACGTCGTAGTAGAAGCCGTTGTCGGTCGCGGGGCCGTAGGCAAAGTCGGCCTGGGGGTACAGGCGCTTGATGGCCTGCGCCATGATGTGCGCGGCGGAGTGGCGGATGACGTGCGTGACCTCGTCCTGCGGGAGCTCGGCCACCGAACCGTCATTGTAGAGTGCCTTCATGGGTATGTTTTCTCCTCTCGGATGCCTGATGCAAGTGCGTGCGATGCGCTCGGCATTTTAACTTGCATCATTATAGGCAGGTTGCCTTGGTATACAAGCGCCCGCCGCACCTTAATGGCACGGCGGGCGATTTTCTACGCATGCTTCATCGTGTGGGGCAGGGCTGTGGGGCGCGCGTGGCTTACGGCGTGCCCGTGGCTTGCGGCCGGCCCGGCGATGGATGCGTTACTGGATACGAGTTCGGCAGTAGGGGCAGACCTTCCAGTGCGCATCGAGCGGGCGATGGCAGCTGGGGCATACGTTGCGAACCTGCGTATCGCACACCGGGCAGACGACGAAGTCCTTCTCGATGGGCGCGCCGCACTGCGGGCAGGTGCCGTACTGGGCAAGCTGGCGCTCGCGCAGGGCCATGTCCAGCTCCTGCTCCTCGCGGTCGGACGCGTAGGAGTGCGGGCGCAGGACCAGGTAGGCAATGAGGCCTACAAACGGGATAAGGGCGATGATGCCCCATGCCACGTAGGCGCTGGCGCCGCGGCGGCGAGCGTCGATGAACACATAGACGACCGACAGCACATACAGGGCGATGATAAAGCCAACGAAGGCATAGACGACGCCCATAAGCTGCGGCGACATGAGCTCGGAGATGTACTTGGACATTACGGGTACCTTTCGGAATATTAACAGTCCGGTCAAGTTTACCACGGGGTTTGTTTATATGGGACTACGGCTGGGTACGGGGCTGGCGCGGACACAAACATCTCAATCTGTAACAGTTAGGAGCGGAATCCGGGTCCAGATGTTACAGAACGAGACAAACAGAGGACCCACCAGACTAACGTCTCAATCTGTAACATCTGGAACCCAAATCCTTGTCTAACTGTTACAGAGCGAGACGAACGGTTGCCGTAGTTGTCGGCAGACGAGGTTGTCGACGTTGCTGGATCTCCCCTCGCCTGCCGTTGGCGGGTGTTGCGGGGCTGTTCGCCGCATTGCCGCCGCGCTGGGGATGTGTAGACCGTAGGATGTTCTTATTGACGGCCTGTCAACTCGTCCGGGAGGCACTGTGGCGGAAACGTTTGATATCGCGATTGTGGGCGCGGGCATTACCGGGTGCGCCATCGCGCGGCAGCTCGCGAGGTTTGACCTTTCCATTTGCGTGGTCGAGGCGGCTAACGATATCGCGCTGGGCGCGTCGAAGGCCAACGGCGGCCTGGTGCATGCCGGCTACGATCCGACACCGGGCACGGTTAAGGCGCAAGTCAACGCCCGCGGCTGCGAGTTGTACGGTACGTGGGCGCAGGAGCTGGGATTTTTGTTTTGCCGCACCGGATCGATGGTGCTGGGGTTTAACGACGAAGACCGCGCGCACCTGGAGAAGTTGCGCCAGAATGGCCTGGCGAACGGCGTTCCCGAGCTGTCAATCGTCGGCCCCGACCGCATCCATGAACTTGAGCCGCGCGCCAGTGCCGATGCAACGTGCGCGTTGTGGTGCCCCTCGACTGGGTTTGTCGACCCGTTTGAGGTTGCCATCGCCGCGCTGGAGAACGCCGTGGCCAACGGGGTGAAGTTTATGCGGTCCGCTCCGGTAGAGGCGATTGAAGTCGCAGGCTCGAGCGACGACGCGCGCTTTACGCTGGCGACCCCCGCTGGCAACGTGCGCTGCCGCTACCTGATCAACGCCGCGGGCAACGGCGCCGCCGACATCTCGCATATGGCGGGCGCCGAGGAGTTCCAGATGGTCTGGCGCCAGGGAAACATCGTGGTGCTGGACAAGGAGCCGCGCACGCTCATGCCGCTCTACCCCGTGCCGACGCCGATATCGAAGGGCGTTATCGTCACGGGTACCGTACACGGCAACACCGTGATCACCGCCACGGCCGCCGTGCGCGAGCCGGGCGACACGCAGACCTATGCGAGCGATGTGAACGCGCTGCTGACCGGCGCGCACAAGCTGGTGCCCGATCTGAATACGCGCCGCGTGGTGCGCGCATTTGCCGGCGGGCGTCCGGTCATTCAGGGAACGAACGACTTCTTTATTGGACAGTCGGCCGTGGTGCCGGGGCTTTTCCAGGCGGCGGGCATTCAGTCGCCGGGTGTGGCAAGCGCGCCTGCCATTGCCGAGCACATGGAGCTTGTGATGCGTGAGGCGGGCGTAGAGCTGCACGAGCGGGCGGACTGGAACCCAATTCGCCGCGCGCCGGACGACTTTGACCGCGCACCGCTGGAGCGCAAAGAGGAGCTGATCGAGTCCGATCCCGCGTGGGGACAGATTGTCTGCCGATGCGAGACGGTGCCTGAGGCCGAGATCGTGGCCGCGATCCGACGCCGCCCGGGCGCGGTTTCGGTCGAGGGCGTCAAGCGCCGCTGCCGTGCCGGCATGGGTCGGTGCCAAAGCGGCTTTTGCCAGAGCCGTGTGGTGGCGATTCTTGCCCGAGAGCTGGACTGCGACCCCAGCGAGGTGCTGTTGGAGGATGCCGGATCTTGGTTGGTCGAGGGACCGCTGAAGGGGGTGCGTTAGGATGGCGGAATTCAAATCGAGCGCGGTTGATTGCGGCGTCGTAGAAGCCGTACAAACGCAAGCCTTCGACGTGGTCGTTATCGGCGGCGGACCTGCCGGCATGGCGGCCGCGCTGGCCGCTCATAAGGCCGGAGCGCGCGTGGCCATCGTGGAGCGCGAGCAGCACCTGGGCGGAATCCTCCGCCAGTGCATCCACCCCGGCTTTGGCCTGTCGCACTTTAGACAGGAGCTCACCGGTCCCGAGTACGCGCAGCGCTTTATTGACCAGGTGCACGCAACCGACATTGCGCTGTTCCTGAACAGCATGGTGATTGGGATTGATTCAGGCAAACCTGCGGAAGACATCGCGGTCCATACCGTCACGCTCATGAGCCCCGCCGGCATGCTGCAGCTCACCGGACGCGCCGTCGTCCTTGCCATGGGGTGCCGCGAGCGCACCCGCAGCGAAATCAAGATCCCCGGTAGCCGACCCGCCGGCGTGTTTACGGCCGGCCTGGCGCAGCGATACATCAATATCGAGAACCTCAAACCCGGCTCGCGCGCCGTCATTTTGGGTTCGGGCGATATCGGGCTGATCATGGCACGTCGCTGCACGCTCGAGGGGATTTCTGTCGAGGGCGTGTACGAGCTCATGCCATACGCCAACGGTCTGCGCCGCAATGTGAAGAACTGCCTGAACGACTTTGACATTCCGCTGCATCTGTCTACCACGGTCACGCGTGTGATCGGTCACGACCGCGTGGAGGCCGTGGAGGTCAGCCAGGTCGACGAGCACCTGACGCCCATTCCGGGTACCGAGCGCATTGTTCCGTGCGACACGTTGCTGCTTTCGGTGGGCTTGATTCCCGAGAACGAGCTTTCGGTTGCCGCAGGCGTAGAGCTTGACCCGCGCACACGCGGCGCTGTGGTGGACCAGAGTCTGCAGACGGGCGCGCCGGGCATCTTTGCCTGCGGCAACGTGCTGCACGTGCACGACCTGGCCGACAACGTGACGACCGAGTCCGAGAGGGCTGGCGCAGCTGCGGCGTCGTACGCGCTGGGGACCGACGCGGGCACCGTTCCGAACTGCGAGCTCACCGTCTCCCCTGCCGGCATTGCGGGATACGCGCTGCCGGGACGCATTACGGCCGTGGCGCTCACCAAGATCAACTTCCGCGTGCGCCGGCCAGTCGATGCCGCCTGCGTGAGGATCTTGGCCAACGGCGAGGAGCTGTTCGCCAGCAAGGTCCGCGCGTTTAAGCCGAGCGTTATGGATAGCTTCCCACTGCCGGCAAAGGTCATCAAACAAGCGCTCAATCTGGGTGCCAGCGAGATTGTCCTTTCCGTCGATCCCGTCGAGGAGGCATAGACTATGAGCGATAACGTGATCGAAACGCTGCAGTTCAACTGCACGACCTGCCCATCCGAGTGCCTCCTGACCATAGAGGTAGAGCGCGACGCCAATGGCGCCGTGGTGGAAGTGCGCTCCGTAACCGGTAACAACTGCCCGCGCGGCGATAAGTTCGCACACCAGGAGCTCACCTGCCCCATGCGCGTGCTCACCACCACCGTGGCCGTCTCCGGCGGCGATGAAGCCCTGCTCCCCGTGCGCACCGCCGAAGCCATCCCGCTAGAACTCCACGCCCAAGCCATGGATCTCATCCGAGGCCTAGTCGTCAACGCCCCCATCCACATGGGCGACATCGTGCTAGAGAACCTCCTCAATACCAATATCGACCTCATCGCCAGCATGAACATCGACCCAGCCTAAGCAGCGCATTTAGAACGGGACTTCATCCCCCTCTGCAGTTGCGGTGGAATAGTTCCTGTTTTAGGCCATTACCCCGGCAAACAGGAACTATTTCACCGCAACTTATGTGGGGGCGCTTGGGATACCATGGTGGCAGCCTAGCGAAAGGATGTTTCATGGCACATGTCAATGACCAGCGTGTGGCGCGCGTGCTCGATGCGCTCGAGGCTCAACACCCCGGCGCGCAGCTGCTCGTAAACGACCCGTGGTCGATTTATTACCTGACAGGCTTTTATGCCGATATGTTCGAGCGTTTTTGCGGCGTGCTGCTTGCACGCGGCAGCGAGCCCGTGATCTTGGTCAACGCACTGCATCAGCTGCCCGAGTATGACAATGCCCGCGTCGCCTATCACACCGATACCGACGTCGTGGCCGACGCCATCGTTCGCGAGGTCGACCCGACCAAACCGCTCGGCATCGACACCGTCATGCGCTCCGGCTTTTTGATGCCCCTCATGGAGCGTCACGCCGCGAGCGAGTTCTTCCTAGGCGACTTTGCCGTCACCGCCGCACGCACCCACAAGGATGCCGCCGAGCAGGAGCTTATGCGCGTTTCCTCGGCAGCCAACGACGCCGTGATGGCCGACGCCATCAAGCTCGTTCACGAGGGCGTGACGGAGCGCGAGATTGCCGACCAGATGCTCGGCCTGTATCGCAAGCACGGCTGCGAGGGCTTTAGCTTTCCGCCGATCGTGAGCTTTGGCGTCAACGCCGGCGACCCGCACCACGAACCCGACGGCACCGTGCTCAAGCGCGGCGACGTGGTACTGTTCGACATTGGTGGACGTCACCGCAACTACTGCTCGGACATGACGCGCACGTTCTTTTGGGGCGAGCCGGACGAGGAGACGGCGCGCATCTACGACATCGTGCGCCGTGCCAACGAGGCCGCCGAGGCGCTCATCGCACCGGGCGTGCGCATGTGTGACCTGGACCGCGCCGCGCGCGACGTGATTGAGGATGCGGGCTATGGGCAGTACTTTACGCATCGCCTGGGTCACTCGATCGGCCTGCAGGACCACGAGCCGGGCGACGTCTCGCTCGTCAACGAGCAGGTTGTCGAGCCGGGCATGACGTTCTCCATCGAACCGGGCATCTACCTCCCCGGCCGCACCGGAGTCCGCATCGAGGACTTGGCCCTAGTTACCGAGTCCGGCGTCGAGATTCTCAACGCCTACCCCCACGATCCAGCCCGCCTAGACTAGGCAATGCGGCAAAGGGGCTGTCCCTTTGCCGCATCCCACCAATACCGCGCCACAAAAACGGCCTATCTACTACGTTTAACCCGCATGGGTCGACCATAACTAGTTTTTCGCAAAATCTGCAAGCCGTCTACCTGCGGTTTTAATTTCGCGATTCTCGGCATGGTCGAGGGTAGTCGGTAAAACGTAGTAGATAGGCCCATTTCGTGGCGAGCGAGTCAACTCGGGGCACAGGGCAGCCAAAAAAGCCCCGTCCCAAATTGGCTGCTTTTGAGTTGCGGTGATATACGGACTGTTTGAGGCCTCTGGCTTGTAAAACAGTCCGTATTTCACCGCAACTGCTGAGGGGATGGGTTAGCGCAGCAGGCCAGCTACTTCGCCGGCTAGGGTGATGGTGCCGGCGGCTACGAAAGGCTCGCTCGCGGCATCGAGGGCCGCGAGGGCCTCGGACACGCTGGGGTACACGCCTGTGAGCTTATCGGCGTCTACCAGAGCAGCGAGCTCCTCTGCCGGCAGGGCGCGGTCGGAATCGGTCTGGGTCACGACTACGCGCGGAAAGGCGGGAATCAGCACGTCGACGATGCCCGCCACGTCCTTATCGGCCAGCGCGGCACACAGCAGCGTGGGGCGGTTCTCCACGCACGGGTCGATCTCATCCAGCGCGCTGACAAAGTTCTCGCAGCTCTGAGGGTTATGGCAGGCGTCGATCAGCTTGAGCGGACCAGTTCCCAGCATATCAAATCGACCCGGCGTGGGGCAGCCCATAAGCGACGCATCGAGCTTGTCATGGTCGAGCTCGCGGCCCAGATAGCCCTCGCACAGCATAATCGCGCACGCGGCATTCTGCGGCTGATAGGCCGGCTTGACCATGCTCGACGTATAGATCGCGCGCGGCGTAGTGCAGCTAAACTCCACTGTATCGCCCACGTGAGCCGGAACCTTGGTCGTGGCATGGTTCACCACCAGCGGCACAATGCCGCACTCGCGACAACGTGCATCCATCACGCGTTGAACGCTCGCCTCGTGTGTACCCTCGCCCAGCACAACCAGGCGTCCAGGCTTAATGACCGCAGCCTTCTCACCCGCAATGGCCTCGAGCGTATCGCCCAAAATACGTGTGTGATCGAGCCCAATGCCCGTAATGGCAACGGCGACAGGATCGGTCGCACTCGTAGCATCCCAGCGTCCGCCCATGCCGACCTCAAGCACGGCCACGTCCACGCAAGCCTCGGCAAACACCACCAGTGCAGCAGCCGTCAGCAGGTCAAATGGTGTGATGGAATAGGCGCACTCCCCCGCCGCCACACGGTGCGCATTCACTCGATGCCCCGCCTCAACAGCTGCCGAAACGCCACGGGCAAACGCCTCGTCGCTCACAACGCGCCCGTCAACCTCCATGCGCTCGGGATAGTGCACCAGCTGCGGCGACGTATACAGCGCGGTCTTGAGCCCCTCGCCGCGAAGGATGGCGGCCGAAAAACGCGTGGTCGAAGTCTTGCCATTGGTGCCGGCAACCTGAATGCAATCGAAATACTCGTCCGGACGTCCCAGCTCATCGAGCATATCGACAACCGTCTCAAGCAAAGGACCAGCATCCCCAGAAATCCGCCCCGTATCAGCAGCAAGTCCCACAGCCTCATCAAACGAAAGCAACTCAAACGAGAACAGCACAGAATACGACCCAGAACGCTTAGGCATAAACCAAAGTCCCCTCAACATAAAAAGAGGCCCGTAACAAACAACGAGCCCCTCCCATTCAAAATATCAGCCAAACACCGCTTTGCAGCAGAATCAAGGCCACAACCAAGTGGCCCTTACATGCCAGGTTCAGACAACCCCGTAACCGCTATGGGAGCGGTTTGGGGCTTTGCTCGATACAAGTTCCGCACGAGCCGAAGGCCACTTAATGTGGCCTTCGTGCGAGCAGGACTGTTCGCAGTAGCGAGCAATGCCCCAAACCGCGTCCCCCCAAATACGCCTACGAGAAGTCAGCAACCTGAGCAGTCAGCGCCGCCAGGATCTCCTTGAGCTCAGCTGCACGGTCCCTCTTCTTCTGCACCACCGCGGGCGCGGCCTTGGCCACAAAGCCCTCGTTGGCGAGCGTCTTCTCGCAGCCGGCAAGCTCCTTCTGGGCCGCGGCAATCTCCTTCTCCAAGCGTGCCTTCTCGGCCGAAAGATCAACCTTGCCCTCGAGCACCACAAAGACCTCGACGCCACTATCGACCACGGCAATGCTCGCGGCCGGCTTCTCAACGTCGGTACCCATGACCAGCGAGGCGGTGTTCGCCAGCGGCTCGATGGTCGAGCGCAGGCTCTCGAGCTTCTCGATATCCTCGGCACCGGCGCGCACGACCACGTCGAGCTCGGCCTTGGGGCTCAAGCGGTAACGCGAGCGCGTGGCGCGAGCGGCGGAAACGACGGCGCGGCACAGCTCAAACGCGCGCTCGGCGGGCTCATCGACATACTTCGCGTAGTCGGCGGGCTCCGGCCACTTGGCAATCATGAGCGCCTCGGCACGGTCAACGTTGCCCTCGGCGTCCAGATCGAGCACGCTCGCCGGCATGTTGTCCCAGATCTCCTCGGTAACAAACGGCATGAGCGGGTGCATCAGGCGAATGGAGGTATCCAGCACAAAGATCAGGTTGCGCTGGGCCTGCAGACGGCCCTCGCCCTTCAGGCGGGCCTTGGTGACCTCGACGTACCAGTCGCAGACCTCGTTCCAGAAGAACTGCTGCACGCCGCGGGCCATATCGCCAAAGGTGTAATTCTCAATACCCTCGGTGACCATCTTGACGGCCTTTGCCAGGCGGCTGAACATCCAGGCGTCGGCCGGCGTCTCAACGACGGGCTCGCCGGGCGTGTAGCCCTCCATGTTCATGAGCAGGAAGCGGCTGGCGTTCCAAATCTTGGTCACAAACGACTTGGCCTGCTCGGTGCGCGGGCTGTCGATGAGCTTCTTGGTCTTCTTGTCGATGTTCGCGTCGAACTTGACGTCCTGATTGTTGGTGCACAGCGTGAGCAAGTTGAAGCGCATGGCGTCGGCGCCGTACATGCCAATGAGGTCCATGGGGTCAACGCCGTTGCCCTTGGACTTGGACATGCGGCTGCCGTCCTTGGCCAGAATCGTCGGGTAGATGACGACGTCCTTAAACGGCACCTCGTCCAGGAAGTACAGCGAGCTCATGACCATGCGGGCGACCCACAGCGCGATGATGTCGCGCGCGGTAACCAGCGCCGTCGTGGGGTGATGTCCCTCGAGCAGCTCCTGCTTTTGCGGCCAGCCCTGCGTGGCGAAAGTCCACAGCTGCGAGCTGAACCAGGTGTCCAGCACGTTCTCGTCCTGATGCACGTGATGGCCGCCGCACTTGGGGCACACGTCGGTGTCCTCGGTAAGGGCATCCTCCCAGCCGCAGTCCTCGCAGTAGAACACGGGAATGCGGTGGCCCCACCACAGCTGGCGGCTGATGCACCAGTCCTTAAGATTCTCCATCCAGGTGGTGTAGGTCTGCGTCCAGCGCGCGGGGTGGAAGGTGACCTTGCCGGAGTTGACGGCGTCGAGCGCCGGCCCTTTGAGCTTATCGACGGCGACGAACCACTGCTCGGACAGCCACGGCTCCAGTGCGGCGTCGCAACGGTAGCAGTGCATGACGGAGTGATCGAGGTCCTCGACGTGATCGAGCAGGTCGTGCTCCTCGAACCACTTGATGACGGCCTCGCGGCACTCGTCGCGGTTCATGCCGGTGAACTCGCCGTAGCCTTCGACGACCACCGCGTGCTCGTCGAAGATGTTGATCTGCGGCAGGTCGTGAGCCTGACCCATGGCGTAGTCGTTGGGGTCGTGGGCAGGGGTGACCTTAACGAAGCCGGAACCAAAGTTAGCGTCGACATGCCAATCCTCAAAGATGGGAATCTCGCGGTCGACGATGGGGAGCTTGACGGTCTTGCCCACAAAGGCGGCCTTCTCGGGGTCCTTCGGGGAAACGGCGACGCCCGTGTCGCCGAGCATGGTCTCGGGACGCGTGGTGGCGACGACGATGTAGTCCTGGCCGTTGACCGGCTCGGTCAGCGGGTAGCGCAGGTGCCACAGGTGGCCCTTCTCGTCCTTGTACTCGGCCTCGTCGTCCGAGATGGCGGTGGTGCAGTTGGGGCACCAGTTGACGATGCGCTTGCCGCGATAGATCAAGCCGTCGTGGTACCAGTCGCAGAAGACCTTGCGCACGGCCTGGGCGTAATCCTCGTCCATGGTAAAGCGCTCGTTGTCGAAGTCGACGGAGCAGCCCATGCGCTTGATCTGCTCGACGATGATGCCGCCGTACTCGTGGGTCCAATCCCAGCAGGCGTCGACAAACTTGTCGCGGCCAATCTCCAGGCGGCTGATGCCCTCGCTCTTGAGCTTCTTGTCGACCTTGGTCTGCGTGGCGATACCGGCGTGGTCGGTGCCGAGCACCCAGCGCGTGGACTTGCCGCGCATGCGGGCCATACGGACAATGGCATCCTGGATGGAGTCATCGGTGGCGTGGCCCATGTGGAGCTTGCCGGTCACATTGGGAGGCGGAATGGTGACGGTGCAGTCGCCCACGCCCTCACGGCGCTTGTAGTAGCCGCCGTCGAGCCACTTCTGCAGGATCGCCGGCTCGTTGGTCGACGGATCGTAGTTCTTGGGCATCTCTTCCATATATCTCTCCCTGTCCCGCCGGGGAGGAATGTAGGCCCGATTTTCGCTCGGTCAGGTCCTGGGCTCGCACGAAGACCACATTAAGTGGTCTTCGGCTCGTGCGGAATCTACGAAAATCGGGCCTACATTCCTCCCCTTAGGTATCGATTACTTCAGTCTGATATGACTTCGCTGAGGCTTAAACAAACACACAGAATAACACAGGTAGTTGGGGTTATTGCGTATATATAAAATAGCCTCCGACCGCGGGTGGTCGGAGGCTATTTGCAAACACGTTTTAGGCAGGTCTAGCCGTAGATGCGCTGGGGTTGTTCTTCGCCCTTTACGGAGGCTTCGGTCACGATGACCTTGGTGACACCCTCCTCGCTGGGGAGGTCGAACATCGTCTGTTGCAGCACGTCCTCGCAGATGGCGCGCAGGCCGCGGGCGCCGGTCTTGCGGGCAAGCGCCATGCGGGCGATCTCATGCAGGGCGGCGTCCTCAAACTCAAGCTCAACGTCCTCGAGCTGGAACATCTTGCGGTACTGACGCACCACGGCGTTCTTGGGCTCGGTCAGGATCGACACCAGGTCGTCCTCGTCGAGCGCCTGCGTCTGGGTGACGACGGGCGTACGGCCCACGAACTCGGGGATCATGCCAAAGGCGTTGAGGTCTTGCGGGAGCACCTGGCGCAGCAGGTCGTTCTCGTCGACCGAGGTGGGGCCGGCGATCTCGGAGTTAAAGCCCACGCCCTTGTTGCCCACGCGGTCGGCGATGATCTTATCCAGACCCACAAAGGCACCGCCGCAGATAAACAGGATGTTCGTCGTGTCGATCTGTAGCAGCTCCTGCTGGGGATGCTTGCGGCCGCCGGTGGGCGGAACGCTGGCCACCGTGCCCTCAAGAATCTTAAGCAGCGCCTGCTGAACGCCCTCACCCGAAACGTCGCGGGTGATGGAGAGGTTCTCGGCCTTGCGGGCGATCTTGTCGATCTCGTCCACGTAGATGATGCCCACCTGCGCGCGCTCAATATCGCCATCGGCGGCGTTGATGAGCTTGAGCAGGATGTTCTCCACGTCCTCGCCAACGTATCCGGCCTCGGTAAGCGCGGTGGCGTCGGCGATGGCAAACGGTACCTCGAGGATGCGCGCGAGCGTCTGGGCCAGCAGCGTCTTACCGGTACCGGTGGGGCCGAGCAGCAGAATATTGGACTTGGCGAGCTCCACCTCGTCCATGTCATCGTCAAACTGGGCGCCCATGCCCGATGCCTCGTCAAAGGCGGACACCGCGGCACCGCCCTCGATCACGCGACGGTAGTGGTTGTACACGGCCACCGACATGGCGCGCTTGGCGTCCTCCTGGCCCATAACATAGGCCGAAAGCTCGTCATAGATCTCGTGCGGCGTCGGTACGTGCGTGATGACCTGACGGTCGTCCTCGAGCTCAAAGCCCTCCGTCTCGGGGTCAACGGCGGGCTGAGACGCAGCCTGACCGTGGTCGTTGAGGAAGCCCGGCAGCTTGCCGTTGCGGGCAGCGTCCATAAAGTCCGAAGCCAGCGACTCCTCCAAGATCTCGGAACAGGCGGCGACGCACTCGTCACAGATAAAAATGTTGGTCGGGCCCTTTACGAGGCGACGGACCTGCCCCTGCTCTTTTCCGCAGAAGGAGCAGCGGATGGGGTTGCCGTTCTCGTCAAAGTTGTCCTGCATGTTTCCTGCCATCCTAGGCGTCCTTCGCGGCGAGATCGCGCGAGGTAACGATACGGTCGATCAGGCCGTAGTCGAGGGCCTCGGCAGCGGTCAGGTAGTTGTCGCGCTCGGTATCGGCCTGGACCTTCTCGATGGGCTGGCCCGAGGCATCGGACAGGATCTGATTGAGCTCGCGGCGAGTCTTCTTGATCTCCTCGGCCACGATCTCGATCTCGGTCTGCTGACCCTGGGCACCGCCGCTGGGCTGGTGAATCATGACCTTGGAGTGCGGCAGGCAGAAGCGCTTGCCCTTGGCGCCGGCCGAAAGCAGCACGGCGGCCATAGACGCGGCCATACCGACGCAGATGGTGGAGACCTGCGGCTTGATAAAGTTCATGGTGTCCAGAATCGCCAGGCCGGAGTAGACCTCGCCACCGGGCGAATTGATGTAGAGCGAGATATCCTTCTCGGCATCCTGGCTCTCAAGATGCAGCAACTGGGCAACGACCAGGTTGGCGCTGACGGAGTTGATCTCCTCGCCCAAGAAGATGATGCGGTCGTTGAGCAGGCGCGAATAGATATCGTAGCTGCGCTCGCCGCGCGGCGTCTGCTCGATAACGTATGGCACGAGGGCGGAATCGAACTTAGCGATCATACGCATCTCCATTTCTCTCTTGCGGACCAAATTGGTTCTAGATAAACGTACGGTGCCCGCATGCTATGCATTGGCTGGCACCGTACGAAGCAACCGGATAACCGGTGTATAACTTTACCCCATCACGGGCGCACGCATGCGCTCGCGGGCAAGGTGGCGAGAATTACTCGGCGTCCTTGGCGGTCTCGTCGACCTCGGTCACCTTAGCGTTCTCGACCAGGTGGTCGACGGCCTTGGAGCGACGGATGGACTCACGGACGGCAGGCATGCGGCCGTCGGCGATGAACTCGGCCTTGGAAGCCTCGACGTCCTTGACGCCGGCCTTCTCGAACTCGGCGTTGATGTCGTCCTCGGTGACCTCGATCTTGAGCTCGCGGGCGAGGGCGTCCAGAGCCAGGGACTCACGGGCAACATCGTTGGCCTGCTTGTGCAGGTCGCCGATGAACTGCTCCATGGTCAGGCCGGAAGCGGGCAGCCAGGTGTCCAGCGTCATGCCGCGGGCAGCGAGGTTGGACAGGAAGTTCTGACCAAGCTCCTCAAAGACGGACTGCTCATAGTCGGCGTCCATCTCGTCGAGCTGCAGACGCTCGGCGAGAGCGGAGACGCAACGGTTCTCCTTCTCGGCCGGCAGGCGGGAAGCCTTGTCCTGCTCAATCTCGATCTTGATGGCATCGCGCATAGCGTCGATGCTGTCGAAGCCAAAGTCGGACTTGACGAGCTCGTCGGTGAGCTCGGGGGTGTTGCGGACCTTGATGCCCTTGACGGTGACCTCGACGGTGTGGGTCTCGGCCTCCTCGCCCTCCTCGACCTCGTCGGTCCAAGTGACGGTCTTGACGTCGTCGACGTTAGCGCCGATCAGGGCCTCGTTGAACTCCTTGGGGTTGCTGTCGCTACCGGCGATGAGCATACGGCCCTCGGCGGCGAAGTTGTCGGCGTTCTCGACGGCCTTGAGGTCGACGGTCACGTAGTCGTCAGCCTCGACGGCGCGACCCTCGACGTCCTCGAAGGTGGCACGGTAGTTGAGGAGCATCTCGACCTGGTTGTTGATCTCGGACTCGGTGACCTCCGCGGGAGGCATCTCGATCTCAACGGCGTCGAAGGAGGAGAGCTCAGCGGCAGGACGCAGGGAGAACTCGACGGTGTAGGTGTAGTCCTCGTGATCCTTGGCGAGGTCGAGCTCCTTGTAGTCACCGCTCTTGGTGGGGACGATGTCCAGCTCGTTGAGGACGACGGGCTCGTTGGCGGCGATCAGGTCGTTGGTGGCCTGAGCGAGGGTAGCCTCGGCGCCAAGAGCAGAGTCGATGACCGGACGGGGAGCCTTGCCGGCGCGGAAGCCCGGGAAGCGATACTTCTTGGCGGTGTCCTTGTAGGCCTTCTTGATCGCGGCGTCGACGTCGGCGGCCGGGATGGTGACCGTAGCGGTGAGCTTGGCGTCCTTGACGTCAGAAGCGGTGATGTTCAACACGTTCCTCCTCATACTGCCCAGCTTATCTGAGGTGCTGGTACCTTTATGCAACAAAGAGTCGCGACGGCGGGAGCCGACGCAGGTGCGTTGGTGCGGGCGAAAGGACTCGAACCTTCACGGGAATCCCACCAGAACCTAAATCTGGCGCGTCTACCAATTCCGCCACGCCCGCATGAGCGCACAGACTAGGAATGATAGCAGATACGAACGGCAAGCGCACGCACACGTTTTTAGCTCACGACCTCACCACGAGTGCAAAAGGCGGGGCGAGTTGCCCCGCCCCGCCAATTACGACTTGTTCGCTGACCCGCTACTCCCCCAGCAGTGCTTTCTCCGGCGTGATCGGCAGCGAGCGAACCTGGTGGCCGGTGGCGTGTGCGACGGCCGAGGCCACGGCGGCGAGCGGCGTGTTGATGACGACCTCGCCGATCGACTTGGCGCCAAACGGGCCCGTCGGCTCATAGCTCGGCTCAAAGGCAACGCGAATGCTGCCGATATCCAGACGCGTGGGCAGCTTGTAGCTCATAAAGTTGCCGGTGCGCAGGCGGCCGCGATCGTCATGCTCGACAATCTCGTAGAGCGCGTGACCGATGCCCTGGGCAATGCCGCCCTCGGCCTGGACGCGCGCGAGCGCCTCGTTGATCACGGTGCCGCAGTCAACGGCAGCGGCGTAATCCACCACGGTCACCTTGCCGGTGGCCTTGTCGACCTCGACCTCGGCAATGCCGGCCATAAACGGCGGAGGCGAAACGGGCAGGCAGGCAGAGGCGTGCGAGGTGAGCGCGTCGCCGCCCGCGATGTTCTTGACGCATAGGTTGGCAAAGTCGCGCAGCGTAAGGTAGCGACCGCGCTCGCGAGCGGCGCGCTCGTCGGACAGGCGCACGTACTGGCCGTCGAAGACCACGTCGGCGGCGTCCACATCCCACATCTGGGCGGCCTTGGCGCAAATCTTCTCGCGCAGCTCGGTCGCGGCGTTCTTGGCGGCAAGGCCCGTCACATAGGTACCGGAGCTCGCGTACGAGCCGGCGTCGAACGGCGACACATCGGTGTCTACGCCGCGCACCACGATCTGCGAGCTCTCCACGCCCAGCTCCTCGGCAGCAATCTGCGCCAGAATCGTATCGACGCCCATGCCGTTATCGGTGGCGCCGGTGCCGATGGTAATGAAGCCGTCCTCCTCCAGGCGCATGTCGATGCCGCCGATATCCACGTTAGAAAGGCCCGAGCCCTGCATGGTGAGCGCGCAGCCCAGGGCACGCACGCGGTCGCCCAGGTCGACGGCCAGCGGCTTGTCGCGCCAACCGATCATGTCCATCGCGCGCAGCAGGCAGCGGTCGAGTGCGCAGGCGTTGAGCTTCTCATTGTAGTACTGCGGCATGATCTCGCCCTCGTGCACCATGTTCTTAAGGCGCAGGTCGGCGGGGTCCATGTGCAGCATGTCGGCGAGCTCGTTGACGGCGCTCTCCACGGCAAACTGGCCCTGGGTGGCACCGTAGCCGCGATACGCGCCGCCACGGTTGGTATTGGTGTAGACGGCGTCCCACCTAAAACGGCTCGCCTTCACGTGGTTGTAGATGGGCAGGCTCTTGTGGCCCGAGAGGCCGATCGTCGTGGTGGCGTGTTCGCCGTACGCGCCGGCGTTGGACAGCGTATGCAGGTCGATGGCCGTGATGGTGCCGTCGTTCATGGCGCCCAGCTTAACGGTCATCTGCATCTGGTGGCGCGAGTTGCCCGCGGTGATGGTCTCCTCGCGGGTGTAGCAGCAGTAGCTCGGACGGCCAGTCTGCTGGGTCACGAACGCCACGAAGATCTCGCAGCAGCCCGTCTGCTTGGAGCCAAAGCCGCCGCCGATGCGCGGCTTAATGACCTGCACCTGCGATTGCGGAATGTCGAGCGACTGCGCGACCATGCGGCGCACGTGGAAGGGCACCTGTGTAGAGGTGGTCACCGAGATGCGCCCAAACGCGTCGGTCGTCGCGAAGGCGCGGAAGGTCTCCATGGGCGCGGTCTGCGTGGCCTGGCTGGTGTAGGTGCGCTCAAAGACGATATCGCTCTGGGCGAAGGCCTCGTCCAGGTCGCCATAATCGCTGGTACCGCTGCACACCAGGTTGCGAGCAACGTCGCCGCCCTGCGGGAACATAAAGGTCACGTCGCCCTCAGGGTGGACTACGATGTCGTTATCGAGTGCCTGGGTAAAGTCGAGCAGCGGCTCAAGTACCTCGTAGTCGACCTTGATGAGCTTAAGCGCCTTATCGGCGGCCTCCTCGGTCTCGGCGGCGACGATCGCCACTTCCTCGTTTTGGTAACGCACGAGGTTCTCGAGGATCAGGCGGTCGTAGGGACTCGGCTGCGGATAGCTCTGGCCGGCGATGGTAAAGCGGCGCTTGGGCACGTCCTCGTAGGTGTAAACACCCACGACGCCGGGCACCTTCAGGGCGCGCGACGTTTCGATAGAGCGGATCTTGGCGCGAGCATACGGGCTGCGCTTGAGTTTGACGATGAGCGCGCCGGCGGGCACCATATCGCCGGTGTAGACCGGACGACCCTCGAGCAGGGCCTTCGAATCCTTCTTGGGCTGCTTGTGGGTGATCTGCTTGTAGGTGACGCCGTCGCAGCTGGTGTCGTTGACCGGCAGCTCGGGCAACTCAAAGCCCACCTGTACGCCGGACTCGTTGAGGAAACGAACGATGGCGCGCAGCTGGCTCTCGTAGCCGCTGCAACGGCAGAGGTTGCCGGCGAGCTGGCGCGAGAGCTCCTCGCGCGTGGCGACAAGGCTTGGGTCCTCTTTGGCGGCGCGGGCGAGCGCCAGCACGTTCATGATGAGGCCGGGGGCGCAAAAACCGCACTGCTCGGCACCTTCGGCAGCCATTGCGCGGGCCAGTGCCTCGGACTCGGCCTTGAGGCCCTCGAGCGTGGTGATGGAGCGGCCCTCAACGCGGGCGGCGGGAACCGAGCAGCTCAGCACCGGGTCGCCGTCGAGCCACACCGTGCACAGACCGCAGTTGGTGGTTTCGCAGGCACAGCGCACCGACGCGCAGCCCTGCTCGCGCAGCAGCGCAAAGAGCATAGTATCGGGGGCAATCTGAACCTTGACCTTGCGGCCGTTGAGCGTAAAGGAAAGATCGATGAGTTTGGCAGCCATTAGCGCACCTCGCTAGAATCGACGCCGGGCACGCGGCGGCAGGAATACTCGTCCGTGGCAAACTTGGGGATCTGCACGGTCTCGAGCTCGCGGGCAAGCGCGGCCGAAAGCTCGATGCCGGCGGCGCGGCGCACGGCCTGGACGGCGAGCGGTGCCGAGATGCGACGACGGTACTCGGCCGAGCCCCACAGGTTGGTGCCGTAACTCAGCGCGCGTACGGACGCGGCCAGGGCACGCAGCTCGTCCTCGGAAGGCTGCCCGGCGGTAAGGCCGCATGCCTCGCCCTGCAGCAGGGTCGCACGCAACGGGCGGGCACCCACGGTGACGTGCCAGGAGTTGTCCCACCAGGCGGCGGTGACATTGAGCGAGGGGAAGTCGGTCGCGGCCTTGCGCACGGCCTCGTAACTTGCGCGGTAGTCGTGCTTAACGACCACGACGTGCTCGATCACGTCGCGCATGTAGTCCATGTCCACGAACTCGACAAGCGGCACGCGGCCGGCACCCGTCAGCTCAACGTACGAATCGAGCGCCAAAAATGCCGAGAGCACGTCCGAGAAACCAAAGCGGCCGTAGATGCTGCCGCCCACCGTGGCGGTATTGCGCAGCTGCACGCCCACGATGTCGTGGACGGCGAACTCAAAGACATTGTTGACAAGCGCGTTGAGTCCGACATGACGCTCGAGCTGGCGCAGGGTGCACATGGCTCCGATGCGAAACTCGGTCTCGGTCTCCTCGATCTGATCGAGTCCACAGGCCGAAAGGTCAATCGCCGTCGCCACACGACGCGAACCCAGACGCATCCAGATGCCGCCGCCCACAATCTTGTTGTTGCGGTTTTTCTGCAAGAGCTCATAGGCTTCGGCCGCGTTTCCAACACGGACGTAGGTACCGAACTTGAGCACGTTCTCCCCCATCTCTTCACTTGTCCAGTACTTTTAAGTGTACCAAACGAGGGGCCGTCGCCATCGTCACCATAGAAAAAGGCTCCCAGCCAAGATGACTGGGAGCCTTCTGCGATGCTATGTCGAGCGAAGATTTAGCAGACGCCCTGGGCGAGCATGGCGTCGGCAACCTTCAGGAAGCCGGCGATGTTGGCGCCCATGACAAAGTTGCCCTCCTGGCCATACTCCTTGGCGGTGTCGTCCACGTTGTGGAACATGCCGCGCATGAGCTGCTCGAGCTTGCCGTCGACCTCCTCGAAGGTCCAGGACAGGTGCTCGGCGTTCTGGCTCATCTCCAGGCCGGACACGAGCACGCCACCGGCGTTGGCAGCCTTACCGGGCATAAAGGCGACGCCGTTCTCCTGGAAGTAGGTCGTGGCCTCGATGGTCGTGGGCATGTTCGCGCCCTCGCCGACCACCTTGCAGCCGTTGGCGACGAGCGCCTGGGCGTCCTCGAGCAGCAGCGTGTTCTCGCGAGCGCAGGGCAGCGCGATGTCGCAGGGCAGCTGCCACACGCCGCGGCCGTCGCCCTCGTGCCACACGGCATTGGGCTTCTCGTCAACGTACATGGCGAGCGTGACACCCTTGTCGTGGCCGGAGCGCTTCTTGTTGTAGACGTGCTCGAGCACAGTGTAGTCGATGCCTTCGGGATCCTCGACCCAGCCGTGAGTATCGGAGCAGGCCAGCACCTTGCCGCCGAGCTGGGAGACCTTCTGGACGGCGTAGATAGCGACGTTGCCGGAGCCATGAACGACGACGTTCTTGCCCTCGAAGGAGTCGCCGCGGCTCTTGAGGTACTCGTCCACAAAGTAAACCAGACCGTAACCGGTGGCCTCGGTACGGGCGAGCGAGCCGCCAAAGGAAAGGCCCTTGCCGGTAAGGACGCCGGTCCACTCGTTGGTCAGGCGCTTGTACTGACCGAACAGGTAGGCAACCTCGCGGCCGCCAACACCCAGGTCGCCGGCGGGAACGTCGGTGTTGGGGCCAATGTGGCGATAGAGCTCGGTCATGAAGGACTGGCAGAAGTGCATAATCTCGTTGTTGGACTTGCCCTTGGGGTCAAAGTCGGAACCGCCCTTGCCGCCGCCCATGGGAAGGGTGGTCAGGCTGTTCTTGAGGATCTGCTCCAGACCCAGGAACTTGAGCATGCCCAGGGTGACCGTCGGGTTAAAGCGCAGGCCGCCCTTGTAGGGTCCAATGGCAGAGTTGAACTCGACGCGATAGCCGCGGTTGACCTGAACCTTGCCCTGATCGTCGACCCAGGGAACACGGAACATGACGATGCGCTCGGGCTCGACGAGGCGCTCCAGCAGGGCGGCCTCCTCGTACTCGGGGTGGGCGTCGAGCGCCGGCTGAATGGTGCCGAGGATCTCGGTCGCGGCCTGGATGAACTCAGGCTGCTCGGGATAGCGGGCCTTGAGCTCTTCGAGAACTTTCTGCGTGTAGCTCATGCTTCCTCCAATGATGGGAAACGAAAAATGTTGGTCGCGGCACCCTATGCGCCGCGAGCTTTATCGTGTATGGATAATATCGCACTGTTGCGGCAAAGTTTCGCATAAGCCGATGAGCAGATGTTTCATTTTGATTACGATGCAGGTAGAAGCGTTTTTGAGTGCCTGACGTGCAAAACCTGTGTTTCAAACCTGTTTCGTCCACGTGTTCCAAACCACCACAAAGGGGACAGGCACCTTTGTGGTGGTTTTGGTGGTTAGAGGACGAGCTGGTGGTAGTCGGCGGGGGTTATACGGCCTTCGGTGGCGGCACGGAAGGCGGCGAGTGCATCGCCCGAGAACGGCATGACCCAGCAAAGCCCACAGCCGGCGGTAATGGAGCCGGGCAAAGGCATAATGCGCCCGGGAACGCCGACATCCAGGCACAGCTGCTCGCATTCCATCACATCGAAGGTGCTGTCAAATGACACGATAATCTTGCGTTCGTGGTCGAGGGCATCACCGGACGGACCCTCGCGGTGTGCCTCACGATACGCCGCGGCGGCCGCTTCCTCTTCCGCAGTATGTCCACAGCTACCGCAGCCGCAAGTACAAGGCTCGGACCCATCGCAAGTGCAAGGTTCCCCGGTATCGGGGCAGATATCGTGAGGCATGGCATCTCCCATCGTCTAGGCGAGCAGCTCGGCTGCCGCAAACTCCTCGGGTGTATTGACGTTTTCGAAGCAGAGCGTGGAACCGGCAACCTCGACAATCTGGGGCTCATCCAGATAGCCGGCATGGACCTGGTCGATCAAACAGCGGATGCGTTGGCGGTCCTGGTCGAGCAACTCACGGGCAACCGGCGCGCAAGCCTGGCGGCGCCACACGGCGCACAGCGGCTCAATCCCCCGCTTCTCGCGCGGCACGCACACGTCGAGCGCCTCGGCCTCAACACGATCGACAAGCGCGCCGATGAGTTCCGGCGAGACAAACGGCATATCGCAGGCAACGATTGCCACGAGGGGCAACCGAGCGGCAGCCAGCGAGCTCGCGATGCCACGCATGGCACCCGCCGACCCTTCAAGGTCCGCTACCACGCGCGGCACAAGACCGCCAAACGCGCGCTCCTCAAGATAGGCAAGCTCGCTGGGACGCGAGGTCGTCACGACCAATTCGCCGGCAACCTGTGCCAGGCGCCCCAGCACGCGTTCGATGAGCGGCTCACCGCAAAACAACATCCGCGCCTTGTCGCAACCCATGCGCGAGGACAGCCCGCCCGCCTGGACGACGCAAGAAAGATCGGCTCGTCTTACGGTAGTCATACGGCAAACCACCCCCATCGGCATGCTCGAAACCCGGTGCACGAAGCTAAATACCGCCGCCGAAATAGCGGCGCTACGAAAATCTCGTGCAAAAACAAAACAGCGCCTTTGCGGCACGCAGCAAGACCGCGAGCACAAAAGCGCTGGTAGCGTGTGGCGGGAACGTATGTGAATCGAACACATCCAAGACGTTTTGCACGCCTCGCAACGGTTTTGAGGACCGCGGAGCCCACCGGAGCCCATCCGTTCCCAAGTGCGCCGGTATTTTACCAAACCGAAACGGCTCCATCCCAAAAAGACGAACAAGAAGTTGCGGTGGAATAGTTCCTGTATTTGCTGCCAAAGCCTCCAAATAGGAACTATTTCACCGCAACTGAGGAGGCGGAAGCGAGTGACCGGCCTAGCGCAGGGACCTCAGGCCGCCGGCATCCTTGTCGAGCACCGTAAAGCGCACGGCATCCAGGTGCTCCAAGATGCTGATGGCACGTTTGCGCGACACACCCAGGGCCTCGCGCAGTACGCTCGTGGTGGCAGCACCGCCGGC
>JAXJCX010000006.1:0-3601 GCA_036302225.1 Collinsella sp.
ATCTGTAACACGTAGACCCCGTTTTCACTGCTAGATGTTACAGATTGAGACAAACGGTTGGCCGGACTCACGACAGACAGGATAGGCTAACAGCAGCCGTGATCCCTTGGGGGCGGAAGAAAAGGGCCCCAGCCGGGATAACCGACCGGGGCCCTTGGACAGAGCTATGTGTTGCTGCAAGTCGTGTGTCTACGAGCTACTCCTCGACGAGCTCAAACTGATCGGGACCGACGCCGCACACCGGGCACACGTAGTCCTCGGGCAGCTCGGGCGTATCGACCTCAACCTCGTAACCGCAAACGACGCACACGAACTTATACGTCTTCTTCTCCTCAGCCATGATGTTCTCCTCTCGAACGTGACTGGTGATGTACTTCGCTTATTAGTATATGTTCTCAATTAAATAATGCAAGTGTTTTTATAACAATTCTAGCCTTGATAGGACGAGGCCTTCGGAGGCGTCTTGCCCTTCAGAACCTTGTGATAGTAGTCGTACGTCAGCGGCGTCTCGTCGCTCAGGCGCTCGGCATCTTCGACCTCGCCGATAAACAGCAGATGCGTGCCCACATCCACAGTGTCGATCAAACGGCAGCTAAACAGGGCCGCCGCGTGCTCGGGCACATAGGGCATGCCCAGAGCCGTCTCGCGAGTCTCGTACTTGGCAAACTTGTCATAATCGCTGCTGGTGCGGAACCCAAAGTTACCGATGTAGAACATGTCGGCGGTCTGATCGATCACGGTCAGCGCGAACGCTTTGGCTGATGCGATAACGTCCGAGGTGACGTTGTCCTTGTTCACGGCAACCGAAATTCGCGGCGGTGCGGACGTCACCTGCACCGCAGTGTTGATGACGCAGCCGGCACGCAGCCCGTCTGCCGCAGCGCTCACCACGTACAGACCGCTCGGCATGGTAAAGAACGCAGTTTTGTACATAACGATCACTCCCCTAACCCGGGTTGGTACCTCATGGATGTATGTACCCACAAAAAAGGCGGCGCCCATAACGGACGCCGCCTTTGAGACATATGTGTCAAAACAGTATAGGCAAGATGAAACGGGTAGCGCACAGAGATGTGGTGTAAGAGGCGGGGCATGCCCCGCCTCCGCCCTTTCAAGAAAGGACGGGGACACCGCCTAGAATTCGTCGTTGGAGTAATGAAGGTGACGAATGGAAGGAAAGGCGATGCCCCAAGAAGAGAGTGTACTGCGCCTCGGCCGCGACGAGGCCCTCGAGGCGGCGAGGCTTTGGCAGGAGTGCGGCGACGCGCGCGAGTTCGCGTGCAGGATGCTGGGCAGCGTGATGAACGCGCTGATGGACTCCGAGGCCCAGCAGATGTGCGGCGCGAGCCGCAACGAGCGCAGCGACGGCAGGGAGAACAGCCGCAACGGCTACCGCCCCAGGTCGCTCAAGACCGCCGTGGGCGACGTGGAGCTCGAGATACCCAAGCTCAGGCACGGCACCTACTACCCCGATGGCATGCTCGCGCGATGGTCGCGCGTCGACACATCGGTGGCCGCCATCGTGCAGGAGATGTACGTGTGCGGCGTGTCCACCCGCAAGGTCGAGCGCGTGGCGTCCAAGCTGGGCATATCCTCGCTGTCGAGCTCGGAGGTCTCGAGCCTCTGCTCCGACCTCGACGCCGAGGTGGCGGAGTTCCGCCGCCGCGACCTTTCGGGCACGCCGTGCTGCTACCTGTGGCTCGACGCCACCTACATGAGCTGCAGGGTCGGCTCGTCGGTCGTCTCGCAGGGCGTCGTGACCGCGATCGGGCTGGGCGCCGACGGGCGCAAGCACTTCCTGGGCTGCGACGTGGTCGACACCGAGAGCGAGGACTCCTGGGCGGCATTCCTCGGCGGGCTGCGCGAGCGCGGGCTGGCCGGCGTTCGCCTCGTGGTCTCCGACAGCCACGCCGGGCTCGTGGCCGCCGTCTCGCGCCTGTTCCAGGGCTGCGCCTGGCAGCGCTGCGTGACGCACCTGCAGCGCAACCTCCAGAGCGCCTGCTCGGGCAGGCCCGAGGACTCCAAGGCGGCCGTCAGGGACCTCGTGCACGCCGCGGTCTACCAGGACGACCCCGACCTCGCGCGCTGCGTGTGGGCCGAGGCGGCGCCCTGGGTGGCGTCGGTGTCCGCCAGGGCCGGCGAGGTCTTCGAGCGGGCCGAGGACTCCGCGCTGGCGTTCACGGCCTTCCCCAGGGCGCACTGGGCCAAGCTCCGCACCAACAACGTCCAGGAGCGCGCCAACCGCGAGATCAAGCGCCGCTACAGGGTCGTGCAGTCCTTCCCCTCGAGGGAGTCGATGCTGCGCCTGACGTGCGCGAGCCTCATGGAGACCGAGGGGCAGTGGTCCCAGCAGCGCGTGTTCTCCGAGGCCTCGGCCGCCGAGGGCTTCGCCGAGCCCGCGGACAGGCCGGCCCCGACAGAGGGGAGGCGCCGCGCGCTCGGGCGGCGCGCCAGGGAGATAGTGGACGAGATAGTCGAGAGGCGCGGTCTCAAGAAGGAGTAACATCGGGACTTGCAGCGACGGACCTCAGGACGCTCTTACACCACGTCTGCGCGCGCCACCCGATGAGAGTGGATAATCTCCCACTTTTAGCGCTGGTATAGGCCAAAAACGGGAGATTATCCACTCTCATTCTGGCTAGTTTCGCCCATGCGCTGGGGTGGGGGATATGCGTCTTCCACCCCTCCTTTCTTTGGTTAAATTTTGCGCTGAAGACAGCGATCTGCATGTCTTTGGCGCAAAATTTATCCATAGCACATATCAATAAGCGAAAGGCCCGATAGTGAGCGCGTTCTACTTCTTCTACGGAATCACGTTCGTCTTGGTTTGCATGGTGGCGGTGTGCGTATCGGTATGCACGTACCTCGTCTCACATCGAACAAGCTACTTGACGGTCTCGGCCTTCTTTTTCTTCGACATGCTCGAAAGTGCCATCGTATTCTTCGATGAGTATCAGGGCCGTAAGATGATGGCAGATATCCTCAGCAGCCAATTTCCCATGACTCACCCCATAACGAAACTCGTCCTATCGATTGGAATCATGGCGAGCATGTGGGCATTTGCATTGGCGATCGTAAACAAGATGAGCCGGCTTCACATGCTCGTGCCCTGCATCGTCTTTTCTGCTTTCGAGGCCATGTCGCTTGTGTTGCAGCCCGATTCAATCAAACAACTCGCCTTTTATGCGTTGCGTTCCTTGTTCATGTTCGTGGCGTTTGGCATGATTTTCGTCTGCTACCGCAAAAGCAAGCCGTTGGCGCGAAAGAGCTTCTACGCACGCTACGGCAGGTTTCTTATTGTGATGGCTGTGTTGACGGCGTTTGTTCTGATCGAGGATGTACGCGTTCTCGGGCTGAATATTGGGCGGATCGAAGTCATCGATTACCTGTATTTTTCCTACGGCAGAAACATCCCAGAGAACATCATGAGCGTGGTGGCCGCGATATATACCGTTCGTACGGCGTCGCAGATCTTGGCGTTGCGGTAGTGTCGAGAAAGTTGGTGTAGAGCCCCATCCGAAGCGAGTCGGCCCGGCGTCCTAGAATCTGGAATACGGTTGATATCCTATGCCGCCTCGACCCTGTCCGCAAGCTCGAGGCC
>JAXJCX010000007.1:0-20744 GCA_036302225.1 Collinsella sp.
GCGCAGGGACCTCAGGCCGCCGGCATCCTTGTCGAGCACCGTAAAGCGCACGGCATCCAGGTGCTCCAAGATGCTGATGGCACGTTTGCGCGACACACCCAGGGCCTCGCGCAGTACGCTCGTGGTGGCAGCACCGCCGGCTGCCTCAATGGCGGCGGCAACGAGCTCACGCGCATGGGCCTCGGCAGCAGCGGACAGGGCAACGTCGCGTTCGACCTTAACGATGGTGCGGTTGAGCGAAAGCTCGCGCAGGGCGCGCGTCATGGTGTCGCGATCGAGCTGCAGTTGCTCGCCCACCTCGGGCAACGTCGGTGCATCGAGGCCGGCTTCGTCCAGCAAGGCAACGATACGTTCGCAGGCCTCGCGCACCACACGCGCCGCGGCGGCAGCGGAGTGCGGGTCGAACACCTCGGCGCCCTCGGAGGCACACACGCCACGCGAGCAGCCCTCGGCAATCAGAGCCGCGGCAACGGCTTCATCCGCAGCGGGCCAGGCGGCATGGGCAACGGCGCCGGGCGTAAAGCCCGTCTCCTTGGGAGACGCCGCGTGCATGGCTGACAGGGTCGCCGCCAGTGCATCCATCGCAGCGTCGAGCACCACGGCGTCCGCCAAGTAGTCCGCATCACCCACAGCAAGCTTGCGAACAGAGCCCTGCGACACCAACCCGCGCAGTGCGGCATCGACCTCGCCGACACCAAGATCCAAAGCCTCGGCAACATCAACCGCCGAAACCGGCAGCATCTGCAGCGCCAGCCAAGCGCCCACACCGCCCGCGATATCGCCGGACTCGAGCGCTGTATACAGTGCGCGCTCCCCTTCAGCAAGCTCGCGCGAGCGACGGCAGCGCGATAGCAGCACGCGCCCGCCGCCGATGAGCATAACGGGCGAATACGACAGCACCACGGCATGGTCTCCGGCACACAGCGGCAGCGGCTCCTCCAGGCGCACCTGCACGGTACGGGTCTCGCCCACCGCCATGGGGGCCTCGCCCTCCAAAAGCATGATGCGGCCGACGACCTCGGCCGTTCCGGCCATCACATGCACACGCGCGCCCGACTCGAGCACGCGTGGCTTGGTGCCCTCGCGGCCCAGGTAGGTGAACGTCATCATAAAGCGCAACGTCTGGCCAAGGCGGTCCGCCACGCCCAGCATCTCGCCACGGTCAAGCGCCGCGACACCGTCACCAACTAGGTTGAGCGCCACACGCTGACCGGGCAGCGCCTGCTGAGTGTCGCCATGCACTTGGATCCCACGCACGCGACAGGCCGTGCGCGACGGCAGCGCGACGAGCTCATCGCCCACCGCAACCGGCGCATCGTGCAGCGTTCCCGTCACCACAGTACCGGCGCCCTTGATCGTAAAGCAGCGGTCAATCGGCAAGCGCGGCGCGGCATCGGTGAGCTCGGCACGGGCACGGCAGGAATCCCAGCAAGCGGCAACCTGCTCGTCGAGCGCAGCTAACAGGTCATCGATTCCCGCACCGGTCTTGGACGACACGGGCACGATCGGCGCGTCCGCAAACACGGTACCCGACAAAAAGTCATCGACATCGAGCTCGGCAAGCTCGGTCATCTCGGCATCGGCCAGGTCACACATCGTCAGCGCCACCACCATATGCGTGACGCCCAGCAGCTCCAGCACGTGCACGTGCTCGCGCGCCTGCGGCATTACACCCTCAACGGCAGAGACCACCAGCACGGCAACGTCGATGCCTGTCGCACCCTGCACCATGGCGCGCAGGTAATGCGCGTGGCCCGGCACGTCGACCAGGCCGACGATCTTGCCACTCGGCAGTGCCAGCTCGCCAAAGCCCAGCTCCACGGTCATACCGCGACGGCGCTCAACCTCCAGACGGTCGGGATTCTTGCCGGTCAGCGCCTCGATCAGTGCGGACTTACCGTGGTCAACGTGACCCGCCGTGCCAACGATAACGGGGCACTCCACCAGCGTTTGAACCTCACTCATCGAGCAACCGCCTTCTTAACGCACGCGACGAGCGTCGACGCCGCCGTCTCGATATCGCGGTCGCCTACAAGCGTACGGACGTCAAACAAAATGCGATCGTGCGAGGTTCGCGTGACGACCGGCGTGTCGAAGTCCTGGACAAGCGAGCGCTTGAGCGCGTCGACCGTCAGGCGCTCGTCAACAAGACGCACGGCAACGCACATCGTGGGCAGCTCCACGGTAGGCAGCGAGCCGCCACCGGGGGTCGACGATTCCTCGACAATCTCCAACTCAACGGCACACGGGCAACCTGCCTTATCGAGCCCGGCGACCATACGATCACGCAGCTTACGGGCACGTCGCTCCAAATGAGCCTGCGGCAGCGTAAGCATGCTGAGCACCGGCACCTCGCGATGGGCCACGTCGGCGCCGTCCATGTAGATACGCAGCGTGGCCTCGAGCGCCGACAGAGCCAGTTTGCCCGGACGCAGAGCGCGCATGAGCGGATGTGCGCCGCAGGCCTGGACCAGATCGCGACGGCCCATGATAATGCCCGCCTGTGCTGCACCGAGCAGTTTATCGCCCGAGCACGACACCAGATCGAGCCCTGCCGCGACCGAAGCCGGCGTGGGCTCCTCACCGCCGCGCACCAGGATGTCATCGGGCAAAAGCGCGCCCGAACCCTGGTCCTCGTAGAACAGCAGACCATGCTTGTGGGCCAGGGCGGCAAGCTCCCGAGAGCCCACTTCCTCGTGAAAGCCCTCGATGCGATAGTTGGAAGGATGGACCTTGAGGATCATGGCCGTATCGGGCGTGATGGCGCGCTCGTAGTCGCCCAGATGCGTGCGGTTGGTGGCGCCGACCTCGACGAGCTTGGCGCCCGAGGCCGCCATGACGTCGGGAATACGAAAGCTGCCACCGATCTCGACGAGCTCACCGCGGCTGACGATAACCTCTTTGCCCGCGGCATGGGTGGCAAGCACTAGCAGCACCGCGGCCGCGTTATTGTTGACGACCAGCGCGTCCTCGGCACCGGTAAGCGAGCGGATGAGCTGCGCGGCATGCTCCTTGCGCAACCCGCGCGAGCAGGTGTCCACGCTGTACTCGAGCGTGCTGTAGCCGCGCGCGACCTCGGCCACGGCCTTGGCGGCCGACTCCGCGAGCGGGGCTCGACCAAGGTTGGTATGGATAACCACACCCGTGGCGTTGACGGCGGGACGCAGGCTCGGCAGCGCGGAGCGATGCGCACGCCACTCAATGGCCGAGGCCAGGTCGCGCTTGGAACGCGGGGCGGCGCCGGCACGAATCGCGGCGCGCTCCTCATCGAGCTCGGCCGTGACGGCGGCATGCACCACCGCGTCGCAGGTCTCCCCCGCCGCCTTCACAACCGGCCACTCTGCGAGCAGCTCGTTGACGGAAGGAATAGCGCGAAGGCGGGCGCGTACCTCATCGGACATGTTCTGGCTATCGCTCATGTGCGGCCTTTCAAAAGAAACGTGGATCAGTCGAATACATCAGCTGAGTCAATTACTCGTCATTATCCCCGCGCGCGACGATCTTTTCCACGCGAACGGCGTTTTCCTGGGTGAGCGCGGCACCCGTCAACGGATCCCAACGCAACGGCGTATGGTCGAGCGGGCCCACGCCCAAGGCTTGAGCGCCACCGGCATCGGCGCCAAACGAACGCCCACCGGGGGCGGCCGACGTAAAGATGCAGGCCGGATGCAGATAGGGCGTCGTCTCTACGCGCACGCGATCGCGGCCCATATCGCTCACGAGTTCGACAATCTCGCCGTCGGCAATACCCATGCGAGCGGCGGCATCGGCATTCATCTGCACGGCATCCAGGTCCGATCCAGCCTCGGCGGCACCTTGGGCCGCAAGCCTTCGCGAGGTGTGCGACTCAAAGGGACGGTTGCCACTAATGAGGCGAAACATCCCCGGACCGGGCTCCACCATGGGCGCGATCCAACCGGGAACGCGGCCCAGACCGGTTCGGCCCCACACGTCGCTTGCTAGCGCGATCCTGCCACCGTTCAAGGGAATCACCGGCTCGCCCGTACGCGACGGCAGCGCAACGCCCGTGTCGGCCCAGCCGCGTTCCTTGAGCTCGTCCAGATCGATCCCAAACGGTGCCACCTGGGCAGCCGCCAGATCGTCAGACGTAAACCGGAAGTACTCGCCAACGCCACACGCCTGCGCCAGACCGACAAAGATCTCCCGACCGGGACGCGTGTCGTTATGCAACACGGGCAGCACGGCGTTGCGGTAGAACACGCGCGAATCATTGGCGCCCACGACTGTGCCCACACCGCGATCGGCCTCCAGGTACGTCACGTCGGGCAGCACGAAATCAGAAGCACGCGCCGTCTCGGACCAGCGAATGTCAATCGTCACGAGCAAGTCGAGCTGTTGCAAAATACCCAGCCAAGCCTGTGCATTGCCATAGCCCGCACCGGGGTTACTGGCGTAGACGATGAGCCCGCGCAAATCGCCGGCAAGAATCGACTGGCCGATGGTCGTGCACAGGCCGCGCACCGGATCGACCAGTGGATAGCGCTCGGACCCCAGCTTGGGCCCGCGAGGCACCGGCGGCGTCGCAAAGCGTGCGGGATCGAGATCGCCCAACACAAGCGGCGTGGATGGGTTGAGCGCGCCGCCCGCATGTCCAATACAGCCCAGCAGCACATCGACCAAGCAAATAGCGCGCGCGGTCTGGGTGCTATTGGCATACGCGATTCCGATGCCGCCATGAAAACCGGCGTCCACCACGGCAGCAGGCGCGGCGGCAGCCAAATCACGCGCAGTCGCTCGGATATCGTCCGCCGGCACATCGCACATCGACTCAGCCCACTCGGGCGTCCAAACAGCGGCCGCCTGCGCCAACTCGTCAAAACCCGTGGTATAGCGGGTCACGAACTCGTGATCGTACAGGTCCTCGGCAATCAACACGTGGACAATACCCAACAGCAGCGCCAAGTCGCAGCCCGGGCGCACGCGCAACCAGCGGTCGGCAAGCGCCGCAGAGCCACTGCGCCGCGGGTCGACCACGATGATCTTCGCCCCACGCCGGCGCGCATCGTTGAGCGCATCAACGGCCCCCGTCGTCGACGAATCCACCAGTGAACGCCCTAGGTACATGATGCAATCGGTATGCGCCAGGTCGGAGGCGGGACTATAGCCCAGGCTGTGCTCCCAACCGGTAAGTCGGCTTACCTCGCAGGCGCCATCGGCACCGTACACATTAGGCGAGCCCAGCGCATGCATAAGACGATAGGCCCAGTAGCGGTCGAACGAGGGCACGCCGAGCGTCATGCCCAGCGCACGGGGCCCACGCTCGTCAACAATCCCCAAAAGGCGCTCGGCAATCTGGGCAAACGCCTCGTCCCAGGAAATCGCATCGAACCCCGAGCCATCAGCTCGGCGGCGCATGGGATGCAAAATACGGTCACGCTCGTCAAACGGCATGTCCAGGCGATGGCGCCCGCGGGCGCACAGGGCACGCGCCGCGCACGGGTGCCCCGGCACCGGCGACTCGGCCACCACGCGACCGTCCTCAACGCGTGCCACAAAGGCGCAATCGGCATAGCATCCCCCGCATGTGGTCACCACGGTGCGACCGTCACGCTTCACAGCAGATGCCATCTCGATTACCCCTTTCATCAGCCAAACACAACAGGCCAACAGCCCGACAACGAGCCCCAGACCCAAAAAGCCTCCCGCACGGCAACGCCCCGCGGGAGGCCCAACGTCAAACAGACGGTACCTTACGCCTCGGACTTCTTGGCATAGATAAACCAGTAGCCGAGCGCGACCAGAACCGCGCCGCCCACGATGTTGCCCAGCGTGGCGGCGGATAGGTTAAACGCAATGCCCGCGGCGTTGAGCGCATCGGCGCCGGCGACCTTGGCACCGTAGCCGCACGCGTGCATCACGGCACCCATGGGCAAAAAGTACATGTTGGCAACGCAGTGCTCAAAACCGCAGGCCACAAAGGCGGCGATGGGCAGCAGAATACCCACAACCTTATCGACCACGGTCTTGCCGGCGGTGCCGATCCACACGGCCAGGCACACAAAGATGTTGCACAGGATGCCGCGGAAGAAGATCGTCACCCAGTCGATCGTCACCTTGCCGGCGGCGACGCTCACCATGGAATTGGCGACCGCCTCGCCGTTGAGCTTGTAAATGCCGGCCATGTACACCAAAAAGACGATGAACAGGGCACCGGCAAAGTTACCAAGCCACACGACGAGCCATGCCTTGAGCATCTGAGCCAGGGTGATCTTTTTGCTCTTGAGCGCGCAGACCATAAGCGAGTTGCCGGTGAACAGCTCGGCGCCGCACACCAGCACGAGCACCAGGCCCAGGCAAAAGCACAGGCCGCCCACGACGCGCTGGGCACCCCAGCCCAGCGTGCTATCGCTCAAGAACACGGTAAAGAACAGGCCGCCGAAGGCAATGAACGCACCGGCGAACATTGCCAACAGAAAGGCCTTTGCGACCGGCAGGTTGGCCTTGGTCACGCCGGCGGCCTCGGTCTTGGCCTCGATCGCGGCGGGCGCCAGGCAATCGGGAGCGGGATATTCTGCCTTGGAATCTGCCATGTCAATCACTTCTTTCCTAATCAGCAGGGACAAGCGCTCCTATTGCTCCTGCCCCAAGCGGACAAAATGGGAAAAGTCGTTGGCAGCCACGGCGTCGTACACGGCGTCGACGGCGTCAAAGACTTCCGGAGACATGGGGTTGTAGAACTCCGTGTCGCCCGGCTGAATCCCAACGAAGACGATATCTTCGCACGATTGCTCGATTTCCTCGATCAGAATCGACAAAGGAAGCGAATGCGTGGTGAACATCGACTTGCGGGCCACGTCGCGCTTGTCGAGCAAGCGGATGGCGCCGACGGGCAGCGCCATGTCGGCAGCATCGACCAAGACCAGGCGCGGCGGACGCTCGCGCTTGACCTCGATGATGTCGTCCTCGGGCGTTTGGCCGCCGTCGATGGTGTACCAACCGGCGATGGGCGCGTCCTCCATCTTTTTGGAGAGCACGGGGCCGGCGGCATCGTCGGCACGCAGCACGCTTCCCGCTGTGAGCACGATACCCGCAAACGGAGCGCCGTTCACTTGGCCATCCACAACGCGACCCATTACTGCAACCTTCCCGTCAGATACACGCCCGACACATCGCGCACGCGCTCTACCAGATCGCGAAACTTCATTAAGAACGCGACCTGCTGAGCATGCAGGCCAAAGTCGTCGTCGAACACCGAGATGCCGGCCTTGGCCGACCCGCGAAAACCGCGCTCGTCGAGCAGCGCATCGCAGGCCTCGAGCAGCGACGGCACCGCCGCCTTGTCGAGCTGGCACTCGCCAAAGGAGCGGATGGCCTCGAACTTGGTCTTGGCCTCCCCCTCCGGCAGCGCGTCGACGAGCGAATAGAACACATCCACCGGCACCGACAGGCGCGGCTCAAAGCAATCGAGCACGCCGGTGTGGTGGCCCACGGCGAGCGTGTAGTACAGCACGTCGCAGGCCTCCTGGGGAACGTCTTCCTCGGTCTCCACAAACTTACGCGTGAGCTCGTAGAAGACCACCTGGTCGGGCGCATGACCCAGGCAGGGGTCGGCGACGCCCTCGGCAGCCTCGTCGCTTGCGCGCGAGGCGTCGCCAAAGGAGCCGCCGAGCATACCGGGGCCCGCAAAGTAACCAGAGCGGTCAGTGAGCTCCATCTAGCGACCTCCGGCCAGCACCAGATCCTGCAGCGCCGAGTAGACCTCAACGCGGCGAGGATCGTCCTGCTTGTCGATGAGCAGCGCCATGGCACCGCGGATATCGCCCTTGGGCGCACCCTCAAGCGTGTCCATAAACTCGTTGGCCAGGTCGCGGCCGTAACGGTAGCCGCTCATGGCGCGAGCCTCGCGCTCGATGGCAACGCGCAGCTTGTACGGCACGCCGGGGTGCAGGATATCGGCCTGCTCGCCGGCGGCCTCCACCGTGGTCTCGGCATGGAGCTTTTGGTCCAGCAGACCGAGCGCCATGGCAAAGCCGTAGATGGTCTGCGCGGGGCTGGGCGGGCAGCCGGGGATGTAGACATCGACCGGCAGAATCTTATCCGTGCCGCCCCAGACGCAGTAGTTATCGTAGAAGATGCCGCCGGTGCAGCCGCACGCGCCATAGGACACCACGATCTTGGGATCGGGTGCGGCCTCAAAGGCGCGCAGAGCCGGCATGCGCATGGCACGCGTCACGGCGCCGGTGTACAGCAGCACATCGGCGTGACGGGGCGAGGGCACGACCTTGATACCAAAGCGCTCGACGTCAAAGACGGGCGTGATGGAACCGAAAATCTCGATCTCGCAGCCGTTGCAGCCGCCGCAGTCAACACGGTAGACGTACACCGAGCGCTTGATCTTCTTAAGAAGGGTCGCCTTGGCCTTCTCGATGCTCTCGTCGAGCTCGATCTTGGTCGGGCGGTACTGAAGCCGCTCGGGCAAAAGCGTGGGTTCGGCCATGGTTACTCCTCCTTCGTATCAAAATCCATGATGATGCCCTCGATCGGCGCCGGACCGGCTGGAATCTCGGGCGCATCGGGGTTGAGCTCGCGGTCGATATACTCCGGGTTCACGCCGTGGCCGCCCAGATACTCCATGCCGGGGCCCTGGGGCTCGCCGGACGCAAGCGTCTCGTTGGCAGCCATGCCACGCGCGTTGCCGGTCTTTACGGCCGAGGCGGCGCGCAGGGCGTCGAGCTCGCGCTTGCACTCCTGGCACATACCGACGGTGCGGGCGGCCTGCTCGGCCTCCATGCCGCCGGCCTTTTGCAGCAGGCGCTTGGCGTAGTCGATCTCCTTGTGCGGGGCAAACGGCTTGCCGCAGCGCGAGCAGTGCTCGAGCGTGTAGACGCTCTTGCTGGTGAGGTCGTCCTTGCTCATGACGGCCAGCTCAAACTCCTCGGTGAGCTTGATGGCCTCCATGGGGCAGGCTTCCTCGCAGCGGCCGCAAAAGATGCAGCGACCGTAGTCGATCGACCAGGTGATGGTATCGGCCGCAAGGTCGGTGTCCATGCGAATGGCATCGGCCGGGCACGCCACGCCGCAGGCACCGCAGGCGATGCAGAGCTCGGCGTTGTGCTCGGGCTTGCCGCGCATGTCCTTGTTGGTGGGAAACGGCGCAAACGGGTACTTGACCGTCGCGTCGCCGGCCTTGGCGTTAACCTTCCAAAGCTTCAGCATATTAGAGCGCCTCCTCATCGAGCGGAGCGGCCATGGTGCCCTCGCCCGCAAGCGGCGACTTGTCGCGCCAGACGTTCTCGAACTGCTCCTTGTCGAGCACGTGGTCGCGCTTGGCGGCGACATCGGTCACCGTCACGCGGTCGGTGCAGGAGTAGCACGGGTCGAGCGAGCCGACGATCAGCGCCGCGTCGCCCACGGTGTTGCCGCGGAACATGTAGCGCAGGACCGGCCAGTTGCTGTACGTGGCGGCCTTGGCGCGCCAGCGGTAGCACTTCTGGTTATTGCCGAGCATGGCCCAGTGCACGTCCTCGCCGCGCGGCGCCTCGGTGGCGCCGATGGCGTACTTGTGCGGGGTGTACTCCCAATCCGTGGTGAGGATGGGGCCCGACGGGCAGTTCTCGAGCATGGTCTCGATCATGTCGATCGAATCGTAGACCTCCTGGATGCGAACGGCGGTACGGCCGAAGGCATCGCAGGTGTCGGCCGTGGCGGCGTGCATCTTTTGGACGTCCGGATCGGCGTAGCCGTCGAAGGGATGGTCAAAGCGCACGTCGCGGGCATAGCCCGAGCCACGCATGAGCGGGCCGACCGGCGAGAAGTCGCGTGCGATCTTGCGGTCCAAGATGCCGATGCCACTCGTACGCTCAATAAAGTTGGGCGTGGAGAGCAAGACGTCGACGAGCTCCTGAACCTCGGAGCGCAGCTGGTGGATGGTCGTGAGCGTGGAGAGCTTCTGCTCGGCCAAAATGTCGCGACGCACGCCGCCGATCACGTTGAGGCCGTAGGTCTTGCGGTGACCGGAGAGCTTCTCGGCCAGGTCCATGGACTTCTCGCGGACGCGGAAGAACTGCTGGAAGCCGGAGTCGAAGCCGGTGTAGTGCGATGCGAGGCCAATATTGAGCAGGTGTGAGTGCAGACGCTCGACCTCGAGCATGATGGCGCGGATGTACTGGGCGCGCGGCGGGACATGAATGCCCTGGGCGCGCTCGACGGCCTCGGCATAGGCCACCGAGTGGGCGCAGCCGCAGATGCCGCAGATGCGGTCGGCGAGGAACGTCACGGCGTCATAGTTCAGGCGCGTCTCGGCGACCTTCTCCATGCCGCGGTGCACGTAGAACAGACGGTAGTCGGCATCGACGATCGTCTCGCCCTCAACGAACAGGCGGAAGTGGCCGGGCTCGTCGGAGGTGATGTGCAACGGTCCCATGGGGACGAGCGTGGTCTCCTTGCCCTTGGTGTCGGCCAAGAATTCGTAGTTTTCCATGTCGCTCGCGGGGGCGGGGCGGAAACGGTAATCCATCGAATCCTTGCGCAACGGGTACAGCCCGCTGGGCCAATCGTCGGGAAGCACCAGGCGACGGCGGTCGGGCAGACCCTCGGGAATCAGGCCGAACATATCGCGCAGCTCGCGCTCGCCCCACACGCAGGCGGGGACGAACGGCGTCACGGACGGGAACGTCATCTTGGCGGGGTCGACCTCGGCACGCACGGTAACCCAGCCGGGGTCCTCCCCCTCCATGGAGATGACGTAGTACACGGCGTAACGGCCGCACAGGGAGCGCTCGTCGTTGCCGACAATCACGGGAATCCAGCCGTAGCGCTCGTAGTACAGGTAGTGGACGGCCTCGGGCAGCTTGTCCTGCTTGACGGTAATCGTCAGCTGGTCCTCGCACTGCCACTCGACCTTCTCGATGCAGCCCGGAACGGCGCGGCGCAGGGCCTCGACATGGCTCTCGCAGCGACGGGCATACACCTTGTTCTCAGTTTCAATCATTCGTTACTCCACCTCGCTCTGAGCGGTCTCGGTACCGAACACAGCGCGGTACATCGGCGTCGCGTGAAGATCCTCGGTGCTCTGCTCGAGCACGATGCCGGTCGCGGTCTCCACACCGTGCACGAGAGGCAGCGGGGTGGCGATGCCAAACCACAAGATCATGACAGCCAGGATGATTTCGGGGATAAGCATGAGCGCCGGGGCCTCATGCTTGCCCATGCCCTGGGGCGCATGGCCGAACACCGACTTGAGTGCGATGCGGGTGAGTGCGGAGATGGCCACGGTAAGACCGAGGGCGACCACGACGACTAGCCACATGGGACCGGCGGTAACACCGGCGACAAAAGTCAGGAACTCGGAGATAAACATGCCAAAGGGCGGGAAGGCACCAAGACCGAGCAGCGCCAGGACGGCGAGCGCGGCGGTTGCGGGGGCAACCTCGACGACGCCCTGGATCTTGGCCAGGCTGCGCGTGCCAAAGGCGTGCTGGATGTTGCCGGACACGCAGAAGGCAAGCGTCTTGGTAAAGCCATGGAACACGCAGTGCAGCAGGGCTGCGGCGATACCCAGCGGGCCACCGATACCCAGGCACAGGGCGATAACGCCCACGTTCTCCACAGACGAGTACGCAAAGCGGCGCTTGAGGTCGTCCTGGCGAAACATCGAAAGTGCCGCCACCAAAATGGACAGCGTGCCGACGATCAGCAGCAAAAGTTGCGGATACTCGGCGCCCACGGCCTGGATGGTAAAGCCGTAGAAGCGCATGATCACAAGCATGGCGCACTTAAGCAGCACGCCCGAGAGCAGGGCCGAGACAGGGCTCGAGGCCTGGGAGTGGGCATCGGGCAGCCAAGTGTGCATGGGGAACAGGCCGGCCTTGGTGCCAAAGCCGATCACGATAAACGCAAAGGCGAGGCGCATGAGCGTCGGGTCGAACTGGTCGGCATACGGCAGCACGCACGACAGGAATGCGGCCTCGTGGGCGTTGGGAATCACGTCGGCGGCGTTGGCGTAGATCAGCAGCGTACCGAACAGGCCAAAGGCCACGCCGGCGGTGCAGACCATCGCATACTTCCAAGAAGCCTCGAGGGCCGTCTTGTTCTTGTAGATACCCACGAGGAACACGGTGGAAAGCGTGGTTGCCTCCACGGCGGCCCACGTGAGGATCATGTTGTTGGACAGGCACGCGAGCAGCATGGTGAACACAAACAGGCTAAACAGCGCAAAATACTGCTTGGCGCGCTCGGCGGGCATGGAACCCTCCTCGATATCGGCCTTTACATAGGGCAGCGAGAACAGCCCCGTAAGAAAACCGATAAAGCCGATGAGCAGCACAAAGATGGCGCCCAGCGAATCAAGGTGGAACCACAGGCCAAGAGCGCTCGCGGTGTCGCCGCTCATAAGGACGTCACCGGCCGTCATAATCGACAGCACCAGGACGGCTGCGACGGAGACCAGGTTGAGACCGGCAAACACGTTATAGGACGTGTTCTTGGGCAAAAACGCCATGACCAGCGAGAACACCAAAGGAGTCGCGAGCAGGGCGAGAATCAACGTTTCCATGGACTACCCCCTCAGCTCGGACAGGTCGCGCGCATCGAGCGAGTGGGAGTCGTCCCAAATGCGACGCACGACGATGGACATGATGATGACGGCAAAGATGGCGTCGGTGGCGATACCGATCTCGATGATCTCGGGAGCGGTGGGAGCCAAAAGCGCGAGCGTCACGTGGCTGCCGTTTTCCATAAGGCAGTATCCAAAGATCTGCTTCATGATGTTGCGCTGCGAAATGATGCAGGTGAGGCCCACAAAGAAGTGAGCGAAGCTAATAGCGAGCGCAGGCGTTGCGACCTCGGCCGTGGGCAGGCTGATCTGCGTCACAACGGCAAAGCAAATCGCAACCTCGACGGCGATGATGCAAATGGCCCACGCGGGCTTAAGGCCGGCCTTGAGCGATGCGTCGCTCGGCTCGCCCATCTTCTTGTATGCGCGGTTGAGGATGTAAGGGACCAGGACAACCTTAGTGATAAAGGCAGATCCGGCCCACATAAGCAGCTCCTGCGCACCAGTGGTGACACCGAGCGTGGCGAGAAGCCCCACGAGCACCAGCGACTGCACCGCATACCAGTGGATGGAATGTTTAATGTTCTTGGAGACAACCACCATGGTGGACGTGACGATCAGAAGGCCGCCAAGGATGTTGACGATCGAATAACCCATGTCGTTCTACCTCCTAACCGATCCAGCTGGCCGAAAGCGGGCCGCTGACGATGACCATGATGATGAGCACGATGAACACGAACGCCATCGCGCGGGGAAGCGGGGCTCCCGCGGCGACCTCTTCGCTCGGCTCGCCGGGCAGGCAATAGCCCATCCACTTGAGGAACCAGGCGAAGGTGGCGACGGTCTCGGCGACCATGATGCACACGAGCACCAGGATCGCGACGTTGCCGGCACCCACAGAGAAGCCACCGGCGATGATCTGGAACTTCGAGAAGAACGTGTTCATGGGCGGCACGCCGGCAATGGCGAGCGCGGCGACACCAAAGCCCACGCCCGAGATCGGGTACTTCTTTACGATGCCGCGAAGCTTGGGCAGCATACGCGTGCCGAGCGTAAAGGAGAACGAACCGGCGATCAGGAAGAACAGCGTCTTGGCGAAAGCGTGGTTAAAGATGTGGCACACGGCGCCATCAAAGGCCAGCTGGCTGCCAAAGACCGAAAGGCCCAGACCAAAGAACACATAGGAGAGCTGGGCGATCGTGGAGAAGGCCAGCAGGCGCTTCATGTCCTTTTGCGGCAGGTACATCAGGAAACCAAAGAGCATGGTGACCATGGCGTCGATAATGGCGACCCAGCCCACGATCTCGGGAATCTCGCCGGCAGAGACGAGTGCGCGCGCGAACACGCACACGCCGACCTTGACCATCGAGGCACCATGCAGGTAGGCCGAAACAGGCGTCGGCGCCTCCATGGCCGAAGGCAGCCACATGTACATGGGAACCTGTGCGGACTTGGCCCAGGCCGCAAACAGCACGAGCAAAAGGACGATGGCCTTGAGCTTGGCGTCGAGGCCGGCAATCGCGGTAATGGCGAAGGTGCCGGTGTGAGCAAACACGATGGCGGCGCCCAGATACAGGCCGAGCGCACCGATATGCGTGATGATCAGGGCCTTCATGCCGGCCTTCTTGGCCGTAGGCGTCATGTAGTAGCTAATGAGGCCCCAAGAGCAGGCACCCGTGATCTCAAAGAACACGAGCTGGCCCAAAAGGGTCGAGCTGTACACGAGGCCGGCCATGGCGCCGATGAAGGTCGCGAGGTACGCGTAGAAGCGACGACGCGGCGCGTCGGGATGCTCACGGTTATTCTCGCTCATATAGGGAATCGAATAGATCACGACAAGCAGGCCGATACCCACAAAGGCGGGCGCGAGCAGCGTGCTCATGCGATCGAAGGTGAATCCCATGACGAGGGTCTGCCCAAACGAGATCAGGGGGACCTGCGTGTCGGGCATGCCGGCGCCAGCGAAATTCGCGGCGAGGGCGATGGTGCAGGCCGTCGAGACGGCGGCACCCAAAACGCTGAACCACTTGGCGTACGGACGGGGGAACAGGGCGACGAGCACCGAGGCCACCATCGGGGCCGCGATAGCGACCAAGCCGAGAAGGGACAGACTGACTGCAAATGACATTGTTTCTCCCTTCTCCTACACGCCGACGACCACGAAGACAAACGCCAGAACGGCGATGCCCACGACGGCCCAGGTCTGATTGCCAAGCACCTTAAAACGCGAGCGCGAGCAGGAGTTCTCGATCACGCCGCATACGACAAAGTCGATCAGGCACTTCACCAGGAAGATGACCGCGCCCAGAACGGCGGCGGCGCCCACGGTCGTGGGCTCGCCCCAAGGGATGAAGATCGCGCAGAACCAGGCGACGACCAGGACCTGTTTCATGGACATGGCAAGCTTGGCCATGGCGAGCGACGGGCCGGAAAGCTCGGCGAGCGGACCTTCCTGAAGCTCTTGCTCGGCCTCGGCCTGATCAAAAGGCAGCTTGCCGAGTTCCATGTAGCAGGCAATCGCAAAGGCGATGCCGGCGAGAATCACGGCGACCGGCGCGTCGATGGCGCCCGTCATGATGTGCTGACCCATGGTGGCGATGTCGGTGGAGCCGCACACCAGGGCGGCGGCAAACAGCGCCAGCAGCATGGACGGCTCGATGAGCACGCTCATGAGCAGCTCGCGAACGCCGCCGATACCGGCATAGGCGTTGGACGAATCCACACCGCAGAGGGCGAAGAAGAAGCGGGCGAGCGCCAGGCTGTACATGATGGTGATAGCGTCACCAAAGACCGGGATGGGGCTTTGCGCCGTAAAGAGCGGCAGGCCCATCGCGAGCATAAAGGCGACGGCGAAGAACAGCGGCGGCATAATGCGCAGCGCAAAGCTCGCGTCCTCGCTCTGGGACTCGGGGCGCGCAAAGAGCTTGGCCAGGTCGCGATAGTCCTGCATGATGCTGGGGCCGCGACGGTTGTGCATCTTGGCGCGGATCACGCGACCGAGACCGGAGAAGAACGGCGCGACGGCCATAACGACCACGCCCTGCAGAACGGCAAGTACGATGTTGTTCATGCTCTCCCCTCCTTAACCCATTTGCACGGCGAGCACGAGGAATACCACGAGTGCCGCGACGATGTAGCAGATATAGATGCTGTAGTTGCCGCCCTCGAGCTTAGTCGCGAGGTCGGCGAGCTTCTCGACACCCTTATGCGGGGCATCGACGAGAACCTTGTCAGGTACGGGCTCCACAGCCTCGGCCACACCGGTGAGCTTCTGGAAGAAGTGCGCGATGGACCAGCAGACGGCCGTGCAGCGGTCGCGCAGCGTGTAGAGCGGCTGCATAAACCAGGACACCTCAGAGGCAAAGGTCGTGGCCACGACGGGCATATGCTCGTTGGGAGCATAGCCGCATGCCCACGGCTGGGACTTCTGCACCTTGCCGACGGTCTTGAGCTTGCGATAACCGCAGGCAAGGCCGACGAGCACCACGAGCGCAATGGCGATCGCGGGCGTGGAGGTGGCAGCGCCGGAGTACTGGTTCATGAGCTCCATGCCCTCGGTGGCAAACACGCCACCGTACGGATGCAGTACGGACGCGGCGACATCGACCAGCACGGGCGCGATCACGGGAGCGCCAATGCCCAGCACGACACAGATGGCCGCGAGCAGACCCTGCGCAAACACCATGGGGGCGGGAACCTCCTTGGCATTGGCCGCGGCCTCGGAGCGGGGCGCGGAGGCAAAGGAGACACCATAGGCCTTGACGAAGCACGTGACAGCCAGCGCGCCGGTAATGGCAAGCGCGACGGCAGCGAACACGGCCACGATCATGACGGCCTTGTCGCCCTGCATGGCGGCGTTAAAGAGCGACTGGTAGGTAAACCACTCGGACACAAAGCCGTTGAAGGGCGGGATGGCCGAGATGGCAAGCGCGCCAACGAGGAAGCAGATGGCCGTTGCCGGCATACGACGGAACAGGCCGCCCATCTTCTCCATATTGCGCGTACCCGTGGAGTACAGCAGCGCACCCGCGCCCAAGAACAGCTCGCCCTTAAACATCGCGTGGTTAAACGTGTGGTAGAGGGCGGCCATCAGAGCCAGGACGGCGATGCCGACCGAGTTGAGCGCCATGGCGGCCATGGAGGCGCCGACGCCGAGCAGAATGATGCCGATGTTCTCGACGGAGTGATAGGCCAGCAGGCGCTTGATGTCATGCTCCTGCAGGGCGAAGGCCACGCCGAGGACCGACGAGATCGCACCGAAGACCATGACCATAAGGCCCCACCAGACCTGAACGCCCGAGGCGGAGAGCAGGTCGAGACCAACCTTGAGGATGCCGAAGATACCGATCTTGATCATGCCGCCGGACATGAGGGCCGACACGTTGGACGGCGCCTCGGGATGTGCCTTGGGCAGCCAGCCGTGCAGCGGGATGATACCGGCCTTGGCGCCAAAGCCAAAGAAGGCGAGCACGAAGCACACGGATGCGACCGCGGGACTAAACTGCGTAGCGCGGAAATCCGCAAAGGCAAACGAGCCACCGGCGAAGTTGGTCATGGTGAGGAAGCTCGCCATGATGAGCACAAAGCCCACGTGCGCGATCACAAAGTAGAGCCAACCGCCATGGATGGAGTTCTCGTTCTCCTCGATCACGACCAGGAAGTACGAGGTCAGCGACATGAGCTCAAAGGCGACAAGGAACCAAAACACGTTGTCGGCGGTGATGACGAGCATCATGGACGCCACGAAGGTGTTATAGAAGAAGCCGGCGCGGCCCTTTTTGCCCGGGTACTCATCAAAGTAGTTGAGGCCGTAGATCGAACCGGCAAACGCGAGCACCGAGATGAGTGCCACGAACAGGCCGGACAGCTGATTGAGCAGCAGCTGGAAATGGGCAAACGGGAAAAACACGATGGTGTCGACCGACGTGACATCGCCCAGCACGGCCTGGATACCGGCCACAAACGAAAGCACCGCGGCGACGGCGCCGATAAGGCAGCCGGCGGTCTTGGCGGCGTTATCGGCCTTGATCAGCAGAACCGAGGCGAGCGCACCGATGCACGAGACGGCAAGCGATGCGATAAACAGCGTCATGCTATCCATTGTTTACGCTCCCTTCTGCTTTCTCGGACAGACCCTGGGCCACAGCGGTAACGTCGACGGACGGACCGTTTTCGATCGAGCGCAGGCGCTTGGCCTCGTCGAGCTCGCGATCGGCCGCGCCACCCATGACGGTCAGCGCCTTGGTGGGGCAGGCCGCCACACAATGCGGGCCGTCCGGATCGAAGGCACACAGGTCGCACTTGACGGCGCAGGTGTACTGGCCAGGAGCCCACGTAAGCAGGCTGCTCAGGGACTTAGGATACGAAGGCGTCGGGTCGCACATGCCTGCGACACCGGCGATAGACGTGCCATCGGGATGGATGGCTCCGAAGGGGCACGCGATGGCGCACAGCCTGCACCCGATGCACTCCTGCTCCTTGACGTGGATGCGATCGCCATCGTGCTCGATGGCATTCACCGGGCAAACCTCGGCGCAGGGGGCACCCTCGCAATGGTGGCAGGCAAGGGCGGCCGAAATACCGCCGGTCTTCACGAGCGCCAGGCGCGGCGTATCCTGAAGACCCTGCATCCGGTGGGCGTCGGCACAGGCGGACTGGCATGTTCCGCAGCCGATGCACCTCTCCGGGTTGATGTCGATGAAGCGGTTCATCCCCACTTCCTTTCAAAATAACGGGCCGGGGTCCCGAACGTACGGGACGCCCGGCCCAAAAAGCCAACGAGAACGGGACTACACGATTTGATTCACGTGCGTCTCGTCGTCGAACTTGGCGGCGCCGGGCTCAACGTCCTGGGGAGCGGCGGCGTCCACCAGAGCCTGCTTGAGCTCGGTGTACTGACGCTCGACCTCGCCCTCTGCCCAGACCTGGTCGGCAATGGCGTCGACCTGGCAGGCGGAGAACTTGTCCTCGGGCGTATGCGAGACCGGGTCGACCTTGTGCATGGTCAGCTCGTTGCACTTGCCGATCCACCACTGGTAGGTCATATAGACCGTGCCCTTGTTGATACGGTCGCTCACGTCGGCGCGGCTGTATACCTGGCCGCGGCGGCTGTGAATCGAGACGATGTCGCCGTTCTTGATGCCGCGCGCCTGGGCGTCCGCGGGATTCATGCGGACAAAGCCGGGCTCGTCGGCGAGCAGCGCCAGCGTCTTGCAGTTGCCGGTCATCGAGCGGCAGCTGTAGTGGCCGACCTCGCGGACGGTGCACAGGATGAGCGGGTACTCATCGTCGGGAAGCTCGGAGGGCGCCTCCCAGTCGTGCGCCATCAGGTTGGCGCGGCCGTCCTTGGTGGTGAACTTGCCACCAGCGAACATGTCGGGCGTACCGTGGTCGTTCACATCGGTGCTCTTGACCGGCCACTGGGCGTAGCCGCCCTCGGGAGCCATCTTCTCGTAGGTCGCGCCCACAAAGTTGGGGCACAGGCTAATGCACTCGTTCCAGATCTGCTCGGTGTTGTCGTAGTGCATGGGATAGCCCATACGCGTGGACAGGTCCGCGAAGATCTCCCAGTCGTGACGGCACTCGCCCTTGGGAGGAACGGCCGCGTCAAAGTGCTGGAAGCTACGGTCGGATGCGGTAAAGACACCCTCGTGCTCGCCCCAAGAGGTAGCGGGCAGGATGACGTCGGCGAGCATGGTCGTCTGCGTCATAAAGATGTCCTGGCAAATGAACAGATCCAGCTCGGAGAGCGTCTTGCGCATACCGGCCGAATCGGGCTCGGTCTGCACCGGGTCCTCGCCGTAGTTGTAGAAGCAGTGCACCTTGCCCTCGTCGACCAAGTGGCCCAGGTCGGTGAGCTTGTAGCCCTCCTCGAGCGGGAGCTTTTCCTCGGGTACGCCCCAAGCCTTGGCAAACTTGGCACGCACTGCCGGGTCGGTGACCTTCTGGTAGCCAGGGTACAGGTTGGGCAGCATGCCCATATCGCAGGAGCCCTGGACGTTGTTCTGGCCACGCACGGGCGCGAGGCCGGAATTGGGTTTGCCGATCTGGCCGGCAACGCAGGCGATGGAGGCGATGGTGTGCACCGTCTTCAGGTTCTGCTTCTGCTGGCATACGCCCATACCCCAGCCAATGATGGCAGAGGGCTTCGCCGTGGCGTACATCTCGGCAGCTTGATGGATCAATGCGGGCTCGACACCCGTGATGTCCTGTACGGATTCGGGAGTGTAGTTCTTGATGGTCTCCCACCACTCGTCAAAGCCGTTCGTGTGCTCGGCGACGAATTCCTTGTCGTAGAGGCCATCGTTGACCAAGCAGTTGGCAAAGGCGTTGAGGAACGCGACATTGCAACCGTTCTTGATCGGAAGGTAGAGATCGGCGATACGCGCGGTTTCGATATGGCGCGGATCGGCGACGATGATATTGCAACCCTTTTCTTTGGCTCGCACGATACGCCTTGCGACGATGGGGTGCGAATCGGCAGGGTTATAGCCGAAGAGGAAAATGCAGCCCGCATCCTCCATACCGGGGATGGAGCATGACATGCAACCTGAACCAACCGTGTCCATCAGACCGAGGACAGTAGGGCCGTGTCAAGTACGGGCGCAGTTGTCCACGCTGTGGGTGCCGATGCACGCACGCGTAAACTTCTGCATGACGTAGTTCGCCTCATTGCCGCCGCCTCGCGAAGAGCCGGTGGTCATGACAGCATTAGGACCATATTCGTCAATTATGGCCTGCATCTTAGATGCGGTGAAATCCAGTGCCTCGTCCCAGCTTACGCGCTCAAGATCCGCGCCCTTAGTGCGGCGGATCATCGGGTGCAGTACGCGAGGAGTCAAGATCTTGGTGTCGTTGATGAAGTCGTAGCCGCTCATGCCCTTAAGGCACAGCTCGCTCTGGTTGGTGATGCCGTTGAGCGGTTCGGTGCCCACGACCTGGCCGTTTTGGACCAGGAGGTTGAACTGGCAACCGGCGCCGCAGTACGGGCAGATCACTTTATGCTTCTCCATGACACCCTCCTTCCTTTTTCTGCTACCGAATGCTCGGTATTTAATTTGACAATCATTGGGCCTGTCGTCCCGACGCTTACGCCTCGTTTTCGATGGTGGCGCGGGCACGCTCGGCAGTCAGTTCTGCCAGGCGCTCCTCGTCTACCAGGGTGAGGCCCTTGGTCGGGCACGCCTCGGCACACGCCGGACCGCCGGGACGGTCCACGCACAGGTCGCAC
>JAXJCX010000008.1:0-4578 GCA_036302225.1 Collinsella sp.
AGGAGCATCTCTCAAGCAAAAACTGTCGTGGGGTAAAGTCCGAGGTCAGTGGCGTTTTATACCGAGAAATTCAAAAAAGTTGAAAATTCATTACATATTTGCGTTGACTTTAGGTAACTAAAGTTTCATACTCCTTTTCAACCACTGGGGGATGTGAACACGCACGGATCGTTCACATCATGATTGAAGAGGATTTCTCAGACATGTTCACGCATCAGCTAAACATTATCAGCGTAGTAATTATCTGATGCGGGTTAGCACATACAGCTAGCCCGTACGATAACGGGCGGCTGATGAAGATGAGGGCCGTCGAGCGCAACCGACGGCCCTCATTTTTTATGTCTGAGTAGTTCTTTTTAGAGGAGGAAATGTAATGAACGGAGTTTTGCTCATGGTTGTGGCCGCGGCGGTGCTCGCCTGCGGCTATCTGGGCTATGGCCGATGGCTGGCCAACAAGTGGGGCATTGACAAAGAGGCCCTCACGCCGGCCAAGCGCATGAAGGACGGCAACAGCTTCTCGCCCGTCTCCGCCTTCACCGCGTTCTCGCACCAGTTCAGCTCGATCTGCGGTGCCGGCCCTGTCACGGGTACGATCGTCGCCATGGCCTTTGGCTGGCTGCCCGTCGTGCTCTGGGTCCTCGTCGGCGGCATCTTCTTTGGCGCCGTCCACGACTTTGGTGCCCTGTACGCTTCGATGAAGAACAACGGCAAGTCGCTCGCTCAGCTCATCGAGAAGTACATCGGCAAGACCGGCCGTCGCCTGTTCCTGCTGTTCTGCTGGCTGTTCTGCATCATCGTCATCGCCGCTTTCACCGACATGGTCTGCAAGACGTTCATGTTCACCCCGGCCGTTGACGCTTCTGGTGCTGCTACCGGTGCCATCGACTTCACCAAGTCCTATGCCGCCGGCTGCGCTGGTACCATCTCCATCCTGTTCACCTTCGTCGCTATCGCCTTTGGTTGGGCCCAGAAGAAGTTCAACCTCACCGGCGCTGCCGAGTTCGTCACCGGCGTGGTCCTCATGGTACTCATGTTCGCCGTCGGTATGCAGTTCCCGGTCTACCTGGATAAGTTCCAGTGGTTCGCCGTCGTCATGGTCTACCTGGTCTTCGCTGGCGCTATGCCCATCCAGATGCTCAAGACCCCGCGTGACTACCTCACTTCCATCATGATGATCGTCATGATCGCCTGCGCTGTCCTTGGCATCGTTGTCCTGGGTGTCCACGGTCAGGCTACGATGACCGCTCCGGTCTTCACCGGCTTCTCTGGTGCCTCCGGCATGATGTTCCCGGTCCTGTTTGTCTCCGTTGCTTGCGGCGCTCTCTCCGGTTTCCACAGCCTCGTTTCTTCCGGTACCTCCTCCAAGCAGGTTGAGAAGGAGCAGGACGCCGTCAAGGTCGGTTACGGCGCTATGGTCGTCGAGTCCTTCGTTGGCATCCTTGCCATCATCGTTGCCGGCATCATGTTCTCCGACATGAACACCGCCGGTACCGGCGCCCTCAACGCCGGTGTCGCTTCCACCCCGTTCCAGATCTTCGCCGCTGGCATCTCCCGCGGTATGCAGGCCTTCGGTGTTGACGGCACGCTTGCTACCGTCTTCATGACCATGAACGTTTCCGCTCTGGCCCTGACCTCGCTCGATGCCGTCGCCCGCATCGCCCGCACCTCGTTCTCCGAGTTCTTTGCCCAGACCAACGACGCCCTGGCCATCGAGTCCAAGGCCGGCTACATGAAGGTCCTCGGCAACCCCTGGTTCGCCACGGTTGTCACCCTGCTTCCTGGTCTCGCCCTTGCTTTTGGTGGCTATGCCAACATCTGGCCGCTCTTTGGTGCTTCCAACCAGCTGCTCGGCGGTATGACCATGATCACCCTCGCCGTGTTCTGCAAGTGCACCGGCCGCAAGGGCTGGATGCTCTACGTGCCCGTCGCCTTCCTGCTCTGCTGCACCTTCACCTCGCTGGTCCAGAGCGCCATGGGCTGCATGACCGCTGTCCAGGCTTACGGCTTCTTCGGTACCATCCCGGCCACCGCTACCACGGCTGCCGTCTCCGTCGCCGCCACCAAGGGCCTGCAGCTCGTCTTCGCCGTCCTGCTGATGGTCCTGGGCCTCATCGTTGCCGTCAACTGCCTCAAGGAGTTCTTCGGCAAGGAGGCCGGTTCCATGCCCGACGAGGAGCCCGAGTGGTCCGAGATGGGCAAGGCCGAGTATGGCCGCGCCGCTGCTGCCGAGGCTCCCGCCGACGCCGAGGCTGCCAAGGCCTAGTCAGCTTGATGGACTAACCGTTCCATCCATATGACTCGGAAAGACCGGGTCCGCAACGACGCGGACTCGGTCTTTTTTCTTGCGAGAACGGGTGATGCAAGGGCGTCCTCGCAGATGTTTTGCGTGGATAGGCTCGCGCGTTGTACCATATAAACGTATATGTGTACATATGAAAGGGGCCCCGTGGCCAAGACGGTATATTCCGATAACCAAAATAATGTCGATGCCCTGGCTGAGCGTCTGAGCAGCCAGACGTCGCTTTCTGCCGAGCGCGCCAAGCTGGTTGCCTACGACCTGCTCTGCCGCAAGGCACTCAAGATCAAGTCGAGCGCGCTGGCGCAGATTTTCCGCTCCGTCGATAAGGAATGCGACACCAAGGCGATGCGCGACGAACTCATCGCGGCAAAGATCGTTACCAAGATCGAGGGCAGCGGCATTAACGGCCGCCCTGCCTTTTACACCATTAATGTCGAGATTAACGATGCCCAGGAGCAGCCCGTCGAGGTTGCCGAAGAGACCGTCGAGGACGTTGTCGAGGCGCCCGCTTCGGTGGAAACGGCTCCGCGCGAGCATGTCGATACCGACGAGCTGCTTGACGAGAGCGTCGTTCGCGCCTTTACGGCCAAGGCCGGCCGCGGCGGTTTTGGCGGGGGTGGCAAACGCGATGCACAGCGCCGTGCCCAGCAGGAGCGCTTCCGTCGCGCCGTTGCTCAAAAGGATGAGCTCGATACCGAGGCTGTTGAGACCGAGGTTGCTGTCGAGTCGCAGAAGCCCGCGCAGGAGCAAAAGCCCGTGAAGGTCCAAGAGCCCAAGCGTTGTCGCGGTGCTCACTTTAAGGCTGCGCAGCGGGATGTCGCGCATGAGGTTGAAGAGCCTTCCGAGGTTGCAGACGATGCTGAGGAGTCTGCCAAGAGAGCTCCGGCTTCGTGCCGTCCCGGCCGCGGTTTTGCGGGACGCGCGTATCCCGTAAAGCGTCAGGAGAAGGGCGAGCCGGCTTCGACCGCTCAGGCTGAGAAGGCCAAACAAACCGAGAAAACCGTTGAGCCGGCGGCTCGCGAGCAGCAGCCTTCCGAGTCGCCGGCTACGGCTGACACCGAGGTCAAAGCTCAACAGTCCGCTGATAAGCAGGTGGGGGAGAGCGCCTCAAGCAAGCCCCGCCGCCGTCATCGTGGCGGCCGTGGCTCAAATGCCGAGGCCGCGGCCGAGAAGGCGACGCAAAACAAGAATGCGAAGGCTGAGACTCCGGTGGAACAGCCCAGGCGCCAGCCGGCGAGGGGGGACAAGCCCGAGCGCTCGCAAAAGGGTCCGTCCGCGCCAAAGCAAGAGCGCAAAGCTCAGGTAGATTCCAAGCGCAAATCCCAGGCGCAGCCCAAACCGACTGCAAACGATGCGACCGCCCAGCAGCCTGAGCCGCCCGCTCATGGCGAGGTTTCGGCGTTTGCTCTGGCCCGTGTCCTGGGCAGACAGCTGCTCAAGATCGTTCCCACGCCTACGGCGCTCTCCAAGATCAAGGAGCAGCAGACTCAAATTGTTAAGGTCGAGGGTAAGGACGGCAAAAAGGCTCCGCAGCGCACTCAGCACAACGAGATGTCCAACCGCAAGATTGCCGAGGAGATTGCGATCATCCAGGCTTGGATAGAGCAGAATCGCGGCGCCGACACGCCGGTCGCTTCGCGTCGCCAGCGCGCCTACCAGATTTTTAACGATGAGAAGGCCTTTGACGGCAAGCATGGCGAGCGCCTGATTCGGCGTATGACCGAAAAGGGCATCAGCATGCAGGCGATTAAGGTCGCTCCCAACCGCCCTGTGCACTTTACGGGTTTCTTTACGCTGGGCGCCGACAAGCCTTTCATTATGGTCGAGAACCTGGACACCTATGACGAGATCGTCAAGCTCCTGCGCGGCCGCAAGCATGCCAAGCTTTTTGGCACCAAGGTGGGTGGCGTAATCTTTGGCGGCGGCTGCAAGGCGAGCGTTTCGCACGCACTGGATGATTATCTGGCCGAGATTGGCTATCGCTTTAATTATGTCTACTACGTGGGCGACATCGATCGAGAGGGCGCGCGCATTGTCGAGCAGGCCCGTAATGCCAATGTCGTTGAGATTCGCCTGCATGCCGGTATGTATCGCGCCATGCTCGCCGAGCACAAGCGTCGCGTGAAGGCCGGCGGAGAGTGCGAGCCCGCGGCTGCCAACCAGGGCGTGCCGCAGAACCTGGCGGCGACGATCAAAGATCTGCCCATGGTCACGCGCGTGCAGTTCCGCAACGTGCTGCGCGAGGGCGGACGCATTCCGCAGGAGATTCTGATGACCGC
>JAXJCX010000009.1:0-14811 GCA_036302225.1 Collinsella sp.
GATGACGGCAAGGGCGGTGGACTTGATGAATTACTCGGTTAATCCCGTGCGGCCTCAGGTATCCGCCGGCCGCATTCTGGCGGCGGGGTGGTTCTATGCGTTGAGCGTTGTGCTATTCGCCCTGGATATTGCCCACGCTTCGCTCTTTTTGGGAAGTAGCTGGCTCAATAACCCTCCAACCGATCTCGATTTTTATGGGTGGGGCTTTATTGTCTTTATCGGTCTGTGCTTTGTGGGGTTCTATTATGTTCGCGACCTGACGCCTGCGATTGATGTGGAGGGAGATCCGCTGCGTTTTAGCCGCGAGGGCAGTGCTCGACACTTTGCCCTGACGGGTTTAGTGCTGGCCATGCCGCTTGTGCTGTTCGAGCCCGGCGACCCGCTCTACATGTTTAGCGCCGGTCTTATGGTTGTCCAGGCCATGGTCGATGCCCTCCTGGTTCGCGACGTGCGCCAGGCGATTCCCCACGCCAAGCGGCCTACGGTGCTGTTGAGGGCAATGCTGATTGTTACTGCCTGCTATGGTCTGGCGGCTTTGCTGGGCTTTGAGCTGGTTGCGCTCTTGCTGCGCGTTGCCGTGGCGGTCTTGGCTCCCGTTGCCGAGGGGCTTCCCTTGGAGCTCTGCGATCTGGGAGACGAGACGCTGCGCGGCGAGGCGCACGAGCTCAACCGCGAGCTGCGTCGTGTAACGTGGGCGTGCGGAGGCCTGCTGGCATTGATGCTAGCGGATATGCTGCTGGGCGTGAGTGAGATGGCGTGGGTGCTGGGGCTTGTTTGTGTTCTGGCGGTGGTTTATGTGTCGCTGGGCCGCTTTACCCTTGCCTTGCACGTTCGCACGCTGCTGGCAGTGGTGGTCGGCGTCGTCTTGGGATTTGTCGTGCGTGACACGATGGGGACGGCATGGCTTGCCTGCACGGTTGTCGTGCTCGTCGGGCTGTCGGTGGTTCCGGTCGATCAGACGGCACCGGGTTTGGTTGCGTTTTTAGGGTTTGTGGCGCTTGCGTTTTGGTTGGAACGCGACATCGAAATACGAATGGTTATCGAGGTCTTTACCCCGCTCATCCTCGTGCTGATGTATTACTGGCAGCGCGTCGCGGTACGCGAACATACTGACGGTCGTCGCATCCGACTTTTCTTTAGGTAACCGCGGGAGGCGGGGTGGAAGATAGTTCCGCCCCGCCTTTATGCTCCCGAGAACAGCAGGAAATAATTGCGCTCGGACCCGCGCAGGCAGATGCGCGTTCCCGGTGCAACATCGACGGTTTCGCCACTTTCGATAAGCTCGCCGTCGCAGTTTGCGCCGTTTCGGTTGAACACTTCAAGCTGCCAGGCGGCATGCGCTTCGTCCCAAGAGAGCTTGACAGCCTGTCGCGAAATAGCGGGATCGTCGAGTACGGTGGTGCCGGTGTCGACATTCTGCGTCTGCGAGGGCCGGGGGCTCCGGCCGAAGAGCCAGGCGGTCGATTTGGGAATGCGAACCATGTTTTGGGTGCTGCAGGTTTGAGGGCTGTAGGTGCCGCCGACACCTGCGGGGCAGCTTGCGATGGTGACGGCGATGGCTTCGGGCTCGCGGCGTGTACCGGGCCGATCCGCGCTGGGAGTGTCGCCAGCAGTCCAGACCGTACCGATGTCGGCCTGAAGCGAGGAGGCTCCCAGCCCGGCGCGTTCAAGGTGGGCACCATAGACAAGGGAATAGAGGATGCCGGCCATGAGGGGGCCGAGAGATTTGCGCGCCATAAGCGTTGGCGTGCACGCGTCGTAAAGCGCAGCAAGCTCTCCGGTGGTTGGTGCATCGCTCAAATCTCCATCAAGGCGCTCGACGATGGCGTCGACGGCGCCCTGAATGTGCGCCAAGCGCTCCTCATCGTCCGATCCATCGGCACAATCGAGCAGCCAATCTGCGAGGAGCAGTCCTGCCACAAGCCATTTGTCCCGTGCATCGGGTGCAAGCAGGGTGCGGCGGGCGTCATCGGAGGTGTTTCCCTGGGTAAAGCCCCAAAGCCACGTTCCCGATACAGGCACCGTTTCTTTGGTGTTAAAGCCACTTGCTGGTCCTTCAGCTGCGCGAACATCGAGCAAGAGGGACGCAGCGTCCTGGAGGTTCTCCATGATCAAGCGTTTTGCGTTGTATTTGATCGCCTCGCTTTCCGGGTGCTTTGAGCGCGAGGAAAGGCTGTCGGCTTTTTTGGGCAGCGTCGGCACGCGCGCTTTTTCGGTGCCGGATGGCACTGCTCGCGGGGTTACAAGCGGAAGCTCGGAATCGGCCTCTGCCATGCCCTGCATGCCCGCTGCTTGCGCAATTCGGTTGCAGGTGCGGTCGAAACTGCGGCTCTTCTCGAGGGGAAGAAACTGATACCAGTACTTTTTATTGGTACAGAGCTCAACTTCGGGGTGGTCGAGAATGGTCTTGCCCCAGCGTTTATTTACGCGCTCCTGCATGTCGCGGCAGAGGTCGAGTACCAGGTCTCGCTCGGATTCGAGGATGGCATACTGCAGGTAGAGCTGCGAAAGCTCGCCCTGCACATGCGCATAGAGGCTTGCATCTGGCGCCTCGGACGTGGTGGAAATGCCTCCGTGATCGAGAAGAAGCAGACTGGCGCCGCGCGCGTTGGAAAGCGAGCGTTTTGACGCGCCGCTTGTGCCGGGATTTTGGGTAGACAAAAGCGTGCGCGTAAGGGCGATCCGTCGATCCTTTACTTTCCAGTTGCTGCTAAACAGTGCATAGAAAAAGCGATATTGAGCTGCGGTGAGCCCATTGGCAGAGTTGGCTGCGGGGCAGATAGCTCGTGTGACGGCCTCACCTTCGGGCCAAATGGGGCTCACGCTCAGGCGGATGCGATCGTAGCCTTCGATGCGGGCGCACCAGCCGGCAAACGGAAGCGTACATGCGCTGTCAAGCGTGCGGAACACGGCGTCAAAATCGTTTTGTTGGGTTGCAGTGGCCTTTGCCATGTCAGCTCATCCCCTTGCGTCGCTGCAGCATGTGTGCGGTGCTCAAGTTTTTCCCTAGGATAGCCCAAAAATGCGCCGGAAGCCTCGCCATCGGTTCAGCTGAGCAGTGTACGGAGCGATGCGCGAGCGGCTCAGTATGCTTGCCGCGTCGATATCCAATGAGAAAGGAGAATCCACGATGACCGAGGTCAATCCCGTGCTGGTGCGCTATCGCCGCGACCGTGCAAATGCCTTTGAGCAGCCGGGCGCTCCCGGTGTGCTAGATCGCCTGGGCGGCGCTCGCGAGATGATCGGCGGGCTGTTAAAACGGGATCCAATGCCGCCAAAGCCGGCGTTGGGCGAGCCGGTCGAGCTCATCTATGACGGCGGAAAGACAAAGCAGACGCTCGTCTATCGTGCGGGCGGAAACGTCTGCAAGGTCGCGCTTACATCCGACGCCGAGGAAAGACTCCGCAACGAATATGCGCTCCTCGGCGGCCCGTTTAAAGGCTACGAAATGTTTCCGCAGGTAGATGGTATGGCCTATGTGGAAGATCGCCGTATTGGCGGTAAGCACCTTTGCCTGCGCGAGCGCTTTGTCGAGGGCGAGGACGTTCTCGCCCATGTTGAGCGTCGTGCCAGCGAAGGCTGGCCGCTTTCGTCTCGCGAGCTCTTTTCGCTCGTGCTGGGCATGTTCGATGCTATGGCCGTGGTATGTCGCGCCGGCTACATACATCGCGACCCGCACCCTGGCAATTGGATCGTTACGCCCGATGGTCATGTGGTGCTCATCGATTTTGGCCTGTGTGCCTCGGTAGCGGAGTGTGCCGGTCCGCTGGTGGGCGAGCGCGTTATTTCGCGTGGATACGAGGCTCCTGAGCTGCGTAATCTCGGCATTGCCTCACCGGCGAGCGATGTATATAGCACGGCCAAGGTGATCGCCAAGTTCATGTTCGGCACGCGCGACGTTCGCGCTCTGCCGCGAAATATCCCCTTTGCCGATTTCTTGCGCCGTGCAATGGCGCAAAAGCCTGCCGCCCGGTATTCGGATGCCTATGAAGCGCGCGCCGCGCTCATGGCGTCTTATCGCTCCTGAACACGGCTCGGCTTGGCGGTTCGCAGCACATGATTCAGCTGAACGGTTGTCCCAGAAAACGGCGTCCGCCAACCCATAATGCAATGCCAATAGGAGGCCAAAAGTAGCCTCAAGAGAGAAAGGAATCCTCCTATGACCAGCAATTATAGTGTCAACGACTTGGACGATTTCATCCAGACAGAAGTTCTTCCCCCGAATGCCCGCGACGCCTACGAGGCAGATCTTCTGGATGCGTTTGGCGGCGGTGGTCTGTCCGAGACGCGCCGCGGCGTCATCATCGTTGCCGACCGCTCCTGGTCCGTCAATAGGGTCATGAAGGCCATCAATGCGGGTCTGCACAACCTTTGCAAGGACATCGCCGACGACCCGCTTTCGGCAGGAATCGTCGATGTGGCCCTTGTGTCCTTTGGCACCGATGTCACGGTTCATAACCTTCGCAATGGCGGCAGCGTGGAGAGCGCCGACTACGAGCGCGACATCGATGACATCTTTGTCCCGGCAAGCAAGGTAACCGGCGATCTTGAGCTTAAGGCCGGCGGTCTTACCAGCCTTAACCAGGCACTTCTGACTGCTTGCGAACTCGAAGGCAAGTACGCACATCGCGTTAAGAAGAAAACGCTCAAGGCTCCCTACAAGACGGTCGTAGTTCTATTGACCGACGGACACGATGAGCCGGGGGGTGACGTGTCTGCGGCTGCCGATTGCATCAGCAAGCTGGTGGAGTCCGGCAAAGTGCTGTTCCTGCCGTTTGGCTACGGCGACTATTCCGAGGACGAGTTTGCCGAGCTTTGCCGCGTCGACGGCATGTGGTTCAAGCTTTCGGACGACAAGGGCAAGGCTATCGCCGAGGCCTTTAAGCTCATCGGCGCCAGCATGCGCGTCATGTCCGAGCCCGGTGCCGCAGGTTCGGAGCGCCAGATCTTTGAGGATTGCCTGAAAACGCGCCCGGATGTTCAGGTTTGCACGCTCGACGATTTTGTCCGTGGCAATCAGTAGGGGGTCAGCAATGTCTATTGATAAGGGATTTAGTCAGCCTCGTACCATCGGCGTTGCCGGGGTGACAAAGCGCGGTGTTGCTCATCGCTGCTACGGTACGCGTTGCCAGGATGCGCATATGATCCGCCGCGTCAAGCAAGTGGCGATCTGGAAGGATGGTGGCAAGAGGGATCGACTCCTGCCGGGCAAGGAGTACGTTGTCGCGGCCGTGGCGGATGGCTTGGGCTCCGAGGCTCACAGCGATATCGGCGCCCATGCCGCCGTCAACACCGCCGTGTCGACGATGTGCGAGCTGATTGGCACCTGGTGCGCGACAGGCGACAGCGCCCTGGCGATCTCGATGCCTCGTTTTTTGGAGCAGGCCATGATCAAGGCGAACAACGCTGTGGTCAAGAAAGCCGCATCGATGGAGCTGCCTGCCAACGAGTTCGATGCGACGCTCGCAATTGCCGTTTACGATGGCGAGCAGCTGTTCTATGGCTCCGCGGGCGACTCGGGTGTCATCGCAAAGACCGATGCTGGATTTGAGCTCCTTACCCGCCCGAGCCGCGTGGGGGAGGCGGGCACGTATCCCCTTTACTGCAGAGAGAAGTGGGAGATCAGTGCGTGTGGCCATGTGCGTGGCTTTCTGCTCGCTACGGATGGCCTGCTAGAGCTCCTGGTGCCCGAGTTTAACAACGAGAACCTGAATGAGAAGGCGGTGCATCTCTTTATGGGTGCTGGACACAAGCCTGTGAGCGCATCGGATATTGATGCCGCGTTGGAAAAGCGCGTCGAGAACGTTGTCCATCGCATTCAGGGAAACCGCTACACGTACGACGATGCGACCGTTGTTGTTGCGCTCGATTGGGATTATGTAGAGCCTGCTGCCGTTTTGAAGGAGGATCCCGATCCCGCGCCCGTACCTGCGGCAGAGCCTGCGCCCGCGCCCGCAGCGGAACCCGCGCCCGAGCCTGTTCCTGTGACGGAGCCCGAACCCGAGCCCGTTCCTCAGGCGGAGCTTGATCCCAAACCGGCAGGACCGGAGATAGCTTCGAGCATCAATATTTCACTGGATCCCGATATGCCGGACCCCGAGGCCACCGTGGTGCTTTCGGCCGAGGGTGGCACCGACGTGCCCGCGCTTGAGCCGATCGCAATGTTAGAGAACATGCTCGGCATTTGCTTCGAATACGATGAACTACTCGAAGCATGCCAGGCATTCGTCAAAAAGCACGACGAAGGTGCACGCTCGGACGGCGGCCAGCGCGACGTGCCCATCAACACTGATCCGACCTACGAATAACGAAGGGAGTCTCCCAGATGCTTTACGACAAGAACGGTAGGGCCTTTGAACTCGGTGACGAAGTAGGGTTTGGGCGAGAGGGTTCCACTTATCACATCGTGGGAGAGCCCTTTGTCGCCAAGATCTATCATAATGCGACGCCTCAGATTACTCGCAAGATCGAGTCGATGGCGTCGATACTTTCGGTGCTCTTTGAGCGCAAAAAGCAGCTGCTTCTTAAGCTTGCCTGGCCACTCGGGGCGCTCTATGAGCGCCCCGACGGCAGGGGATTCAAGGGCTTTTTTATGTACGGGGTTCCCGAAGAATTCGTCTCGATCGATGTTGTGTCGCAGTTTCCGGGTAATCCTACGGCACCGCGCATGTCTGAACGCCAAAAGATTGAAATGCTCATCGACTTGTGTATGCTCACCTCGGAGTTGCATGCCATCGGTATCACCTTGGGTGACTGGAATCCCCGTAACATCCTTGTGGGGGAGAGGGGGAGTCTAATGCTTCTCGACACCGATTCGTATGCTTTCACACTTTCAGATGTGAGCTACCAAACCACCTGTGCAGCACCAGGATATATCGCACCGGAGGTGCTCAAGCTCATGGAGACAACTGGGGTCAGTGATTTCGAGAGCTTAGCAGCCGCCACGAATGCCCCGGTGTTTACACCTCAGACGGATGACTTTGGGCTGGCGGTCCATATCTTCAAGATGCTCAATCGCGGAATACACCCATACGCTTCTGGTGAGCTGGACCTGGAGATTTTTGACCTGGGTGATGACATTCCACCCGCACCGTCGTTGAACAGCTGCGTGTGTAATGGGCGCAGCCCTTTTGTGGGGACGCTGGTCGGACACGTTATCCCGGTGTACGCTCTCGAGCTCGATGATTTTGGCAACCTTATGGGCGAGGCTTTCCGCCGGTCGCTCTTTGGCAAAGCGCAGGAGCGCCTTGACGCGCATACATGGGCGCGCCTGCTCGACCGTTATCTATCAGAGACCGTTCAGTGCCAGCGCGGTCATCATCTATATCATGCTTCGCAGGATGAATGTCCCTACTGCAGAGGAGAGCACGCCCTATTAGCTCGTTTGGCTGATTGCTGACTGTCTTGGAGAAAGCCCGTGAGGCGGCACACAGGCTAATCCTGCGTGTCGCCTCCGTACATGTAGACGATAAAGCCGTCGCCGGTGTCTTGGCTGTGATCCTCCAGGATGCGCTTCATGTAAAAGAGGTCACGAGCGAGGATTTTCGGACGCTTGCTCGACGAGAGTGGATAATCTCCCGCTTTTGGCGCGAACATAGGCCGAAAACGGGAGATTATCCACTCTCGTGGTAAGCAAGTCCTCGTGTCATCCGTTCCCTTTTTGGTTGGTCGTGCTTGCACTTTAGTGTGCGACAGCGGATAATTCCGGACATTCGACAATTCACGCTTTGGCTTATCTAATTGAGGAGGCCCCATATGGCCATGGATTTCAAACGCAGGCTGCCGATCCCCATGGAGATCCGCGAGGAAATGCCGCTTTCTGCCGAGCTTACTGCCAAGAAGCAGGCATTCGATGCCGAGGTCGCCAAGGTCTTTACCGGCGAGGATGCGCGCAAGGTACTTATCATCGGTCCGTGTTCTGCCGACCGCGAGGATTCGGTCCTCGAGTACATGAATCGCCTGGCCAAGACCGCCGAAGAGGTCAAGGACAAGCTCATCATCATCCCGCGCGTCTACACCAACAAACCGCGTACCAAGGGCACCGGCTACAAGGGCCTGCTGCACAATCCCAATCCCGAGGCTCCCGACGACCTGCTCGAGGGCGTCAAGGCCATCCGCCACATGCACCTGCGCGTCATCGAGGAGACCGGCTTCTTCACCGCCGACGAGATGCTCTACCCGTCCAACTACCAGTACCTCGTCGACCTGCTAAGCTACGTCGCCGTGGGCGCACGCTCGGTCGAGAACCAGGAGCATCGCCTGGTGTCGAGCGGCATTTCGGTGCCTGTCGGCATGAAGAACCCCACCGCCGGTTCCACCACCGTTATGCTCAACTCCATCTATGCTGCCCAGGCACATCAGAGCTTTATCTTCCGCAACTGGGAGGTCGAGTGCGATGGCAACCCGCTCGCGCATGCCGTCATGCGTGGCTACATCGGTCTTGATGGACGCACCTACCCCAATTACCACTACGAGCACCTGGAGCGCTTGGCTGAGCGCTACACCGAGCACGCCGGCTACGCCAACCCGGCAGCGGTCATCGACTGCAACCACGACAACTCGGGCAAGCGTCCGCTGGAGCAGTACCGCATTTGCAAGGAGGTGCTCGACAGCTGCCGCCGCAACGAGTCCATCGCCAAGCTGGTCAAGGGCTTTATGATCGAGTCCTACCTGGAGGACGGCAACCAGCCGGTTGACGGCGGCGTCTTTGGCAAGTCGATCACCGACCCGTGCCTGGGCTGGGAAAAGACCGACTACCTCATTCACGAGATCGCAGAGCGGGTGTAGGTTACGGCGTTTTACCAAACGCCGTAACCGGCCGACGCTGCGCGGGTCGCATTTGGACAATCTGACGTTCAACTTCAAGGGCGCGACCAGAAGGTCAGCGCCCTTTCGTTTCACGTCACCTTGCCTCAAATGCGACCCGCTCGCTGGCGTTGCCAAAACATCGGCGTTGCCTTGGTAGTCATTGGGGACGTTCTTAAACGACTAGTCATAGGGGACACTCTTGCGGCGCTTGGCACTTGGGGACACCTCCTATGTCAAGAGGTTGGTGCAGTGGGGACAGGTTACTTTGCACTAAGTTGGTGCAGATTAACCTGTCCCCTTTGCACCAGAATGCAATCTGCTTGCTGGCAGTACCAGATCTTTGGTACTCTCCAAGCCCCTTGGCCAAAAAATGCCAAATATGAGTACTGTTGCTAACCTAGTGACATATCGGTCTAGCGAGATAATAGACATAATGATAAATATGTTCATTAACGTTGGTGCACAGAAGCCCGCTAACGGGCGTTTTGATTAATTTGAAGGCGTATAGAGGCCGTAAAGAGGTCATTTGAGGCTGTTTTGGCTGCTACTAAAAATGTAACAGTACTCATATTTGACCTTTTTTTTGGCCACAGGGTCCGGAAGGGGCTGTTAATCGGGCCGCAAGAGAGGTAATTCGAGTGCCGTGGACGAAAAACGGGGGCGCAGGTTGTCCTGCGCCCCCGTTCTCGCGTTATTCGTTCCCTGCGGCAGAATTTACGCCGCTTCGTCGAACTGCGAATTGTAGAGATCGGCGTAGAAGCCGCCCTGGGCGAGCAACTCGTCGTGCGTGCCCTTCTCGACGATATCGCCGTCGCGAATCACCAGGATCACGTCGGCGTTGCGGATCGTGGACAGGCGGTGCGCGATGACAAAGCTGGTACGGCCCTGCATCAGCGCATCCATGGCGCGCTGAATGAGCTCCTCGGTGCGGGTATCGACGTTGGAGGTCGCCTCGTCCAAAATCAGCGCCGGGCGGTCGGCCAAAATGGCACGCGCAATGGTCACGAGCTGGCGCTGACCCTGCGAAAGGTTAGTGCCCTCCTCGTTGATCATAAAGTCGTAGCCGCCGGCGAGCGTATGGATAAAGTGGTCGCAGCGTGCGGCGCGTGCGGCGGCTTCGACCTCGGCATCGCTCGCATCGGGGCGTCCGTAGCGGATGTTTTCGCGGATGGTGCCGTTAAACAGCCAGGTATCCTGCAGCACCATGGCAAACTCGCCGCGCAGCGCCGCGCGGTCCCAGTCGCGCACGTCGATGCCCTCGACGCGCAGCGAGCCGCCGTCCACGTCGTAAAAGCGCTGCAGCAGCTTGATGAGCGTGGTCTTGCCGGCGCCGGTGGGGCCGACGATGGCGATGGTCTGGCCGGGCTGCGCCTCGCAGCTAAAGTCGTGGATGATGGTCTTGTCGGGCGTGTAGCCAAACTTGACATGGTCAAACTCCACGTGGCCGGGGCGCTTTTCGGGAATCTGCGCGTCGGCCTTCTGCTCCTCCTCGGGCGCGGCCAGGAACTCAAAGACGCGCTCGGTGGCAGCTGCCATCGACTGCATCGTGTTGCTCACGTTGCCCAGCTGCTGCACGGGTTGCGTAAAGTTGCGAACGTACTGGATAAAGCTCTGGATGTCGCCGGGCGTGGCATTGCCGGTCAGCGCGAGCTGCGCGCCCACCACGACGACGCCCACGTAGCCCATGTTGCCCACCAGGCTCATAAGCGGCATCATCAGGCCCGACAGGAACTGCGAGCGCCAGCCACTAATAAAGAGGCGGTCGTTTTGACGGTCGAACTCCTCGATCGAGGCCTCGGCGCGGTCGAACACCTGAATGACGTTCTGGCCGGCAAAGTCCTCCTCGATAATGCCGTTGACGGTGCCCAAGACCTGCTGCTGCTCGCGGAAGTACGGCTGCGAGAAGTGAATCATTACGGTCAGGATAATCGCGGCGGCCGGCAGCGTGAGCACGGTGACACCGGTAAGCGGCAGGCTGATCGATAGCATCATGACGAGCACGCCGATAATCTGCGTCACCGACGTGATGAGCTGCGTCACGCTCTGGTTGAGCGATTGGCCCAGCGTATCGACGTCGTTAGTGATGCGGCTGAGCACGTCGCCCTTGCTGTGGCCGTTGAAGTAGCTCATCGGCACGACGGCGATCTTGGCGGCAATCTCCTTGCGCATGCGGTAGCAGATCTTTTGCGTGACGCCGGTCATGAGCCAGCCCTGGATGAGGCTGCAAACAGAGCTTGCAAGATACAGGCAGAGCAAAAAGCCGAGCGTCTTGGCGATCCAGTCAAAGTCAACGTCGCCGGTACCGTTTACCTTGGCAACCAGACCCTCGAACAGTTTGGTCGTAACCTGGCCGAGCACCTTGGGCCCCACAATGTTAAAGATGACCGAGCACACGGCAAAGGCGACGGCGACAAACACGGCAATCTTGTGCTGGCCGATATAGCCGAGCAACTGCCGCATGGTGCCCTTAAAATCCTTGGCCTTTTCGCCGCGGCCCATGCCACCCATACGGCCCATAGGACCGCGCCGGCGGGTGGGCTTGGGAATCTGAGTCTTGGTCTCGTCTGCCATTAGTGCTCGCCTCCTTCCATAACGGCTGCAATTTCTTCTTGGGTGAGCCCCAGTTCCTCGGCGGAAAGCTGCGACTGTGCGATCTCCAGGTACGCCGGGCAGCTGTGCAGCAGCTCCTCGTGCGTGCCGGTGCCCACCACGTGGCCGTCGTCGAGCACGATGATCTGGTCGGCGTGCATGATGGTCGCGATGCGCTGGGCCACGACCACGAGCGCGGCGTCGGTAACGTTTTTGGCCAGCTCTTCGCGCAGGCGCGCGTCGGTCTTGTAGTCGAGGGCGCTAAACGAGTCATCGAACACCACAACCTCGGGCTTTTTGGCCAATGCGCGGGCGATGGCCAAGCGCTGGCGCTGACCGCCCGAGACATTGGAGCCTCCCTGGCTGATGGGGGAGTCGTAGCCGTCCTCGCGCTCGGCGATAAAGTCCTCGGCCTGGGCGATGCGTGCCGCCCGGTGCATGTCATCATCGCTCACCATGTCGCCGGCAAACTTGAGGTTGCTCTCGACGGTGCCCGAGAACAGGCGACCCTGCTGCGGGATGTAACCAATGCGGCGGCGAAGCTCGGAAAGGGTCATGTCGCGCACGTCGATGCCGTCGAGCGAAATGCTGCCGCCCGTGACGTCGTATAAGCGCGGAATCAGTTGCACGAGCGTAGATTTGCCCGAGCCCGTGGAGCCAATGATGCCGAGCATCTGACCGGCATGCGTGGTGAAGTTCACGCCGCTGATGACATCGGCGCGGGCATCGGGATACTGGAAGCTCACGTCGCGGAAGGTGAGCTCACCGCGTGGCGCGCTGGTCGCAGGCAGTTTGGGCGAGGCAGGGTCGTTGATGCTGGTGGGGCAGGTGATGACCTCTTCCACGCGCTCGGCTGCGACCTCGGCACGGGGCAGGATAACCGAAACCATGGTGAGGATCATAAACGCCATGACGATCTGCATGGTGTAGGAGATAAACGCCATCATGTTGCCGACCTGCATCACGCCGTCGGACACGCCCTGCGCGCCAAACCAGACGATAAGCACGGTGATGCAGTTCATGACGAGCATCATGAGCGGCATCATAAAGCTCATGGCGCGGTTGGTGTAGAGCTGCGTGGTCATCAGGTCGAGCGAAGCCTTGTCAAAGCGCTCGAGCTCATGCTCCTCGCGGTTGAACGAGCGGATGGGCATAAGGCCGTCGAGCAGCTCGCGGGCGGTAAGGTTCACGCGGTCCACAAAGCTCTGCATCTTTTTGAACTTGGGCATGGTGAGGCCCATGAGCACGCCGACGACGGCCGAGACCGCGATGATGGCCACGGCGATGGTCCACTCCAGGCCGGTGTGGTTGGCCAGGACGCGCATGACGGCGACGATGCCCATGACGGGGGCCATCAGGCACATGCGGATAAACAGGGTTGCGGCCATCTGGATCTGCTGAATGTCGTTGGTGCAGCGGGTGATGAGCGAGGCCTGGCTAAACTTGCCCACCTCGGCCGGCGAGAAGTGCATAACCTTGTTGAAGGTCTCGCGGCGCAGGTCGCGGGCGATGGAGCAGGCAGTGCGCGAAGCAACGGCACCGGTCAGGATGGTGGCGACCAGCGACACCAGACACAGCCCAAACATCGTGGTCGCCATGCGGCCCAGGTAGGCGTTCTGCACGTCGGCGGGGTCGATGCCCTGTGCCTTGTACTCGTCCTGCACATAGCTCACGGCGCGTTGGGTCACGATGGAGCCCGACATGGAGCCCATTTTGTCCGCCATATCGTTGGCGCCCTCGACGAGCTTGCCCTGGTCGATTAGGCCGCCTTCAACGCCTAGACGCAGACCCTTCATGGTGATCTTACCGCCGTCGGCATCAATCTGCTTTTGCATATTCTGCGCCGCTGCGGCCTTCTGCTGCATCTCGGCGAGCTGCTCGGGCGTCATCGCCGCCATTTGCTCGGGCGTGGGCATGGCCTGAGCGGCGTCGCTGTCTTTCTCGCTGGACGTGCCGGTCATGTCGCCCATGGAGTCGGCGTCGATGCCCTGGTTGAAGGCGAGCACGACGGTCTCAGGCAGGCTCATAATGTCGGCAATCTTGCTGCCGTCGGCACGCTCTTCCTCGGTGCCCTTGTACGTTCGAATGCCGTTCTTGTCTGCCTTGCCAAACACGGCCTCCACAGCTTTGGCGTCCTTGGCGCGCATAAAGAGTTCGAGGTCGTCGAGCGATTCGGCGCGAATGGTGTCGGGCACGGGCGAGGCAATGCCGCCTTGCTGCACGCCCACGTCGACGATGTCGCTCATATAGGTAGGCAGCGCCAGGTCGGCGTTGCAGCTGATTACGATAAGTACGATAGCTGCGAACAGTGCCAGGACATGCTTTTTAAAGAGCTTGAGAATCCTCACTCGGCATCTCTCCTTTCTTGATTGCGGTCGATAATTTCGTTGGCACGTCTTAGAAGGCGCACCATCTCTTGGGTATCTGTTTCGCCGAGCTGCTCGAGGAAAGCCGCGGTGCGCTCCTCGAATTCCCGGCGTTTGATTTCGAGATCCTGGAATCCCTTGTCGGTCACTATGACGTGTACGCGACGACGGTCGGTCTTTGAATGCTCGCGCTCAATCCAACCCTTGGCCTCGAGGGCGCGCAAGATATTGGCGATGCGGGCGCTCGAGACCCAGGCACGATCAGCGAGTTCGCTCGGCGTGAGCGAACCGCCAGCGAGCATGAGGGCGCGCATGACGGCCATCTCGCCGCTGAGAACTTTGTCCACAAAGCGCGAAACGCGCTGGTGAATGCCGCCAAACTCAGTAAGGAGCTGACGTCCAAGCTCATGGAAATCGGTATCTTCCACCGAAAACCCCTAACACTAGAAACTATTTTCGGTGAAAGATGATACCCTTGCACGCGCACCCTATACGGTAGATTTTGGGTCATGCCTAGAAAACAACCTTTAGGCGACCTCCGTACACCGTCGGTATCAGCAAAGTAAGGGGTAGATCGTAAGGCATGTCCCAAAGCCTACTCAGAGGCACTTTACTCTGCTAAAGCTGGCATAACAGCTAGAGCGAACGTCGTACAAAGGCAAGGAAAAATACCAAACAAATCGGTGAACGGTAGTTGCTCGCGCTCGCATTTCCTGCGGATTTGTTAAAAACGCCCTAATGGTATAAAAAAAGAAACATATAACAGCCCTGATGAAGGGGGTGGCTATGTTATCCTTCTCAAACGGGTGAAATCTTGGGTTTTGGGTTGCAGTTCCAAGGTGGACAAACGTTTTTCCCTGTACCAACGTGTGGTGAAGAACGGAAGAAGCCGGTAGTGCAAGCCGATAATTCAAGAATTCAATAAGCAGCGGTGTGAGAGAGCGCCGCATTACACGTAACTAGGAGCGTGGTTACACAATGCAGGAGGCATGGGAAGGCTTCAAGGAAGGCATCTGGACGGGAGAGGTTGACGTCCGAGACTTCATCC
>JAXJCX010000010.1:0-6095 GCA_036302225.1 Collinsella sp.
ACGTTGACGGCAGAGTCAAAGTCCAGGATATGCAGAATCGCGTGATTGATTTTCATATACGGCATTCCGTTCTAGATCGATTTCGGCACGAACCAGTATAGCGGTCGAGCCCGCCCCAGGCGCATCGAAGATTGGTGCATCGGGGACAGGTTGCTTTGCACCAATGGCTAGCGCAGGAGCTCGGACTGCCAAGCCTCGAGCTGTTCTGCCAAACTCTTGCCGGCAGCGGGCATGTCGATCTGGGGTCGTTTGGGCAGCAGTGCGCATTTAAGGATTGCCGCGATGGTCTGCGAGACAAAGCGTCGCATATCCTTGTCAAAGCCTTGCGCAGCCTGGAGCATCACGGGCAGGCTCTCGCGCAGATTCCCAGCGATATCCGCAAACCGCTCAGCACCCGTAGCCTCAAACACGGAGAACAACGCATCTACAAAACGCTCGCGCTCGCTAGGCGACACTGCAAGCAGCATCTCGCGAATAGAGCCATCAACGTATCGAGCACCGGCGGACAGGCGCTCGCAGTACACGAAGTCGCGACCATCAACCACCCAGCTAAAGGGATTGTGTTGCAGCAGGCTGAACTCGGTGCTCTCAACGATGGCATAGTCCTCCTGTGTCTCGAACATCATGCCAAAGATCGACGACCGAGGTAGCGTCTTGTCGATTCGACCGGAAAGATCGGCAAAGGCGTCGCCGTTCAGGAACTCCTCGACGAAACCCGGACCATCATGGGAATATGCCCGTTCGATTCGCTCACGGGCGACATCGGAGCACATTGTCGCACCGTACACCGCAAGGTTTCCACCCTTGGAATGACCTCCGCACAAAAGCGGCCCGTCAATCGCATCCGCCGCCTCGTCCACATAACGTGCCGCGGATTCCTGGGCCGGCACAGGACACCGGAACGCCATGTTAAAGTCCTCTTTCCAACCCACAATCGTGCTGTCGGTCCCCCGGAAGGAAAGGTAACTAAACCCCGCCGGAAACCGGAACGCCATGGCTGCAAACTGCTCCGTCGCCACCACATCGCTCACAGCACGATAGCCGCAAACGTGCACGCCACGGTAGCGAGGACTTGCTGCCACGGCCTCCAACAAGGCCCTGCTCCCCTCCGGGTCCCACAAGTCGTCAATCATGTCCCGATAGCACTCGGCACGCAGCAGCTCGCGTACGTCTAGGCCCTGCCAGTTCGTCAGCTCCGCCATATCACCCGGCAAACGCAAATAGGACAACCACGCAAAGACCAGGCTATCCACCGCGCAGAACGGCCGCTCCTCAAACGGATCAAACGCCGTCTGGGCATAGGTCAAAAAATTAGGCGAATCCGACATGGCCCTCCCATCGACTATAGTGCATTGGGGTCAGGTTACTTTGCACCAAAAAAGCGCCCGGGCCGCGTGGACTCGGACGCCTTCATTGTAGCTTTTCGCTCTAGCGAGCTTGATTTAGCAGGAGAAGTCGACGCTGTCGATGATGTCCTTGAGGGCCTTGGCGGAGGCGGTGAGCTCATGCTGCTCGTCATCGTCCAGCGGCACGGGGACGCGGCAGACAACGCCGTCGCGGCCAACGACGGTCGGCATAGAGATGGCAAGATCGGACAGGCCGTACTCGCCCACCATGAGCGAGGAGACGGGCAGAACGGTCTGCTCATCGCGCATGACGGCGGTGCAGATGCGCTTGACGGCCATGGCGACACCATAGTAGGTGGCGTGCTTCTTCTCGATGATGGTGTAGGCGGAGTTCTTGACGTCCTCGGCGATACGTTTCTCGGCGGCTTCATGCTCCAGGTGGCCGTGAAGCTCGCAGAAGGTGTTCAGCGGAACGCCGGCAACCTGAGCGCTGGACCAAGCGACAAACTCGGAGTCGCCGTGCTCACCCATGACGTAGGCCTGAACGTCGCGCGGGTCAACCTCGACGTGGGCGCCAAGCATCTGCTGCAGACGGCCGGTGTCGAGCACGGTGCCGGAGCCGATGACATGGCCCTCGGGCAAGCCGGACATCTTGATGGCGGCATAAGTCAGAACATCGACCGGGTTGGAGACGATGAGCAGAATACCGTCAAAGCCAGACTTCTTAATCTCGGGGATAATGGACTTAAAGATGTTGACGTTCTTGTTGACCAGGTCCAGGCGAGTCTCACCGGGCTTCTGGGCAGCGCCAGCGGTGACAACAATCATGGCGGCGTCGGCGACATCGGAATAATCGCCGGCGTAGATCTTCATCGGCTCGGCAAACGTCATGCCGTGCGCGATATCCAGGGCCTCACCCTCGGCGCGGTTCTTGTCCACGTCGATGAGGACCATTTCGGAGAACAGACCGCTCTGCATCAGCGCGAACGCCGAAGACGAACCGACGAAACCGCAGCCGACAATAGCGACCTTCTTCTCGTTAACCATTAGAAACTCCCATCTCACTCCACAAACAAGCCGCCCGGGAACGACCCGAGCGGCTTGTCGTAATCCCAATACATCCAATCGGGACTTTGATTATGCTCCTATTCGCAGCCAAAAATCGACCGTTTACCGAAATTGTTTGCAGGATTCGTAAAATAACTGCACGAAATCGGTTTCGATATATTGACGAGGCGAAATAGCTTTCTAATACAGGCCCGCCTCGCGAATGGCCTCGACAGCCAAAGCGATCTGGTCGGGCGGCAAGACCAGCGCCATGCGCACGTGTCCCTCGCCCGAAGGACCAAAGCTCGCGCCCGGCGTCACCACAACGCCGGCCTTCTCCATGAGCTCCTCGCAAAACGCCATCGAATCGGTGCGGCCACCGGGGAGCTTGGCCCACACAAACATAGAGCCATGCGCGTTGGGACGCTCCCAGCCCAGGCCCTCAAGACCGTCGCACAGGACATCGCGGCGCTCCTGGTACTTCAGACGCTGTGCCTCGACCTCATCGCGCGGGCCATTAAGGCACGCGATAGCAGCCTTCTGGATCGGGAGGAACATACCGAAGTCAATCTGGCTGCGCAGCTTGGCAAAGGCCGAGACCACGTCCTCGCGACCGACCAAAAAGCCAATGCGGGCACCGGTGACGTTAAACGACTTGGAAAGCGAGAAGAACTCCACACCCACCTCGAGCGCACCGGGATACTGCAAGAAGCTGCCACCCGGCTCGCCGTCGAACACGATGTCGGAGTACGCGTTGTCATGGACGATGAGCAGGTCGTGCTCGCGGGCGAAAGCGATGATCTCCTCGTAGACCTCGGGCGTGCCCACCGAGCCCACCGGGTTGGCGGGCAGCGACACGATCATATACTTGGCACGATCGGCAACCTCGGGATCGATACCCGCCACATAGGGCAGGTAATTGTGCTCGGCAATCAGCGGATAGTACTCGAGCTTGGCATCGGCGATCTTGGCACCCGCCTCAAAGACCGGGTAGCACGGATCGGGCACCAGGATGGTGTCACCCGGGTCGAGCAGGGCCAGACCCAAATGACCCACGCCTTCCTGCGTGCCGTTGCACGACTGCACCATGGACGGCGTAATGCCCGAAACGCCAAAGCGGCGCTCATAGTAATCGCACACAGCCTGCTTGAGCTCGGGCAGGTCGCGCAGGGCATACTTCCACATCTCGGGATCTTGGGCCGCCTGCGTGAGTGCCTCGACCACGTGATTGTACGGCTTAAAGTCGGGCGTGCCCACGCTCATGTTGTAAATGGTCTTGCCCTGAGCCTTCAGCGCGAGCAGTTTGTTGTTGAGCGAGGCGAAGACCTCCGCGCCAAAGCGGTCGAGACGCTGCGATGCCTGCATGGTGCCACCTTTCGATATAAAAAACGCGGCGCTCCGACAAGAGCGCCGCGCGATACGGGCCATCAGATTGCAAAAGTGTAACGCTTGCAACCCCCGCATTGGTTCAATTTGGCCAACCTTAGTCAATTGGATTGAGCGCGTCGATCTGCGCAAGCCACAAACGCGAGCTGGCGTCACTCGGCATACGCCAATCGCCGCGCGGGCTGAGCGTCACCGAGCCCACCTTGGGACCATCGGGCAGGCAGCTGCGCTTAAACTGCTGGGCAAAGAAGCGACGATAGAACGTACGCAGCCACGTGTGGACGGTCTTGACGTCGTAGACGCCCTCGAAACTCTTGAGCGCCATGCGGTAGATCTTGCCCGGCTCAAAGCCAAAACGCAGCAGGTAGTAGAGGAAGTAGTCGTGCAACTCGTACGGGCCCACCAAATCCTCAGTCTTCTGCGCAATCTCGCCGTCGCCCGTGGGCGGCAGAAGCTCAGGAGATACCGGCGTATCGAGGATGTCGAGCAAGACCTCAGCAATACGCCCGCCAAAGACATCGGCGGCATAGCGAACCAAGTGACGCACGAGCGTCTTGGGCACGCTCGCGTTGACGGCGTACATGCTCATGTGGTCGCCGTTATAGGTAGCCCAGCCGAGCGCCAGCTCCGACAGGTCGCCCGTGCCGATGACAAAGCCGCCGGCCTGGTTGGCCAGGTCCATCAGAATCTGCGTACGCTCGCGCGCCTGGCTGTTCTCGTAGGTCACGTCCTGCACGGTCGGATCGTGCTCAATGTCCTTGAAGTGCTGCTCCACAGCCGCGTGGATCGAAACCTCGCGGAAGCTCACACCCAGGTCGCGAGCGAGCGACTCGGCATTCGACTTGGTGCGATGCGTCGTGCCAAAACCTGGCATGGAGACCGCCGTGATACCCGTACGCGGCAGCCCCAGCGCATCGAAGGCACGCACGGTCACAAGCAGTGCCAGCGTGGAGTCCAGGCCGCCCGAAAGACCGATGACTGCGGCCGTGGTACCCGTATGGGCAAGGCGGGTCTTGAGGCCGGCGGTTTGTAGATCGAGGATGGTCTCGCAACGCTCGGCCAGGTCGCCGTGGTCGGCCGGCACAAAAGGCGCGCGGGGGAAGACACGGTCGATATCGCAGGCATCGCGCAGGACAGGCTCTTTGGCCAGCACGCCCTCAAACGAAAACTCAACGGTCGTGGCCTCCGGCGCATCGTCCGCGCGCGTCCACGTCGTCGAGCGACGGCGCTCGGCAACCAGGCGGTCAAGATCGACATCGGCCACCGCCATATCGCAGGTGAGGAGCTTCGTGGCGGCGAGCTTAAATCCGTTTTCATAGACGAGGTTCTCGCCCGCAAAGACCATATCGGTCGTGGACTCGCCCTCACTCGCGTCCGCATAGGCATAGGCGCAGTACAGGCGCGCGCTCTGGTTGGATATGAGGCTGCGTCGGTAATCTGCCTTACCGATGATCTCGTCGGAAGCGGAGGGGTTGAGAATCACCGTGGCACCGGCAAGCGCCATCTCGGTCGAGGGCGGCGCAGGTACCCACAGGTCCTCACAGACCTCGACGCCCAGCACCAGGTCCTCAGCACCCTCATCACAGCAGCGGTAGACAAGCCCCGAACCCAGCGGAACCGGACCCTGACCGGCAAACTCGACCCACACAGGATCTGCGGGCACCGGAGCAAACCAGCGGCGCTCGTAGAACTCGCCATAGTTGGGCAGATACTTCTTGGCCGTAAGGCCCAAAAGCTCGCCCGCGCAGCACACGGCGGCGCAGTTGTAGATGTTTTCTGCCACCGCAACGGGCAAGCCAACGGTAAAGACAATCGGCAGCTCACGAGTCTCATCGAGGATATGCACCAGAGCAGCCTCGCAGGCATGCAGCAGTGTGCGGTTATGGAACAAATCGGCCGCGGTATAACCGGTCAGGTTAAGCTCGGGCAGCACCAGCGCGCGAACGCCGCGCTCGGCAGCATCGCGAACAGCCACCAGCGCAACCTCGGCATTGCCCTCGACATCGGCAACGCGAATCTGCGGCGACGCCGCCGCCACACGCAAAAAGCCATCAGACTGAGAAAGGTGAAGATTCATAAGAATGCTCCCGTGCGTAGACGCCATTCACAACAATTAGCAAGCCCTATTGTAGTTCAACCGCCGGGCGTAACCGCATCCCACCGACTCGGTGAGCTATTGATGAGTTGATGGTATCTGTTAAATGTCACGTACGATTCACATCTGGTGGGTACCCTGATGGCTACACGAAACGAAGCAGATTTACACCGGGAGGACCCCGTATGACAACCAAGTACACCGACGCGCCGCGCACGCGC
>JAXJCX010000011.1:0-1903 GCA_036302225.1 Collinsella sp.
CCCGGCATGCTCGGCATGATCGCCTTCTGGCTGTACTACTGGCTGCTGTCCAAGAAGATCAACCCCATGGTGCTGATCGTGGCCACCATGGTCGTGGGCATCATCGGCGCGTTCTTCGGCGTGCTGGCGTAAGGGCCCGGCTGCATAGACTGTCATTGCAACCTGGTAAGGGGATGGAGCGGGCCTATGCCCTCCATCCCCTTACTTGTATAGAGGGAGTTCGTATGTTCGCGAAGGATCGCGAAGCAATGCGCCTGACGCCGGCAGAGGTCAGGCTGATTCTTATTGAGTCCCTGCAATGGTGCGCCAACAACGCGGTGTACTTTTTAGGGCTTATCGGCGCGGCGACGTATGATTTGGCTGGCACGGCCTTTTTGGTTGCTGCCATTACGCTCGTACGCAATCTTATGACGTCGGCGGGCAATATGGTGTCGGGCTCGGTCATCGACCGCTTTGGACCGCGCCGGACGTCGTTTGTGACGTGCGTGATTACGGCGGTGCTATCGCTTGGCGTGGGGTTGGCGCCGTTGTCTGTCCCCGGGCTTGTGTTTGCCGCGTGCGTCTTGGGGCTTGCGGGCGGCTTTATCAACACCTGTACGCATGCGTTTCCGGGATACCTGGAGTCGACCACCGAGGGCCGTACCCGCGTGAACGGTCTCATGGTGTTCTACAGCAATATCGCCTATACCGCTGGCCCGCTGCTCGGTGGTGCCATCGTGAGCTGTTTTGCCACGCAATCGGTCTATCTGCTCATGGCGGGCATGATGGGTGTGGCGGCCGTGCTCTCCTTGGGCTGTCACGAGTGTGTTGCTCCCGCAAAAGGGGAGAAGCCGAAGGGCGGCATTCTGGGCGGCATGGCCGAGGGCGCGCGACTTACGTTTCGCGACCACGACCTGCGCCTTATCTTTATCTCGGGCTTTCTGGGCTTCTTTGCGTTTGGCGCGTTCGATTCGCTGGAGTCGTTGTTCTATCGCGATGTGCTCAACGTGGATATCGTCTGGCTGGGCTGGCTGTCCTCGGTCGTGGGCCTCACTTCCTCGGTGGGCGCGTTCATCCTGACCAAGCTTTCTGCCCGCCATGTCAACCTGCGATTGCTGCTCGGCGCGCTCATGGCCGTGGGCATTGGGTCCATGGTGTACGTGGGCACCGATATGCTGGGGGTCGCGATTATCGGTCAGGCGATTAACGGTCTGGCCTGGGGATTCCTGGAACCGCTGCAGATGATCTTGATTCAGGAGCGCGCTGACATCAAATACCTGGGGCGCATTACCGGCTTTGTGCGTTTTGGCCTGATGAGCGCCGGCGTGCTGCCGCTGCTGGCGGCTCCGTTTTTGGCGGAGGCTTTGGGTGTCCAGACGGTACTGTTTGGGGCATCGACCATTATTGCGCTGGTAGGAACGCTGTTCTTTGTCACACAAGGGGGGCGCCAGAGGCGTTAGCTATACATTCAATTCTAATTTAATACCACTCACCAGAGAATTTCGACCGTTCACCGAGGATTGGAGCAGATTGATAAGTGGTATTAAAAACACATTAGGTGTATGTCTATAATTGGTATCGAAAAGAAACGCGATGTATAGAGTTGCGTGCAGGACAGAAAGGAAAAGCCATGAAGGAAACCGAGAAGATCGAGATCATGCACTTTAGCCAGGAGGGCTACGTCGAGGACGGCAAGAACGTCTACGAGACCGGCAAGAAGATGATTGAGCTCGCCGACAAGGTCGCCGACGAGGGCTACGACGCCGTGTTCCTGATGGGCGTCGGCGGCACCTGGGACGAGCTCATGCAGCTCGAGTACCTCATGAACAAGTTCGGCGACCGCGACCTCGAGGTCTACCTGATCCACGCCGCCGAGTGGAACGCCATGGGCCACAAGCGCATGACCGAGAAGTCCGTCGTGCTC
>JAXJCX010000012.1:0-2010 GCA_036302225.1 Collinsella sp.
CAGGGCGACGCCCAGGACGGGCACGTTGGCGTAGGAGCACAGCAGGAAGCCCAGGAAGTAGAAGGGCACGAGCTGCTTGGTGAGCACCAGGCGGCCGAGCATGGCGAAGCCCATGGCAGGCAGGAAGTTGGCGGCAACGCCGCAACCGTCGATGATGAAGGGCGGGATGAAGTCGAGCAGGCCCTGGATGGCGTCGGAACCCAAATAGAAGGCGCCGCCGCACAGCAGGAAGTACTCGACGCAGCCCCAGATTCCAATTCCCCAATGAACGGCGTAGATGCCTTTGAGGTTTCCCTTGAGGGCGAACTTGTCTGCCATATCGACAAACACAGGGAACAAGGCATTGGTAATGTTGCCGATCGTCAGTGCAAGGACGGCGATGGGCATGGCGAGCGCGATGGCCGTCTCGGTACCCTGACCGAGCTGAATGGCAAACGCGCAGGCGAGCACGCCGCCGACGGTTTCGTTAGGCGGCACGTAGGCGCCGATGGAGATCGAGCCCATGAACAGCAACTCCAGGCTGGCGCCAACGGCAAGGCCAGTCTGCAGGTCCCCCAGCACCAGGCCCACGAGCGGGCACAGGACGATGGGGCGGAACGCGTAGAGGGTGCCGAGCTGGTAGTCGAGACATCCAAAAGCTCCGACTAAGCCGACGAGGATTGCTTGGACAAGCATAGTTCCTCCCAATAAGGAATCTCGAACCGTCGTCACTCCCGTCGCGCGCGTTATTGATATCAATCCGGGAGTTTGACCACACGGTCCGAACCGCACCTGGCGTGCTGCTAACACCCATACCAGGCACAAATGATTTGATACCAATTATAGGTATGCAGGTTCGTCTTATTTAATACCAGTCGCTCAGCGGGGTGTTTTTTACCGTAAACGGCAGGCGCATCCCATTAGGCACGCTCTTTGTTTCGATGGCGGACAAGCGCCACCAGAAAGCCGTCGCCAAAAGCATCGGATGCCAAGTTGGCCACAATCACCAAAACGATCATCGCCGCGCCCAAGAACTCGTTCCAGCTAAAGACCTCGCCAAAGAGGAGCGCCGACCAGCAGGGAGCGAGCACGACCTCACTCATGCAAACCAAGTTGGCCGCAAACGCGTTGGTGCGCGCAATCCCCTTGGCATACAGCACACTCGCAAGGCCGCTGCAAAAAAGGCCATGCACCAGCATAAGCCCCCACTCAAAGGGTTTCACGGAGCCTAGGTCGCCGGCAAAATAGACGATCGGCAGTATCGAGATGCCGCAGGAGATGAGCGAGGACACCATGGGCGACGCATCGGGGCGAGAGTTTAAAAAGAAACACAGCCCAAAGGTGGCGCCCGAAATGACGGCAAGCAGATTTCCGAGCATGCCCTCGGCACTCAAATCACCTAAAAAGAAAAGTCCCATACCCGTAAAAGCAACCACCACGGAGGCAATCTTCGCAGGCGAGGGCAACGTGCGAGTTGCGAGCGATTGATACACGATAACGAAAATCATCGAGGTGTACTGCAGAACGATCGCGTTGCCGACCGTCGTGAGCTGGTTGGCAAAGTTAAACGCGGTGCCCGTCACGAAGTTGCAGACTGCCACAAGGACAATAAGACGGCTGACGCGGAGGACGGGCCTGCCGACGAGCAGGATAAAGAGCGCCATAAATATTGCCGTAACGGCACCGATCAAAAGAGCTGACTGCGAATTGGCGCGAACGAGGATGCCGATAAAACTCCACAAGAGCGCCGTCCCAAATAGATACATCGCCCCGCTCACGCCATTATCGGGTGGATTGTCAGATCGAATCACGAAGCACCTCCAGCTAGCTTTCGGTAATAAAAAACGGCGACCGCAATGGGTCGCCGTTTCCCTTGGGGGCAGATAATAGGCCGGGCCCTTACGCCAGCACGCCGAAGAACGCGCCGATGATGCCCACGACCATGGTGGCCACGATCAGCACCATGGGGTTGATCTTCTTGGACAGCAGCCAGTAGTACAGCCAGAAGGCGATCATGCCGAGCATGCCGGG
>JAXJCX010000013.1:0-8175 GCA_036302225.1 Collinsella sp.
CGCAATGTCTCGCGCCAGCCTTCCTCGCGCCGCATGCCCGAAAGCGAGCGCTCGGGACACGAGATAAAGTGCACGGTCTTGTGCCCCTGCCCCAGCAAGTACTCGACCACTTGGCGCGAGCAATCGAACTGGTCGTTATCGACCGTTGAACAGAGCGGGTGCCCCAGCATGGTAACGAGCACCGTCTGCATACCGGGCAGCGGCTCAAAGGTGCCAAAGTCCGCCGGCATGCGGTTCATAATCACAACCATGCCGTCCACCGGCAGTGCGCTCATGCGCGACGATGCGCCCTCGAGGGTATACGGATGCCCGTCTACTTTAGTGAGAGTGATGGCATATCCGTGCTTATCGGCGGCGGCGGCAAAGCCCTCCATACGGTCGAGGTTGCCGGTGCCGGTAATGTTGAACATGGCGACGCCGACGGTCTTAAACTTACCGCGACGCAGCGATCGACCGGCAAAATTGGGGCGATACCCCAGCTCGCGCATGGCGGCACGCACGCGCTCCTTGGTCTCGGGGCGCACGCTGGGCGAATCGTGAACGGTGCGCGAGACCGTCTGTTCCGAGACGCCCGCGAGACGCGCCACATCCTTAACGGATACCGATTTTTTAACAGCGGCCATAGGTCGATCTTTCTATGTCAACGATGCCATTGGTGACACCCTACGCAGTCATTTTTAACGCCTTCAAGTATATCCAACGCCTCCCCCACCATACGCTCACCACCCAAAACCTACCGTTCACCGACATTTTTGCTTCCCCGAACAGCTTTTGTCGACCAAATGTTAACGTTGCCATTGTGCAAACACAGAGCCACCGGGCGGCTCAAACGTTTACGCGCAAGGAATCGACGGTCCACAGGCACAGGGGCCATCGGTTCGCGTCTTATTTTGTGTCGCAAAATGGCAACGTCAACATTTTGGCAACCAAACGTCAAAAGCTACCATCGTTGCCAACCCACCGACTCTTAGGAGCTTTGCATGGAGCAACTCATCGCCATCATCGAAAAGGGGCAGCCCTTTTTCAACGCGATCGCCCGCAACAAGTACCTCAAGGCGATCCGCGACGGTTTTATCTCCGTCATCCCCATCATCATCTTCTCGTCCATCTTCTGCCTGGTAGCCTCGGTTCCCAATATCTGGGGTTTCTACTGGCCCGATGACATCAACAACGCCCTATGGAAGTGCTACAACTACTCCATGGGCATCCTGGCCATCGCCTGTGCCGCCACCACGGCCAAGCACTTCGCCGACGCTCAGAACCGCGATCTGCCCAAGAACAACCAGATCAACTTCATCTCGTGCATGTGCGCGGCCATCATCGGCTTCTTGCTCCTTTCGAGCGACACGATCGCCACGGACGCTGCCAGCGGCTTCAACACCACCTACCTTGGTTCCAAAGGCCTGCTGACCGCCTTTATCGCTGCGTTTGTGACCGGCATCATCTACAAGTTCTTCATTAAGCGCAACATCACCGTCAAGATGCCCGAGCAGGTTCCGCCCAACATCTCGCAGACCTTTAAGGACATCATCCCCTTCTCCGTCTGCATCACCGTCTTTTGGGTCTTTGACATCGCCTTCCGCGCTGCTTTTGGCTTCTGCTTTGCCCAGGGCGTCATCCAGGTGTTCCAGCCCCTGTTCACCGCTGCTGATGGCTACATCGGCCTCGCTGTGATCTACGGCGCTATGAGCCTCTTCTGGTTCGTGGGCGTCCACGGCCCCTCGATCGTCGAGCCCGCCATCGCCGCCGCCCTCGTTGCCAACATGACCGACAACCTGGCTGCGTTCCAGGCCGGCCAGCACGCTTCCGCTGTCCTGACCCAGGGTGCCCAGTACTTCGTCGTCTGCATGGGCGGCACCGGCGCCACGCTCGTCCTGGTCTTTATGTTCTGCTTCCTGGCCAAGTCTCAGGAGATGCGCGCCGTCGGTAAGGCCGCCATCGTCCCCGTCTGCTTTGCCGTCAACGAGCCGCTGCTGTTCGCCGCGCCCATCGTGCTCAACCCCGTCTTCTTTGTCCCGTTTGTCTTTGCCCCGATCGCCAACATCTGGATCCTCAAGATCTTTATCGACTTCTTGGGCATGAACGGCTTTATGTACACCCTGCCTTGGACCGTCCCCGGCCCCATCGGCACCATCATGGGCCTGGGCTTCCAGCCGCTCGCTTTTGTGATGCTCGCCCTTATCCTGGTCGTCGACTTCGTTCTGTACTACCCGTTCTTCCGTGCCTATGACGCCCAGAAGTGCGCCGAGGAGGCCGAGATCTCCCAGGAGGAGCTCGCCGCCAAGAACGCCGAGAAGGCCGCCAAGCTCAACGATGCCTTCCAGGGCAAGGCTGACGCCAAGAGCGTTGCCGCCGGCGCTGCTGCCGAGGCCGTGAAGGCCGACTCCCCCGCCGCTTCCGCAGCACCCGCTGCCGAGACAACGACCGCCAGCGACCTCAACGGCAAGCGCGTGCTCGTGCTCTGCCAGGGCGGCGGAACCTCGGGCCTGCTCGCCAACGCGCTGGCCAAGGCCGCCAAGGAGCGCGGCATTAACCTCGAGACCGCTGCCGAGGCCTATGGCAACCACGTGGACATGCTCCCCGACTTTGACCTGGTCGTCCTGGCCCCGCAGGCCGCAAGCTACCTGGCCGACCTGCAGAAGGACTGTGAGCGCGTGGGCAACAAGTGCGTCGCCTGCCGTGGCAAGCAGTACATCGAGCTCTCCCAGAACGGCGACAAGTCTCTCGCCTTCGTGAGTGAGCAACTTTCGAAGTAAGTAACGCCCAGGGCCAGCCGACCATCCAAGACCGGCTGGCCCTTCGATTTAGACGATTGGATCATCATGTCCGTTAATCCTGCTAGCGTCACCAACCCGCCCGCGCAGTTTCCCGAGGACTTTGTCTTTGGCGGCGCCACCGCTGCCTACCAGGTAGAGGGCGAGACCCGCACTCACGGTAAGGGCAAGGTTGCCTGGGACGACTTTCTGGAGGCCCAGGGGCGCTTCTCCCCCGATCCCGCTTCGGACTTCTACAACCAGTACCCCGTCGACCTGGAGCTGTGCGAGGAGTTCGGCATCAACGGCATTCGCCTCTCCATCGCCTGGAGCCGCATCTTCCCCAACGGCACCGGCGAAATCAACCCCGAGGGCGTCCAGTTCTACCACGATCTCTTCGCCGAGTGCCACAAGCACCACGTTGAGCCGTTCGTCACGCTGCATCACTTTGACACGCCGCTTCCCCTCTTTGAGAAGGGCGACTTCCTCAACCGCGAGACCATCGACGCCTTTGTGGACTTTGCCACCTTCTGCTTTAAGGAGTACGCCGACCAGGTGACCTACTGGTTCACCTTTAACGAGATCTGGGCCGACGCCTCCAACACCTACATCGAGGGCACCTTCCCCGGTGGCGTCAAGGCGCATCTGGCCGAGGCCTTCCAGTGCGAGCACAACATGATGCTCGCCCACGCCAAGGCCGTGCTGGCCTTCCACAACGGCGGCTTTAAGGGCAAAATCGGCGTCATCCAGTCGCTGGAGTTTAAGTACCCGCTCAACGAGAACGACCCCGCCGACATCAAAGCCGCCAACAACGAGCACGTGCTGCAAAACCAGTTTTTGCTCGACGCGACGTTCCGCGGCGAGTATGCCCCCGACACCCTCGAGTGCGCCAACCGCCTGGCTGCCGTCTCGGGCGGCACCATCGAGATCTTGGACGAGGACCTCGAGATTATGCGCGAGGCAGCGCTCTACAACGACTACCTGGGCGTTAACAACTATCAGTGCCGTTTTTTGAAGGCTTACGATGGCGAGAACGACCTGCACCACAACGGTACGGGCGAGAAGGGTACCGGTCGCTGGCGCGTCAAGGGCATTGGCGAGCATGTGAACAAGCCCGGCATCCCCACCACCGACTGGGACTGGATCATCTATCCCGAGGGTCTGTTCGATCTGCTCGTCTACATTAAGCAGCGCTACCCCAACTACAAGCAGATCTTCATCACCGAGAACGGCATGGGCTACAAGGACCCCTACAAGAACGGTTTTGTGGACGACCAGCCGCGCATCGACTACATCGAGCAGCACCTGCGTTGGCTGCTCAAGGCCATGGAGGTGGGCGTCAACGTGGGCGGCTACTTCCTGTGGAGCCTGCAGGATCAGTTCTCCTGGACCAATGGCTACAACAAGCGTTACGGCTTCTTTTACGTTGACTTTGAAACCCAGAAGCGCACGCCCAAGGCAAGCGCCTACTGGTACAAGCACGTGGCGCAGACCCGTCGTCTGGACTAGCGGCTTGCGACCAGCGGAATTGCCCCGCTCACATAACCTGTCCCCATTTCTCAGCCGGGGGCGGCACGTCACACGACGCGCCGCCCCCGGCCTTTTTTGGGCAGACCGTACCGCACGTTTGTCTCAATCTGTAACATCTAGCTGAGTTTTTCGCTCCAAGCTGTTACAGATCGAGACAAACAGAACGCCCGAGCAGAGATATCTCAATCTGTAACATCTAGCTGAGATTTTCGGCCCTACCTGTTACAGGTTGAGATGAACGAGCCGAGCACGTCTACGCCCGCAAATCCCGCACGCTCGCGCGCTCGACCAACACACCCGAGACGAGCGTACGGCTTCTGGAGCTCGGGGCTTCCAGACCTGCGACGACCTCGTTAAGCGCACGGATGCCCAGCTCGCGGTGGCGAAACTTCACCGACGTCAGAATCGAGTTGGGAATCGTCTTGTAGAGCTCATCGTCGAAGCCGATCACGGACACGTCGTCGGGCACACTGAGCCCTTTGTCACGTAGAGCCATCATCACGCCGTTTGCCATGCAGTCGTTAGCCGCGAGGACCGCCGTGCAATCGGGTTTATCGGCAAGCACAAGGCCCGCAGCATAGCCACTATCCGCATTCCAATCGCCTTGCAGAGGCTCGGGCGGCTCAATGCCACGCGTCTCGAGTGCCGCACGCCAACCTTTCATACGGCACTGGCTCGACAGCGACTCTTTCTTACCAGAGACGAAGTACACGTTCTTGTGCCCGCGATTCAAGAAGTACTCGCACGCCATACGAGCGCCGCCCTCTTGATCGTCACTGACGGTGGAGCAGGTAGGATGCTCCATCGGTGTGATAATCACCGTCTTGAGGTCTTTCGGCGCCTCAAAGCTATCAAAGTCATCGACCATCTGACGCAGGTTGAAGATCATGCCATCAACAGGCAGCTGCGACATCCTACGCGCCGCATCGGCAAGAGTCATCTTCTCACCTCCGCACTTCTTAATCATCGTGAGCGCAAAGCCTCGCTCTTCGGCGGCATCGGCAATACCGTCAATCATGTCCACGGCACCGCCCGACAAGTGGAACAGCACCACGCCGATGCACCCGTAACGACCCAACTTGAGTGAACGCGCGGCAAAGTTCGCCCGGAACCCAAGCGCCTCCATGGCCGCATGGACCCTATCGCGTGTCGACTCTCGCACGCTATCGGGCTCGTTGATCACACGCGAAACCGTCTTGAGAGAAACACCCGCAGCAATCGCCACATCGTTCATTGAGACATTTTTCTTGTCCATCGTTGCCACTACTTCTCCAGTCGGTTTTGCATCGCTTGTTTTTTTGTGTTCTAGCATACACTACCTGCCTGACTGATAAATCAGCCGTTTATCGGACGATATCGACCGTTCACCTGTAAATCCTTGTTGCTCTTCGAAAAATGTCTTACGTTGTCATTAACGAAATGACAACGTTGTCATTTCGCAATGCCTTCCTTGAGCAGGAAGGTTTCCGGGCAGTCCTGACCATCCATCGACGACCAGTTCCATCCACATGCATCGCGCATCAAGTAGCAAAGGAGCTCTATGGACGCCATCGTAAAGATGCTCGAGAAGCATCAACCGTTCTTCGAGAAGATCTCGAGGAACATCTACCTCCAGGCCATCAAAGACGGATTCCTTGGGTGCATGCCCATCGTCCTTACCTCTTCGATCTTTCTGCTGATCGCCACCCTTCCCGGCGTAGTCGGCATCACGCTGCCCCAGCCGCTCATCGACTGGTGCAACAAGCTGTACAACTTCACCATGGGCGTCATGGGCATCATGGTTGCCGGCACCACCGCCAAGAACTTCACGGCTTCCATGAACCGTCGCATGCCCGCCGGCAAGGTGCTCAACGACGGCTCCACCATGGTTGCCGCCCAGTGCAGCATGCTGCTGCTCGCTGTTACGCAGTTCACCACCAAGTTCAACGGCTCCGAGCTTTCTGTCTTCGATTGCACCAGCATGGGTACGCGCGGTCTGTTCTCGGCCTATATCGCCGCGTTCATTACCGTGTGGGTCTATAAGTTCTGCGTCTCGCGCGATCTGACCATTAAGCTGCCCAAGGAGGTTCCGGGCGCCATCGCTCAGAACTTCCGCGACATCATCCCCTTTGGCGGCGCTGTCATCATCTGCGGCATCATCGATGTTGTCGTGCGCAACCTCATGGGCGTTCCGTTCTCCGAGCTGCTCATCAAGCTGCTCTCCCCGCTCTTCACTGCGGCAGAAACCTATCCTGGCCTTATCCTTATCCAGGCAGCCACCGCGTTCTTCTGGTTCATCGGTGTCCATGGTCCTTCGATTGTCCAGCCGGGCATCGACCCCATCCGTCTTGCCAACCAGGCCGAGAACCTGCAGGTTCTGCTGGCCGGCGGCCACCCCGCCCACTCCCTCACCTTTAACATGTCGCTCGTGGGTGAGTTCGGCGGCACCGGCGCCACGTTCATCGTGCCGCTTCTGCTGATTCTCTTTATGAAGTCCAAGCAGCTCAAAGCCGTCGGTAAGGCCTCGATCGTTCCTGTTGCCTTCGCCGTCAACGAGCCGCTGCTCTTTGGCGCGCCGATGATCCTTAACCCCTACATGCTCATCCCCTTTGTTGCCGCCGGCTGCGTCAACGTAAGCGTTGCCAAGTTCTTTATCGACAATGTGGGCATGAACGGCTTCTCCTTCGTGGTGCCTTGGGCTACCCCTGCCCCCATCGGTATCTTCATCACCACGAACTTCCAGCTTATCGCCCTGGTGTTTGTCGCAATCATCATCTTGCTGGACGCCATCATTTACCTGCCGTTCTTGAAGGCATACGATAAGCTGCTCTGCGACCAGGAGGCCGAGCGCGCCGCCGAGCTGGGTCTCGAGTCCGATGGTGCTGCCACCATCGCCGCCAGCACCTCTGCGCCCGCCATCGAGCAGACCGCCGCTGCCGTCGAGCCGACCGCCGCTGCCGCCGACAGCAAGCCTGTCGCCGATCAGCCCGAGCCCGCCTCCGACGCATCCGCTAAGAAGGATGTCGACGGTCTGAAGGTCCTCGTCCTGTGCGCCGGCGCCGGCACCTCTGCCATGCTTGCCAACGCCATCAAGGAAGGTGCTGCGCAGACCGGAGAGAACATCGCTTCCTCCGCAGGCGCCTATGGTCAGCACACTGCCATCATGGATCAGTACGACGTCATCGTGCTCGCCCCGCAGGTTCGTAGCTACTACAACGACATGAAGGCCGACACCGATCGCCTGGGCATTAAGCTGCTCGCTCCCCGCGGTAAGGAATATATCGACCTTACTCGCGACCCCGCTGGCGCCATCAAGTGGCTCCGCGAGAACCTCGACTAGTTCCTCCCTCTGTTGGTGCCCGGATTCCCGGTTCGGGCACCTCTCCCTATTCGTATCCCACAGAAAGGATGACTCATGACCAACCCCATGCAGTTCCCCGACGGCTTTGTGTTTGGCGGCGCCACCGCTGCTTACCAGGTTGAGGGCGAGACCCGTACACACGGCAAGGGCAAAGTGCCCTGGGACGATTTCCTGGCTGCTCAGGGCCGTTTCTCCCCCGACCCCGCAAGCGATTTCTACAACAAGTACCCGGTCGATATCGACCTGTGCCAGCGCTTCGGCATCAACGGCATTCGTGTCTCCATCGCTTGGAGCCGTATCTTCCCCAGCGGCACTGGTGAGATTAACCCCGAGGGTGTTGCCTTCTATCACGAGCTCTTTGCCACCTGCAACAAAGCCGGCGTTATCCCCTATGTCACGCTCGATCACTTTGATACGCCCGAGGCCTTTTACCAGAACGGCGGCGAGGGCTTCCTGACGCGCACGACGATCGACGCCTTTGTCGAGTACGCCAAGTTCTGCTTTGCCGAGTTCACCGAGGTCAAGCACTGGTTTACCTTTAACGAGATTCCC
>JAXJCX010000014.1:0-1668 GCA_036302225.1 Collinsella sp.
CCGGTGCGCGCCCGCGCCGGATAACCTGCCAAAGCAAACCCGTCTCCAACCGGAAGCTCTAGAACACGAAAGCGAGGACTTTGATGGCACAGTATCAGCTGCCCAACGACTTCTTCTTTGGCGCTGCTATGTCCGGCCCGCAGACTGAGGGTCAGTGGAACCAGGGCGGCAAGCTCGAGAACCTGTGGGACACCTGGTCCATCCAGGATCTGGGCTCGTTCTACAACTGCGTTGGCTCTTACGCCGGCAATGACTTTATGGCCAAGTACCAGGAAGACCTTCGCATTTTGAAGGACTTGGGCCTGGATACCTATCGCACTTCCATCCAGTGGAGCCGTCTGCTCGATGCCGACGGCAACCTCAACGAGGAAGGCGCCGCGTGGTATCACGAGTTGTTCCGCGCCTCTCGCGAAGCCGGCCTGGAGCCGTTTGTCAACTTGTACCACTTTGACATGCCCACCTACCTTTTTAACCGTGGCGGCTGGGAGAGCCGTGAGGTTGTCGAGGCTTACGCACATTACGCCGACGTCGCCTTCCACGAGTTTGGCCAGGAGATCAAGTACTGGTTCACCTTTAACGAGCCCATCGTCGAGCCCGAGCAGCGCTATCAGGAGGGCGTGTGGTTCCCGCAGCTCCACGACTTTAGCCGCGCTCGCACCGTGCAGTATCACATCTCGCTGGCACATGCGCTGGCCGTGGCCAACTACCGTCGCGCCTATGACGAGGGCGCCGTTCGCAGCGATGCCAAGATCGGCATGATCAACTGCTTTACCCCGGTCTACACCAAGGAGAACCCCAGCGAGGCGGACCTCGAGGCCGTGCGTATGACCAGCGGCATCAACAACCGCTGGTGGCTCGACCTCATTACCAAGGGCGAGCTTCCCGCCGACGTGCTCGACAGCCTGGCCGAGGGCGGCGTTAAGCTTCCGTTCCGTGCCGGCGACCAAGAGATTCTTAAGCAGGGTGTTGTCGACTGGCTCGGTTGCAACTACTACCACCCCACGCGCGTTCAGGCGCCGGCGAGCAAGATCGACCAGTACGGTCTGCCGCACTTTGCCGACGAGTACGTGTGGCCCGACGCCGTTATGAACGAGAGCCGCGGCTGGGAGATCTACCCGCAGGGCCTCTACGACTTTGGCATGGACTGCGCTAAGAACTACCCCGATCTTGAGTGGTTCGTTTCCGAGAACGGCATCGGCATCATGGACGAATACAAGAACCGAGACGCCGAAGGAACCATCCAGGATGACTACCGCGTCGACTTTGTACGCCAGCACCTGGAGTGGGTTGCCAAGGCAATTGCCGAGGGCGCCAAGTGCCGTGGATACCATTATTGGGCCGTCATCGATAACTGGTCTTGGGCGAATGCCTTTAAGAACCGTTACGGTTTTGTCGAGGTCGACCTTATGGACGGCTACAAGCGCCGCCTTAAGAAGTCGGCAGCTTGGCTCAAGCAGGTCGCCACGACTCACGTGGTTGATTAGCGAACGGGCGAACGCCCAGACCGCGCGCCGCTGCGCGCAACACATGGCACATCTGGTGGCAGAGGGCGACAGACCACCGTGCGCATAGGAAAAGGCCGGATTTGAAAGTTAGGAGCAATCATGGCCAGTGACAACGGAAAGAGCTTCCTCGACAAGTTTGCCGAGGTCTCTGCGAAGGTGGGAA
>JAXJCX010000015.1:0-30630 GCA_036302225.1 Collinsella sp.
CTATGGCGAGGACGTCAAGGTCGGTGCCGGCAACGTCGTCGACGCCGAGGGCTTCCGCTTCTTGGCCGACTGCGGTGCCGACTTCATCAAGGTCGGTATCGGCGGCGGTTCCATCTGCATCACCCGTGAGACCAAGGGCATCGGCCGTGGCCAGGCCACCGCGCTGATCGACGTCTGCCGCGCCCGTGACGAGTACTACGAGGAGACCGGTGTCTACGTGCCCGTGTGCTCCGACGGTGGCATCGTCTACGACTACCACATGACGCTCGCCCTTGCCATGGGTGCCGACTTTATGATGCTAGGCCGCTACTTCGCCCGCTTCGACGAGAGCCCGACCGAGCGCGTCAATGTGAACGGTCAGTACATGAAGGAATACTGGGGCGAGGGTTCTGCGCGTGCCCGCAACTGGCAGCGCTACGACCTGGGTGGTGCCGCGAAGCTCAGCTTCGTCGAGGGCGTCGACTCCTACGTTCCCTATGCCGGCTCCCTCAAGGACGGCGTGGGCGGCACGCTCTACAAGGTCAAGTCCACGATGTGCAACTGTGGTGCCCTCTCGATCCCCGAGCTCCAGGAAAAGGCACGCCTGACCCTGGTGAGCTCGACCTCGATCGTCGAAGGCGGCGCCCACGACGTTGTCGTCAAGGACTCCCAGCAGAGCGTTTCCTATCGATAAGGTAAGAGCTGCATATCAAAGGTTGAGCATCAACCACGTTATTTAGATAAAGCGAGATGCCTGCAAGTCGCAGGCATCTCGCTTGTTGTATTTGCTATTATCAGTCGAGTCAACCTTAGGGTCGGGCGGCTTAGCTTTGTTCGCTACAAGTTCCGCACGCAAAGAAGAGCACTAAATGTGCTCTTCGTCTTGCGCAGGACTGTTCGCAGTAGCGAACAAAGCCAAGCCGACCGACCCCAGCTAAGATTAAAGGAGCTGATATGTGCGATTGCACAGATCATAAGGACGAGATCCCTGCCTACGACGCGCAGGCCATTGAGTCCAAGTGGATGAAGGCTTGGGAGGACTCCAACCTCTTTGCCGTCGACACCGACGACAGTAAGCCCAAGAAGTACGTGCTCGAGATGTTCCCGTATCCGTCGGGCGACCTGCACATGGGCCACGCTCGCAACTATACCATCGGCGATGCCATGGCCCGTCAGGCCCGCATGCGCGGCTACGACGTGCTGCACCCCATCGGCTTTGACGCCTTTGGCCTGCCTGCCGAGAACGCCGCCATCAAGCACAACACGCAGGCTGCCGCCTGGACGTATAAGAATATGGACCAGGCGCTCGCCACGATGAAGCGCATGGGCTTCTCCTACGATCTGGATCGCATGGTCAAGACCTGCAGCCCCGACTACTACCGCTGGGGTCAGTGGATCTTTGAGAAGCTGTGGGAAAAGGGCCTGGTCTACCGCAAGAAGAACCCGGTCAACTGGTGCCCCACCTGCAAGACCGTTCTGGCCAACGAGCAGGTCACCGAGGGCAAGTGCTGGCGCTGCGGCACCGAGCCCGAGAAGCGCGACCTTGAGCAGTGGTACTTCAAGATCACCGAGTACTCCCAGGAGCTGCTCGACGACCTGGAGAAGCTCCCCGGCTGGCCCGAGCGCGTCAAGCAGATGCAGGCCAACTGGATCGGCCGCTCCGAGGGCGCCGAGGTCGACTTTACCCTGTGCGACCAGGATGGCGAGCCCATCGAGGGCGACGAGGGCAAGATCACCGTCTTCACCACGCGTGCCGACACCCTCTTTGGCGTTTCCTTCTTTGTCCTGGCTCCCGAGTACGCTCGTCTGCACGAGCTCGTCGAGGGCACGGAGTACGAGGAGGCCGTCACCAAGATCGTCGAGGACTCCAAGCATATCTCTGCCGTCGAGCGTGCCCAGGGCACCCTCGAGAAGCACGGTGCCTTTACCGGCCGCTACGTGGTGAACCCCGTCAACGGCGAGAAGGTCCCCGTTTGGGTTGCCGATTATGTCGTTGCCGACTACGGCACCGGTGCCGTCATGGCCGTTCCCTGCGGCGACCAGCGCGACTTTGAGTTTGCCCGCAAGTACGACCTGCCGATCGTTCCGATCATCCTGGACGATGACGATCGCGCTGCCGTCGAGGCCAGTGGCGAGACCATCGATACCTTCCATGCCGAGACCGTCGACTGGGATTGCGCCCACGCTGCCGAGGGCACGCTCGTTCAGTCCGGCAAGTACACCGGCATGCGCGGCGGCAAGCACTCCGAGGGCGAGGCTGCCATCGTGGCCGACCTCGAGGCCATGGGCTGCGGCCGTCGCAAGGTCGAGTTCCGCTTGCGCGACTGGCTCATCAGCCGCCAGCGCTATTGGGGCAACCCCATCCCGGCCATCCACTGCGAGCACTGCGGCATTGTGCCCGTGCCCGAGGATCAGCTGCCGGTGACGCTGCCGGAGAACCTGGACCTGGGCGCTGGCGAGACCCTCGCCGAGTGCAAGGACTTCTACGAGACCACCTGTCCGGTCTGCGGCCGCCCGGCCAAGCGCGAGACCGATACCATGGACACGTTCACCTGCTCCAGCTGGTATTACCTGCGTTACACCGACCCGCACAACACCGAGCTGCCCTTCTCCCGCGAGGCGGCAGACCGTTGGATGCCCGTCGATAACTACATCGGTGGCATCGAGCACGCCATTCTGCACCTGCTCTACAGCCGCTTCTTTACCAAGGCGCTGCGTGACCTGGGCCTGCTGAGCGTGGACGAGCCCTTCACCAACCTGCTGTGCCAGGGCATGGTTAAGGACGAGAACGGCGACACCATGTCCAAGTCCAAGGGCAACGTCGTGCCCCCGAGCTCGGTCATCGAGCCCTACGGTGCCGACACCATGCGTCTGGCGATCCTGTTTATCGCCCCGCCCGAGAAGGACTTCGACTGGGATCCCAAGGCCGTTGAGGGCGCCAACCGCTTCATCAAGCGCGCCTGGCGTATCGTTTGGCAGCTCGTCCAGTCCGGCGACGCCAGCGTGGCCTTTGACAAGTCCGCGCTCGACGAGGTCGCGATGAAGCTCTATCGCGAGCGTCACCGTACCATCGCCAAGTGCACCGAGGACTTCGACCGCGGCCAGTTCAATACCGCCATCTCGGCCGTCATGGAGCTCGTCAACGCGGCGAGCGCCTACCTCAACGCCACTGAGAGCGCTGACCGCGACAAGGCTCTGTGCTACGGCGTGGCCAAGGATATCGTGAGCGTCCTTGCCCCCATCTGCCCGTTCTGGGCCGACGAGCTGTGGCACGAAGCACTCGGCTGCGAGGGCAACGCCTACACTGCTGCCTGGCCCGAGTTCGACCTGGCCGAGTCCATCGAGGACACGGTGCAGATCGTCGTCCAGGTACTCGGCAAGGTCCGTGGCCGCATTGACGTGGCCCGCGATGCCTCCAACGAGGAGATGCAAGCTGCCGCCGAGGAGGCCGTTGCCAAGTGGCTTGAGGGCAAGACGGTCGTCAAGGCCATCTGCGTGCCCGGCAAGCTCGTCAACCTGGTGGTTAAGTAAGCACTGCGAGCATAACTGACGCATAAAAGACGAGGGGCGATCCGGTTGGGTCGTCCCTCGTTTTGCGTTATATGCCCTGCTTGGCTGGCGCCTAGCGCCGCCCTCTACGGAATGTGCACCAGGTCCCTAAAGTAGACGTTGCCCGTTTGCTCCTCAAACATCCAGATGTTGAGGTAGATGTCGTTGAGGTCGTTGTTCACGTCAAAGTCCGGATCATCGAAGGTGCCTACAAAGGTGAGCATCGCGGTCGTTTCTTCGCCTGCGGCGACGGGCTGGCGCATGCGCACGTCGCGGACGGCACCGTTGACGTAGGCATAAGCATCGACATCGCCAAACATCATGTCGGCATCGGTGTTGTTTGTCACCGCAAAGACCAACACGGCGTCGCCGTAGCCATCCGTGTCCTTGCCCACGCAGGCAACATGGACGTTCTCGTCTGCCTCAAGGTCGATGGGGAACTGTTCTTGAGGGTCGGGACCTAAGCCCTGGGGGTCGACTATATCTTCGTCTATTTTGTCGAAACGCTCCGAAGGCGTCGTTTTCTCGATGGCTTTGGTGCCGCCGAGATCCGGCTCGCATGGTCCGGTTTTACCATCGACGTTGCTGCAGCCCGCCAGAGCTAACGAGCAGGCAGCGACGACGAGCGCGGTCGCGCAGAGGGTGCCTAGGCGCTCCATGGATCCTCCTTGCCGTAGAGATACTGGAAGGTTGTGCGGTCAATGCGTGCGGTAGGCTTTCTCGCTACAGAAAGCCTCTCAGCTCTAGTCTGGCCGATGTGCGCCCAGGGATGGAATGCCCATAGGGCCCGATTCGGTCGGCGTGCTGGGACGCATGGCCCGTTTTGGGGCTTTTGGGGAGTGCCGCACAGGAGTCCTCGCCTAATTGTCCTATTCTTGTGGAGAAGCTGTGGGCGCGCTGACCTGCGAATTTCTTTGGCGCTTGCACGTTTTCGCAGGTATTGGTATAGTTTACTTGCAAATGAAGTTGTAATTGTAAGAAGTGGGGTTTCGGCCCCGCTTCTTTTTTGTATGGATGGAGGTGCCGCAATGGTCAAGACCAAGACCGAGCAGGCGATCATCGACGCGCTCGAGGCCGTCGCTCCCCAGCACGATGTCGATATTGTCGACGTTGAGCTCGTGGGCGCCACCAAGGCCCCCTGCGTGCGTGTGCGTATCGAGGGTGCCGAGGGTCAGAGCCTGTCGCTCAACGACGTCACGGCCAATACCAAGTGGGTCGGCGACGTGATCGAGGAGCTCGACCCCATTTCTTCGAGCTATACGCTCGAGGTGTCGAGCCCGGGTATGGCGCGTCCGCTGCGCCGTCCGCGCGACTTTGCCCGCTTTGTGGGCGAGGACTGCGAGCTCACCTCCACCGCCACCGAGGGCCGTCGCAAGTACTCCGGCAAGATTGCCGCCGCGACCGAGACGAACGTGACCCTCGAGCTCGAGGACGGCGAGTCCGTCACCCTCGATTTCTCTGATGTTAAAAAGTGCAAGTTGAAGCCCACCTATGACTTCAAGCCCGCGAAGGAAGGAAAGTAAGATGGCAGCATCCGACATGATGTCCGCCCTGATGGAGCTTTGCCAGGAGAGGCACATCGACCAGCTCTACCTGATCGACCGCCTAGAGCAGTCGCTCGCCAAGAGCTATGCCGAGATCTTGCATCTTGAGTGGGGCGCCAAGGTGACCATCGACCGCACCACCGGCAAGATCTACGTTTACCGTCTGGAGCCGATCGACGATTCCATGGACGAGGAGGGCAACTTCACCGAGTTCGAGGAAATCGACGTCACCCCCAAGAACACGAGCCGCATCGCCGCCCAGCACGCCAAGGCCGAGATCAACGCCATCGTGCGCAACTCCGCCCGCGAGCAGATCTACGAGGAGTTCTCCGGCCGTATCGGTGACCTCATCAGCGGTACCGTGCTGCAGTCCACGCCCGACTTCACGATCGTCAAGATCCGCGATGGCGTCGAGGCCGAGCTGCCGCATTTTGACCAGCGTCGTTACGAGAACGAGCGCAACGAGCGTCCGATGGGCGAGCGCTATCTGCACAACCAGCACATCAAGGCCGTGATCATCGACGTCCGCGATCCCAACTCCAACCTGCAGCCGGTTCGCGGCGAGCACAGCCGTCCGCCGATCGTCATCTCCCGCACCCACCCCGAGCTCATGCGTCGTCTGTTTGAGCAGGAGGTGCCCGAGATCTATGAGGGCACCGTCCAGATTAAGTCGATTGCCCGCGAGCCCGGCCAGCGCTCCAAGGTCGCCGTCCACTCGCTCGACGACCGCCTGGATCCCGTGGGCGCCTGCGTCGGCCCCAAGGGCAGCCGCGTTCGCGCCGTCGTGGGCGAGCTCCGCGGCGAGCGCGTCGACGTCATCCTGTGGGATGCCGATCCGGCCGTCTACGTCGCCAACGCCCTGTCGCCCGCCAAGGTCACCCGCGTCCTCATCGACGAGGAGAAGGCCTACGCCGGCGTCATCGTGCCCGACGACCAGCTTTCGCTCGCAATCGGCAAGGAGGGCCAGAACGCCCGCCTCGCCGCTCGCCTGACCGGCTGGCACATCGACATCAAGTCCGAGACCCTTGCCGCCGACATCCTCAAGAACGTCCCCGTTCACGAGGAGCCCGCCGCCGACCTGATCGGTGACGAGGACGACGACGTCCGTCGCTGCGAGTACGTGTCCGAGGACGGCATTCAGTGCCGCAACCAGGCCCGCCCCGGCTCCCGTTTCTGCGGTGTCCACGACACCGACGCCTTCGATGATGCGGAGGACCTGATCTAGCGCGCGGTCGCGCCGGGCAGGTCCCGGCGCATCTCCCACGCTCGTTCAGTCTCTAGGCACCCAAGGTGCCAGAAAGGGTAGGTGAAGTCATATGGCAAAAGTCCGTGTGTCCACCCTGGCCAAAGAGTTCGGCATGACCTCCAAGGAACTGATGGGTCATCTCGCCGAAATGAAGATTCCCGCTAAGTCCGCTTCCTCCGCGCTGGAGGACGCCTACGTCGCCATGGTCCGCAAGCAGCTCGCCTCGGTGATCGAGGCCCGCGCCAAGGAAGTCGAGGCCGCCAAGCAGGCCGAGGAGGAGGCAGCAGCCGCCGAGGAGGCAGCGCGCGCTGCCGAGGCCGAGCGCGAGCGCATCGCCGCCGAGAAGGCACGCGAGGAGGAGCGCCGCCAGTTCGCAGCCGCCCAGGCTGCCGAGGAGGCCGCCCGCGCCGAGGCCGAGGCCAAGAAGAAGGCCGAGCAGGAGCGCCTTGCCCGCGAGAAGGAGGAGGCTGCCCGCGAGGCCCAGCGCCGCGCCGTCCCCGCTTCCGACTCCGGTTCGCGCTTCCGTTCGCTGCTCGACCAGATTGCCGCACAGGAGACCGTGCTCAAGGAGAAGAAGGACGCCGAGGCGAAGGCCAAGGCCGAGCGCGCCTCCGAGCGCGGCAACCGTCGTGGCGGCAACAACGACCGTCGCGGTGGTCGTCGTAACGATCGCAACGCCTCCGACAGCAACTCCGAGCGCAACGCCTCCGAGAGCCGTCCGCACAGCCATCGCACCAACGCTAGCAACAACGTCGCTGCCGGCATGGACTTCCCCAACCCCGATAAGCAGGGCAAGGGCAAGAAGCGCAAGGGCGGTCACGGCAACGATGAGGACCATTACAGCCGCATGGCTCGCGAGGCCGAAGAGTACAGCCGCGAGAAGGTGCTCGAGGAGGCCCGCGCCGCCGTCGAGGAGGCCTCTCGCGAGTCCACCGGTCGCCGCAAGAAGCGCAAGGAGAAGCGCGAGCGCGAGGCTGCTAAGGCTCAGGAGGAGCGCAAGATTGAGGAGGCGCTGGCCCAGGGCGTGAACCCCGAGGAGCTCGACGCCATCAAGGTCTCCCAGGGCGTTACCGTCCAGGAGCTCGCCGAGGCGCTCGACGTTCCGGCCAACGACATCATCAAGCGCCTGTTCCTGCTGGGCACGCCGCTTACGATGACGCAGTCCATGTCCGACGACCTCGTCGAGCTCGTTGCCGACGACCTGGGCCGTCAGATCAAGATCATCACCCCCGAGGAAGAGAACACCTTCTCGTTCTACGACGATCCCGCCGACCTTAAGCCCCGCGCCCCGGTCGTCACCGTCATGGGTCACGTCGACCACGGCAAGACGAGCCTGCTCGACGCCATCCGCCACACCGGTGTCGCTGCCGGCGAGGCGGGCGGCATCACTCAGGCCATCGGCGCTTCGCAGGTCATGATCAACGACCGCAAGATCACCTTCATCGATACCCCGGGCCACGCCACCTTTACGGCTATGCGTGCCCGCGGCGCCAAGGTGACCGACATCGTCATCCTAATCGTGGCTGCCGACGACGGCGTCATGCCTCAGACCATCGAGTCGATCAATCACGCCAAGGCCGCCGGCGTACCCATCGTCGTCGCCGTCAACAAGATCGATAAGCCGGGCGCCAACCCCGACCGCGTGCGCCAGGAGCTCACCGAGTACGGCATCATCCCCGAGGAGTGGGGCGGACAGAACATGTTCGTCAACATCTCGGCCAAGCAGAAGATCGGTATCGACGACCTGCTCGAGACCGTGCTGCTCCAGGCCGACGTGCTCGAGCTCAAGGCCAACCCCGACACCTTTGCCTCCGGTAACGTCCTCGAGGCTAAGCTCGACAAGGGCCGCGGTTCGGTTGCCACGGTTCTCGTGACACGCGGTACCCTGCACGTGGGCGATACGCTGGTCGCCGGCCTTACCTACGGCCGCGTCCGCGCCATGCTCGATCCTAAGGGCAATGCCGTCACCGAGGCCGGCCCCTCCGACGCCGTCGAGATCCTGGGCCTGCAGTCCGTGCCCAACGCCGGTGACGAGTTCCGCGTGTTCGAGGATGAGCGCGAGGCTCGCGCCCTGGCGGATGAGCGTTCGCTCAAGGCCCGTATCGAGGAGCAGAGCCGCGTGAAGCACGTCACGCTCGAGAACCTCTTCGAGACCATCGCCGATGCCGAGGTCAAGGAGCTCAACCTGATCATCAAGGCCGACGTCCAGGGTTCCATCGAGGCCCTTCAGGACTCGCTCGACAAGATGGATCAGTCCGAGGTCCGCATCAACACGATCCACTCCGCCGTCGGTGCCATCAACGAGACCGACGTCGTCCTGGCCGACGCCTCCAACGCCATCATCATCGGCTTTGGCGTGCGTCCCGACGGCAAGGCCCGCTCCGCAGCCGAGCGCGAGGGCGTCGAGATTCGTTGCTACGACGTTATCTACAAGTGCCTCGAGGAGCTCGACGCTGCCCGCATCGGCATGCTCAAGCCCACCGAGGTCGAGGTCTCCACGGGTACCGCGACCGTCCTGGACACCTTCAAGGTGCCCAAAGTCGGCATCGCCGCCGGTGTCCGCGTCGAGGAGGGCGAGATCGCCGCGACCGATTCCGTGCGCCTGGTGCGTGACGGCATTGTGGTCTTCAACGGCAAGATTGCCTCGATGCGCCACTACAAGGACGAGGCCAAGAGCCTCAAGAGCGGTTCCGAGGGCGGCATTGGCCTGGAGAACTTCCAGGACATCAAGCCCGGCGATCAGATCGAGGGTTACCGCATCGACCAGGTTGCCCGTACCGAGTAGGGGGTAGCGCTATGAAGCAAACGCAGGCAACCCGCCGTTTGGGCGAGCAGCTTCGCGAGAAGCTTGGTTATATCCTGCTCTTTGAGGTTTCCGATCCGCGTCTCGACCTGGTCACCCTGACTGCGGTCGAGGTCGCGGTGGACCGTTCGTTCGCACGCGTGTACGTGTCGTGCGATGCGAGCCGCTACGATGAGGTCATGGAGGCGCTTGCCAGCGCCAAGGGCCGTATTCGCAGCCTGTTGGCTCGCTCGCTCGATTGGCGCGTCACGCCCGAGCTCGATTTTCGCATCGATCGCTCGACCGATGAGGCCGAGCGCATCACGCGTGCGCTGGAAAACGTTCCGGCCACGCTTGCGATCGAAAAGGACGAGGACGGCTACCCCATAGCGGATGCCGCCCAGGAGGCAGCTTTAGATGACTAATTCCGCCGACCTCGCCTCGTGCGAGTCTGCAGATATTAAACGACGCATCCTCGAGCTCATCGAGGGTGCGTCCTCCATTGCGATCTCGGGTCACACCTCTCCCGACGGCGATGCCCTGGGCTCCGTGTTGGGCCTGGGCCTCTCGCTTATGAAGGTGTTCCCCGACAAGGACATCGCCCTGCTGCTGGCAGACGATGATCCCGTTCCGCGCATCTACCGTTTTATGGAGGGCGCCGATCTGCTGGTGCCGGCATCTGCCTACACCGGCAACCCGGAGCTGTTCATCTCGGTGGACGTGCCGGTCGTCGAGCGCCTCAATAATTCCGCCGAGGTGTTGCGTCGTTCGGCCCACGTGGCGTGCTTTGACCATCACCCGGCGCGCGAGGAGTTTGCCGAGGTCAGCCTTAGGTGTGTCAATGCCGCTGCTTGCGCCATGATTATCGACCGCTTTTTGGCCGATTGCGGCATTACCGCAAGCGATAGCATCGCGACCTGCCTGCTGTGCGGCCTGGTCACCGATACCGGTCGTTTTCAGTATCAGAACGCCGACGCTGCCGCGTTTCATGCCGCCTCGCGTCTGGTGGCGCACGGTGCCGATCCGGCGCGCGTCGCGCTCGAGGTCTACCAGAGCATGCGTGTCGAGTTCTTGCACCTTAAGTCCATTGTCATGGGTCGCATTAAGACGGTCGCGCACGGGCGCGTGGCGTATAGCTATGCGTACGAAAGTGACCTTAAGGAATGTGGCGTCACCTCCGATGAGTGCGACGGCCTGGTCGATGTGGTGCGCTCGGTGATGGGCGTCGAGGTCTGCCTGTTCCTTAAGGGCATCGAGGGCGATACTAAGGTGCGCGGCAACCTGCGCTCCAAGGGCGATCTTGATGTTTCCGAGATTGCGGCCAACTTTGGCGGAGGTGGGCACCACGCTGCCGCCGGCTTTACCAACGCCGGAACGATTTCCGAGACGCTCACCGCGGCACTTCCCATGCTGGCCGAGCTGGTAGGGGAGGATCCCGCTTCGGTGACCGTCGAGCTCTAACTTTTTGGATGGTACATGGCTCGTCGTACACCTTCTCAACTTAATATGCTGCTCGCCGTCGATAAGCCGGTGGGCTGCACGTCCCACGACGTGGTTTCGCAATGCCGACGCGCCCTCCATGAGCGGCGCGTCGGCCATGCCGGAACGCTCGACCCCATGGCATCGGGTGTCATGGTGGTGGGCGTGGGCCAGGCCACGCGTCTGCTGGGCATGCTCACGCTCGATACCAAAAGTTACGTCGCCGACATCTCGTTTGGCGTCGAGACCAATACCGATGATGCGGAGGGCGAGGCTGTTCGCACGGTGCCCATTACTGCCGACCTGCGCGATCCGGCCTATGCCCGCGAGCGCCTGTGCGCCATGTTGGGCCCGCAGATGCAGGTACCGCCGGCGTTTTCGGCCATTTCGGTCAACGGCGTGCGCGCCTATAAGGCTGCGCGCGAAGGTAACGCCGTGTCACTGCCCCCGCGTCCGGTCGAAGTGTACTCCGCCGACCTGATTGCCGTGAGCGGCGAGGGCGACGCTTGCGTTTGGACCGCGGCGTTTTCCGTGAGCAAGGGCACCTATATCCGTGCGCTCGCTCGCGACCTGGGTCGTGCCTGTGACAACGCGGCACATATTTCCGCGCTGCGCCGTACGGCCTCCGGTGTTGTTTCCATCGGTGCCTGCCATGCGGTCGAGGAACTCTCTGCCGAGTCCGCTGCCGGCTTTGCCCTGGATCCCATTGCGGCACTGGGCGCCACACGCGTCGACTTGCAGGGTGATCTTGCCGACGATCTGCTGTGCGGGCGTCGTATTCCTATTGAGCGCACGCTTGCGAGCTTCGATGCGTCGAAGGCGCCGTTTGCGCTGGTGCTCGACGGCGGGCTCAAGGCGCTTGCCCGTATCGAGGGCGGTCGCTTTGTTATGGAGCATGTCTTTCCGCAGGCGATCGGCGGTGTTCGTTGATGCTGACCTCCCACGAGCTCTCGCGTATTTTTTTCGCGGGCGAGTCGGATGAGGCCTGCATCGTTGCCGCCGATGCGTTTGATGATTGCGCGTGCCTGGGCGCCGCGTCGATCGCCATCGGCGTGTTCGACGGCGTGCATCGGGGGCATCGCGAGCTGATCGACGCGGTCGTTCGCGATGCGCGTGACCATGACTGCAAGGCGGTCGTGGTCACCTTTGATCCCGACCCGGACGTGGTGGTGAGCCCTACGCCCGCTCAAAAACTGATGACGACGGCTGACCGTCTGCATGCCCTGGCTCTCACCGGGGTCGATGCGGTCGTGGCCGTTCCCTTTACGCCCGCGGTGGCGGCGCTCGACCACGTAGGCTTTCTTAAGTTGCTTTCGCGCGTCGTCGATATCCGCTCGATTCGCGTGGGTAGCGACTTTAGGTTGGGCCGCGGCGGTGCCTCGGGCGTTGCCGAGATGCAGGCATGGGGAGCCGAGCGCGGCGTTGACGTCTATGGCCACGAGCTGCTGTGCGTCGATGGGCAGACGATCTGCGCCACCCGTATTCGTCAGGAGCTCCGCCAGGGACATGTTGAGCTTGCCGCCGAGCTGCTCGGTCGCCCGTACATGCTGCGAGGTATTGTTGCCGGCGGTCGTCATCAGGGTTCCGACATGGGTTTTCCCACGGCAAACATCCAGGTGCCCGAGGGCATTCAGGTGCCTGCCGATGGCGTTTACGAGGGCCTGGTGCTGGTCGACGATACCGTATGGCCTGCTGCCGTCAACGTGGGGCTGCCGCCGACGTATGCCGACGATGCCGCCTCGGCGCATCTCGAGGCCAACTTGATCGGGTATGCGGGCGACCTGTACGGCGCCTCGGTGTCGCTGGCGTTTACGCGCTGGCTGCGCCCGTCGCGCGTGTTCGATTCGCTGGACGAGCTTATCGCGACCGTTGAGGGTAATATTGACGATATTCGCCATAACTTGGGTGAGCAGGGGGTGAGCATCCGTGATTAGCGATGAGGAAAAAGACCAGGTACGCGCTGCGTCCGACCTGGTTGCCATCGTGCAGGAAACGGTTGAGCTCAAGCCCCGTGGCCATGAGTTTTGGGGTTGCTGCCCCTTCCATGGCGAAAAGACCCCGTCGTTTCACATTATCCCCGCCACGCAGGTGTGGCATTGCTTTGGCTGTGGCGAGGGCGGCGACGTCTTCACCTACATCATGAAGCGCGAGAACCTGAGCTTTCCCGAGTCGATTCGCTACCTGGCCGACCGTGCCGGTATTGAGCTGCACGATACCGGTGCTTATCGCGAGCGCGGCACCAAGCGCGCCCGCATCTATGACCTGTGCGCTGAAACCGCCCAGTTCTATCACACCATGCTTATGCGCGGTAAGGACAGCCGTCCGCGCGAGTATTTCGCCAGCCGCGGTATGGGAGGCGACGTCTGCCGCCGCTACTGCCTGGGCTTTGCGCCGGGTCGCAACGCGCTGGTGTCGCATCTGTCCCAGGCGGGCTTTACCCCGCAGGAGATGATCGACGCCAACGTGGCCGTGAGCCGTGGGCGCGGGCAGCTTGCCGACCGTTTTTACGACCGCGTGATGTTCCCCATCTTTGACGAGCAGGGTCATAACATCGCCTTTGGCGGGCGTATTATGGGCGACGGCCAGCCTAAGTACCTCAACACCGCCGAGACGAGCGTGTTCCATAAAAAGCGAAACCTCTACGGCTTTAACTGGGCCAAGGAGTTTATCGTCGCGCAGAATACCGCCATCGTGGTGGAGGGTTATACCGATTGCATCGCCTGCTGGGAGGCGGGGATCAAAAACGTCGTCGCCACGCTGGGCACGGCGCTGACGGAACATCATGTAAAGACGCTCACCCGTTTTGCCAAGCGCATTGTGTATATGTTCGATGGCGACGCCGCCGGTCAAAAGGCCGCTCGCCGCGCGATTCAGTTTATCGAGCAGGATTCGATGGACCTGCGCTGCGTGGTGCTTCCCGACGGCAACGACCCCATGGAGTTCATCACCGCGCATGGTGGCGAGGCGTTGCAGGCGCGTATCGACGCCGCCGAGCCCCTCATGGACTTTGTGTACCGTTCGCTGCAGGAGTCGAGCGACATTTCCACGCCGGGCGGTCGTGCCAAGGCGCTCGAGGATGCGCTGACGCTCATCTATCCGCTGCGCGATAGCTACATGATCGATACGTACTTTATCCAGATTGCCGACCTGCTGGGGTTGGACTTGGAGACGGTGCGTTCGAGCTCGGGCCGTGTGTTTCGCGATGTTGCCAAGCGCGAGGACGCCGAGCGTCGTCGCGAGCAGAACTACGAGCGCCAGCGGGCGCAGACCGAGCGCGCAGGCAGCGCGGGCGGTCGGGCGTCTGGTTCGCAGGGGGCGTCTCGCGGCACCTGGGCGTCGGGTGCGACGCCGCCGGTGTCCACACCGGTCGAGGAAGAGCCGTACGACTATGTGCCGCTCGAGGCCTATGGGGCCGCGCCGGTCGAGGTCGTCGACGATATGCCTCCGATCGATGTGCCGGTTGGCATGGATGGCGCGGCGCCGGTTGCCGGTGCAACGGACGCGTCTGCGGCACCGACGATGCCGATCGTGCTGACCGACCTGGAACGAAAGTCTTTGGCGGGGGAGCGCGAGCTGCTGACGATGCTCACGAGCTATCCCGACCTGTTCCGCACGTATGCCGACCGCATCTGCTCGATCGAGTGGGTGGATCCGCGCCACGAGTCCATCGCGTGGGCCGTGCTCGCGACGCCGCCGGGCACCGACCCCACGGCGTGCATGGATGCGGCGCGCGCGGTGTGTCCCGAGGCAGCCTCCCTTGTTAGCGCCGGGCGCATCTCGTCGACGAGTAAGCACCCCACCGAGACGAACATCGTGTTTATGCTCGACACCCTCGAGCTCTACACCATCAAGCGCCGCATGCGCGCCGCACAGGCCAAGCTACGTCAGGACCGGTCTCTCGACGACGAGGCGCGCCGTGTGCTGACGATGCAAGCGATGCAAGATTCTCAGCGCCAGCGTGAGCTCCAAAAGTCGATCGGCGGCGTGGCAGACCCGTTCCGTTTGATCGGTTTGGAGACAGCGGGCGCAGACCAAGCCTAGATGTTGTGGTCAACCAGCGTATTTGCGCCTATATCCAGTCTGAATTTTGGGTATAGACGTCAATGTGTGTGCTAAAGTAATGAGTCCTGTGGACTATGAAGGGAGATTCTGTGCCAAAAAAGAGTGAGAGCACGGGTACTGGGCTGGAATCCTACGTTGCAAAGCTCATGGGCAACGGCTCAAACAGGACTTCGGTAACCGAGGACGAGATTCAGGTCGCCCTGAAGGATATCGATGTGTCTGACGAGCAGCTCAACGCGGTGTATTCCGCGCTGCGCAACAGCGGCATCCAGATTATCTCCGCGAGCGGAAACGACGACGCCCCCATGGACGTCGACGATGACGATAACGATAGCGATACTGACGATTTCGATGACGACGAGCACGATTCCGGCTCGCTCGACGATCACGAGCTTAAGATGGCCCGTCAGGCCGACGCCGAGATGGGTTCTTCCAAGAGCAAGAAGAAGCGCACCGTGCGCACGTCCCGTTCGCGTTCGCGCGTGCGTGGCATCGATGCCTCCACGGTGATGCTGACCGGCGACCCGGTTCGTATGTACCTTAAGGAGATCGGTAAGGTCGACCTGCTGACCGCCTCCGAAGAGGTCGATCTGGCCATGAAGATCGAGGCCGGTCTCGATGCCACCGAGAAGCTCGAGGCCGCCGAGGCGGGCGAGATCGAGCTTACCCGCGCCGAGATGCGTCGCCTGACCCGCATCGAGAACGTGGGTCTCGAGGCCAAGCAGGCGCTCATCAGCGCCAACCTGCGTCTGGTCGTCTCCATCGCCAAGCGCTATGTCGGTCGCGGCATGCTGTTCCTGGACCTGATCCAGGAGGGCAACCTCGGTCTGATCCGCGCCGTCGAGAAGTTCGACTACCAGAAGGGCTTTAAGTTCTCCACGTACGCCACGTGGTGGATCCGCCAGGCCATCACGCGTGCTATCGCCGACCAGGCCCGTACTATCCGTATTCCCGTGCACATGGTCGAGACCATCAACAAGCTCGTCCGCGTGCAGCGCCAGCTTCTCCAGGACCTGGGTCGCGACCCGACCCCCGAGGAGATCGGTGCCGAGATGGACATGAGTGCCGACCGCGTCCGCGAGATCCAGAAGATTTCGCAGGAGCCCGTGTCGCTTGAGACCCCTATCGGCGAGGAAGAGGATTCCCAGCTGGGCGACTTCATCGAGGACTCCCAGGCTATCGTCCCGCCCGATGCCGCCAGCTTCTCCATGCTGCAGGAGCAGCTCACCCAGGTGCTCGATTCGCTTGCCGATCGCGAGCGCAAGGTTATCGAGCTGCGCTTTGGCCTTGTCGACGGACATCCCCGTACGCTCGAGGAAGTCGGCCGCGAGTTTGGCGTCACGCGCGAGCGTATCCGCCAGATCGAGTCCAAGACCCTGGCCAAGCTCCGCCACCCCAGCCGCAGTAGCAAGCTGAAGGACTATATTGAGTCTTAACCTCGCAAGCAAGAAGCGCCCTCAAGCACATCCGTTTGGGGGCGCTTTCATGCAGTCATTGGGGACGTCCGCAATGACTAGTCGGAAAAATTCTCAAAAAAGTTCTTGCCCTAAGCTGATTCGTCCGTATAATTAACTTCGTTGCTTGAGAGCACACACCTATTCCTCGGTAGCTCAATGGTAGAGCACGCGGCTGTTAACCGCGCTGTTGTAGGTTCGAGTCCTACCCGGGGAGCCAGGTTGTAAAACCCGTCGCTTATGCGGCGGGTTTTTTTCATGCCGCGATCGCCTGTGGCGAACGTTACCGTATCAACATTTCGTGTCGAGGATGTAATCGCGAACCCCGCCACCTCAACATGGCGCACTCGTTGTAAACTATTGGAATGATTGCTCCCACGAGATGGTGCCGTGAGCACCAGATAAGGAGATTCTTGTGTCTGAGACCATTAACGGCAGCCTGAGCGTCTCGAACGACGTTATTGCCGATATTGCCGGTTATGCCGCGATGACGTGCTATGGCGTCGTCGGTATGGCCGAACAGCTCCAGGGCGCCGAGAGCGTGCGCCTGCTTGCCGGTCAGCGCCTCCGCAAGGGCGTGCTTGTCTCCGCCGACGAGAACGGCCTTACGGTCGATCTTCACGTCGTGCTCGAGAACGGCGTCAACATGAAGTCCGTCTGCCACAATCTTTCGAGCTCTGTTGCCTTCACCCTGCAGGAGATCGCCCAGATCGATCCCGCCAGCCTTAAGATCGGCATCCACATCGACGCGCTCAAGAGCCGTCTGAACTAGCATCCGAAAACGGAGATTCAAATACCCATGATTGCAAAGACCATTCGCACCTGTTTTCCGATCGCTGCGGCTGCCGTTTCCGACAAGGCCGAGGAGATCAACAAGCTCAACGTCTTCCCCGTACCCGACGGCGATACCGGCACCAACATGTCACTCACGCTCGCCTCGGTGACCAAGGAGCTTTCCGCCCTTCCCGCCGATGCCGATATGGAGGCCATCGCCGGCGCCATCACCCACGGCTCCCTGATGGGTGCCCGCGGCAACTCCGGCGTCATCACCTCGCAGATCCTGCGCGGCGTGGCCGAGGGTCTCGTCTCTGCCGATGAGCCCATCACGTCTGCCAACATCGCCTTCGCCTTCCGTCGCGCCGTTAAGGTCGCCTTCCAGGCCGTCCGCAAGCCCATCGAGGGCACGATCCTCACGGTCCTGCGCGATGTCTCGACCAAGGCCGACGAGTGCGAAAAGAAGAAGTTCTCGGCCGAGGACGCGCTCGACGCCATCGTCGTCGAGGCCTACCAGTCCGTCGCCCGCACGCCCGACCTGCTGCCCGTTCTGAAGGAGAACGGCGTGGTCGACTCCGGCGCCTTTGGCTTTGCCATCTTCCTTGAGAACTTTGTTGCCGCCGCGCTTGGCCGCAGCACCGTTGTCGAGGATTTCTCCGCCACGTTTGATTCCGCCGGTTCTGCCCGCGACGCGGCTCTCGGTCGCGTTGAGATCGAGGCTAACGACGATTGGGAGGGCTCGGAGTTCCGCTACTGCAACGAGTTCCTCTTTAAGGCCGACGCTCCCTTTGACGAGGATGAGTGCCTTAAGTTCCTGGGCTCCATGGGCGACTGCGAGCTGCTCGTGGGTGCCTACCCCGACTACAAGATCCACGTGCACTCCAACACCCCCAACCTGGTGCTCGAGCACATGCTGCAGCTCGGTCAGATCTACGAGGTCTTTATCCACAACATGGAGATGGAGGCTCACGACCGTACCGCCAAGATTCACGAGGACCAGGAAAAGGCCGCTGAGCCCGCCAAGGCGCTGGGCTTTGTCGCCGTTGCCGCCGGTTCGGGCGAGGCCGACATCCTCAAGTCCCTCGGCGTTGACGTGATCGTCTCGGGTGGCCAGACCATGAACCCCTCGACCGCCGACCTGCTGGGCGCGGTGGACCAGGTCAACGCGACCTCGGTCATCATCCTGCCCAATAACGGCAACATTCGCATGGCTGCCGAGGCCGCAGCTTCTGCCTGCACCGACAAGAAGGTCGCCGTCGTTCCCACTAAGACCGTCCCGCAGGCGTTCTCCGCGCTGTTCGCGGTCCTGCCCGATTCCGAGCTCGAGGACGCCGTTGCCGCCATGGTCGACGCCATCAGCGAGGTTCGCGATGGCGAGGTCACTCGTGCCGTGCGCGATTCCAGCGCCTCTGACGGCTCTCCGATTCACTCCGGTGATGTCATGGGTATCATTGCCGGCTCCATCGACGTGGTCGGCTCCGATGTGAAACGGGTCACGCTCGACTGCATCAACCGCATGCAGGAGGAAGAGGAGGGCGACGCGCTGACGATTCTGGCCGGCGAGGAGCTGTCCGATGAGGCCTTCCAGGAGATCGTCGACGCCATTGAGGAGGCTCAGCCCGACCTGGAGATTGATGCCCATCGTGGCGAGCAGCCGCTCTATCCCGTGATCTTCTCGATCGAGTAGGCATCTGCCCATGTCCGAGCTGTGCTCCGTGCCGCGCGTCTCGGAGCGCTTTGCCCAGAGCAATGCGCTCGACGAGGATATCGCGCGACTCAAATATGTTTCGGGTAAACGTGAGGAGGCCCTTCGCCGTCTGGGAATTCGGACGGTGGGGGACCTCCTTCTCCATATCCCTCATCGATATCTCGACTTCACGCGCTCCTGGTTTATCGAGATGGCGCCCATCGGTACCGTTTGCACGATAGTCGCCACGGTCGATCGCATTGTTCAAAAGCAGCCTCGCCCGCGTATGCAGGTGACCGAGGTCTCGCTGGTGGACGAGACGGGCGTGCTGCAAGTCGCCTTTTTCCGTCAGCCATGGATTGCCCAGCAGTTTAAGCAGGGAGACCGCCTGGCCGTGATGGGTAAGGTCGAGTTTGCCTACGGCTTTAAGCAGATGGCCTCGCCGCATTTCGAAAAGCTCGAGGACGGGCGTGCCGCGGGCACCATTCTGCCGGTCCATTACGTGAGCGATGGGGTGAGCCAGGCGTGGATGCGCCGCATCGTTAGCGGTGCGCTTGAGGTTGTCGGCAATCCCTTCGATCCGATTCCTGCACGCCTGCGTGTCAAGCGCCGCCTGATGAGTAATGCCCGTGCGCTGCGTTCAATTCATTTTCCATCGAGTATGGCCGAGCGGGATATCGCGCGACGTCGCCTTGCCTACGAGGAGTGCCTCTACCTTCAGCTGGCGCTGCGCCTGCGCAACGACGGCGGCTTGGTCGAAGTCGCTCCCTACGCCCACGCCGCGGGCGAGCACCTGGCGGCGCTCAAGGAAGCCCTGCCGTTTTCGTTGAGCGACGAGCAGGAGGCCGCGTTCAAAGACATCCTGCACGACATGTGCGATGGCGGGCGCGTGATGAACCGCCTGCTGCTGGGCGACGTCGGTACCGGCAAGACGGCCGTCGCCGCCTGCGCGCTGGCTGTCGCGGCCGATTCGGGCACTCAGTCCTGCGTTATGGCGCCTACGGGCGTGCTGGCGCGCCAATATGCCGATAAGACCGGCCCCTTGCTCTCCCAGGCTGGCATGTCTTGGGCGCTCCTGACGGGTGCCACGCCGGCGGCCGAGCGCGAGCAGATCCATGCGCAGCTGGAATCGGGCGAGCTCGACGTCCTCTTTGGAACCCACGCGGTCCTTTCGGACAACGTGGCGTTTAAGCATCTGTCGCTTGTCGTCATCGACGAGCAGCACCGCTTTGGTGTGGGCCAGCGCAATGCTCTGCGTGCCAAGGGCCCGGGTGCCGACCTTCTCGTTATGACGGCCACGCCGATCCCGCGCACGTTGGCGCTCTCGGTCTACGGCGACCTGGACACGAGCATCATCCGCCATCGACCTGTTCCGGGGGCGGGCGTTACGACGCGCGTGCTCACCGAGTCGAGCCGCGATTTGGCCTACGGTGCCATCCGCGAGGCGTATGAAAAGGGCCAGCAAGCTTACGTGATCTGCCCGCTTGTGGAGCCGAGTGACTCGGCCGATGAGCTGGAAGACGTACCCGGTATCGCCCGCGACGACGAGGGCCGCGTGACCGTGCCTGTACCGCTCCACGATACGGCAACCGAGCTCGACCGACTGCGCCTGGCGTTGCCGGGACTTACCATCGAACGCCTTCACGGCCGCATGCCGGCGGGGGAGAAGGACCGCGTGATTGATGCCTTCAAGCGCGGAGAGATCGACGTGCTCGTATCGACCACGGTGGTCGAGGTGGGCGTCGACGTGCCCAACGCCACCGTCATGGTCATCGAGAACGGTGAGCGCTTTGGCTTGGCGGCCCTGCACCAGTTGCGCGGTCGCGTGGGCCGCGGCAGCGTGTCGGGCACCTGCCTGGTCATGACGCACTCCAAGGGCAACGGCGGCGCATCCGCGGCGCAAGACCGTCTCCAGTCGCTCGAAAAGACCTCGGATGGCTTTACGCTCGCCCAGATGGACCTGCGTCTGCGCCACGAGGGCGAGATCCTGGGCTACCGTCAGCATGGCGGTGTGACCCTGCGCTTTGTGGACCTGGACGCCGACGAGGATCTTATCGAATGGGCCCATTTGGACGCGGTCGAGCTCTTGCGGTATGCTTGCAACCTTAACTCCGTGGCGACGCGTCCCTTGCGCGATGCGGTCGCCACGCGCTATCGACATATCTTTAAGGAGGTCAGCGGAGGATGAGAATCATCGGCGGTGAATGGCGCGGCCGCAAGATCGAAGAGCCGCGTGGGCGCGATGTCACCCGTCCCACGACCGATCGCGTGCGCGAGGCATGCGCATCCATGGTCATGTCGGCGTTCGACTTCGATTTGGACGAGGTCCGCGTGCTGGACGCCTTTGGAGGCTCCGGCGCCCTGGGAATCGAGATGCTTTCGCGTGGTGCCCGCTCGCTCACCACGTTCGAGATCGATCGCAATGCCGCCCGTCTGATCACCAAGAATATCGAGTCACTGTGCCGCGACCGCTCGCGCTGGCGCGTCGTTACCGGCGATGTGCTGGCGAGCGCTTTGCGCGGTCGCGTGCCGGGCGGTCCCTTTGATCTGGTCCTGCTCGATCCGCCGTATGCCTTTGGCGCCGAGCCGGTCGAGGAGCTGTTGCAAAATCTTTCCCAGCAGGGATTGCTGGCACCCGGGGCCTTTGCCCTGTTTGAACATGCCGCATCCGATGCAGGCGCTCATCCAGCTGGTTTTGAGACCGTGCGGGAGAAGCGTTACGGCATCACCTCGGTTGATCTGCTGCGCTGGGCGGCCGAGGACGAGAGCGACCATGCTGACGAGAACGACAACGACGAGGACGTGCCATCGGAGGACACCCATGAATGACACCATCAACCGCGTGATCGTCCCGGGCACCTTCGATCCCATCACTTTTGGCCACATAGACGTGATCCGCCGAGCTCGCCGTATCTTTCCCAGCGTGATCGTCGCCGTGGCCGAATCGCAGGGTAAAAACGGCGTGGGTACCACCTTTATGCTCGACGAGCGCGTGGCGCTGGCCCGCGAGGCCCTCGGCGATTTGGACGGCATCGAGGTACTGCCTTTCACCGGTCTGCTGGTCGACTTTGCACGTGAACAGGGGGCAGGTGCCGTCGTTAAGGGTCTGCGCGCCATGACCGACTTTGAGTACGAGTTGCAGCAGGCCGACCTCAACTATCGCCTGGATAGCGAGCTGGAGTCCATCTTTGTCATGAGTGCTCCGCAGTACGGCTATATCTCGAGTTCGGTGGTGCGCCAGATCGCGTCGCTTGGCAGCGACGTGTCGACGTTTGTGCCGCCCAACGTGGTCGAAGCACTCAAACATCGCTTTTCGTGACGTTTTTTATTGCCTGGTGGCATGTGGTAAACTAACACGATGATATGTTACCTATGAAAGGAGACCGGATGCCGGGCGAGAATTTTCCTGGCGACAGGATCGTGAGTCTTGTCGACGAGCTCGAGGGGCTCATCGAAGAGGCTAAGACGCCGTTCGGCAAGAACGCCCAGATGAAGGTTATCGACGCCGACGTCTTCTTTAACATCCTCGATGAGATCCGCATGAGCTATCCCGAGGAGTGGCAGAAGTCCCGCCGTATCCTCAAAGAGCGCGAGGAGCTTATGGCCTCCGCCGCCGCCCAGGCCGATTCCATCATTGCCGATGCTCAGCAGCAGGCGCTCACCATTGCCGGTGAGCAGGAAATCGTCCGCTTAGCCCAGCAGCAGGCCGACGACATCCGCGACCGTGCCCAGCAGTACGAGCGCGAGACGCGTTATGCCGCCGAGGATTACGCCGAGCAGGTCTTTACGCACCTCGAGGAGAACCTTAAGAGTCTGACCGGCACCGTCACTCGTTGCCGTCAGCAGCTCAACGAGGGCGCCGCCCAGCAGAACGGTCAGTGGTAATGGCTGAGTTCCCGAGCGTAACCGTCGATCTTTCCGAGCAGCTCGAGTTTCCCGGAGACTCTTATCCGCTGACCGGCAAGGTCGATGTCGCCACCTACACGGTGGGCGAGAAGGAGTACCAGCTGCAGGACGGTATTTCCTACGACGTGGTCTTTACCAACGCCGGTACCGGTGTTCTGCTTTCGGGCATGGTCCGCGCACACGCCACCGGCGAGTGCGATCGCTGCCTGGAGCCCGCATCGTTTGATATCGCAGGCGAGATCGAGGAGTTCTACCTCTTTAACGAGCCCGAGGACCCCGAGGCCTACGAAGACGGCTACGAGTTGCTGGGCGAGGATCGCATTGTCGATCTGGGCGAGCCCATCAACGACGCGGTCGTCATGGACACGCCGTTCGTTGTCCTGTGCAAGCCCGATTGCCGCGGCCTTTGCCCCACCTGCGGCATCAATCTCAACGTCGAGCAATGCGATTGCGCCGCCAAGGCTGAGGCCGAATGGGCCGCTGCCACGGAAAATCCATTTGCAGCATTGAAGAATCTCAAGCTTGACGAGTAAAACTGTGGTAGTATCGCTACTTGCGCGTAATCGCCACACTGGATAGTTCATAAGGAAGGTCACTATGCCCGTACCTAAACAAAAGCAGGGTCGTATCCGCACCCATACCCGTCGTTCCGCCAACATGAAGATCTCGGCTGCGGCTCAGTCCACGTGCCCCCGTTGCGGCGCTGTTAAGCTCCCGCACCACGTGTGCCCCAGCTGCGGTTTCTACAAGGACCGCGAGGTTATCGTTACCGAGTAACTGTATACTCTGGATACGATGCCGTTCCAACTGGAACCACAATGGCCGGCTCAATGAGTCGGCCATTTTTGTATAAGGAGCATATGAAATGAGTAACGTTCGCGTTTGTGTAGACGTTGTGGGCGGAGACGAGAGGCCCCAGGTTGTCCTCGACGGTATCGAGGCTGCGCTCGAGGCAGATTCCGAGATCGAGATTTTGGCCGTCGGTCCCGCCGAAATCGTCAACCCCTTTGCCGCAGCGCATGCCCGCGTGGAGGCTCTGGAGGCCCCAGATGTCATCAGCATGGAGGACGATCCCATCCGCGCCGTGATGACCAAGCGCAAGTCCTCGATCGTGCTTGCATGCCGTGCCATTAAGAAGGGCAATGCGGACGCGTTTTTCTCGGCCGGCTCGACCGGTGCCATGACCGCTGCCGCCACGGCCTACGTCACGCCGTTTAGGTATTTGGCAGAGGGCAAGAAGCAGCCGGTCCGTCCGTGCTTGACCAACGCACTGCCCAATCGTGCCGGTGGCCTGACGGTGCTGTGCGATATGGGCGCCAATCCCGATGTCGCGGTGGACGATATGGTGCGCTTCGCCCAGATGGGTGCTGCCTATGCTCGCGTGGTTTTGGGCATCGAGCATCCTCGCGTGGGTCTGCTTGCCAACGGCACCGAGGACGAGAAGGGCTCCAACTTTACCAAGGCGTGCTTCCCTGCCATGAAGGCCGCCGTTCCCGGCTTTGTGGGCAATTGCGAGGGCACCGACCTGACCTCGGGTAACTTTGACGTCGTCGTTGCCGATGGCATGTCGGGCAACATCGCGCTCAAGGCGACCGAGGGCGCCGCCAAGTTTTTGCTTCAAGAGCTCAAGGGTGCCTTTATGGCTTCGCTCGGTACCAAGATCGCCGCGCTGCTCATCAAAAAGCAGATGCGTGAGATCAAGGCAAAGCTCTCGGGCGACGCCAAGGGCGGCGCGATCCTGCTGGGCCTGCGCGGCGTCGTGTTGATCGGCCACGGTGCCACGTCGGTCGAGGCCGTCAAGAACGGTACGCTTGCCGCGGCTCAGGCTGTGCGCGCCGGGCTTGTCGAGAACGTCGCCAACTCTATGGATGGCATCGTTTTGTAGGAGCGAGTTAGAGCGCTGTTATGTGCCTCGCGGCCTGTGTCGTGGGGTAGAATCAAAACCGTGTCTTGGTGCTGCACTTGCGGCGCCAGCGCGTTGATGTTCACGCAATACGAGAGGAAGCGCTATGGACCGCTCCGAAATCTTCGATAAGATCGCCGAAATCGCCGCTGACGTGCTGGGCGTCGATGTCGCCGACATTAGCGACGAGACCACTTTTGACGATCTCGATGCCGATTCGCTCGAGCGTCTGCAGCTGGTGACGGCCATCGAGGACGAGTTCGACCTCGAGATCGATGACGAGACCCTGCTGTCGCTCAACTCTGTCGCCGACGCCGTCGACGCGATCGAAAACGCCAAGGAGGCCTAAGTCTTGGCTTTGTCTGAACGACTCACGCGCGCCCAGGAGATTCTGGGCCATGAGTTCAATAACAAGGTGCTGCTGCGCGCAGCGCTCACGCATCCCTCGGCCGTCGAGGGCCAGCCGGTCTCTGCCAGCTATGAGCGCCTTGAGTTTTTGGGAGATTCCATTTTGGGCGCCGTGGTGGCCCGTTCGCTCTTTGAGTCCTATCCCGAGTTTGACGAGGGCAAGCTCACGCGCCTGAAGGTGTCCCTTGTCTCGGGCGCCACGCTGTCCGAGGTGTCGCACGAGCTGGGTATCGACGACATCATCATCTTTGGTGCCTCCGAGACCGGCACCGGCGCGCGTGGCCTGCACTCGGCGCTCGAGAACGTCTACGAGTCGCTCGTGGGCGCGCTGTATCTGGATGCCGGCTGGGATGCTGCGGCGGAGTTTATCCATCGTACGCTCAAGCCGCACCTGGCCACCGAGCGTGCCGAGCACCCCGCGAACCCCAAGTCGTTCTTGCAGGAGTGCGTGCAGGCAGACGGCCACGAGCCTCCCGCGTATAAGCTGGTCGGCTCCGAGGGCCCCGCGCATGCGCCCACCTTTACCGCTGTGGTGCTCATCGACGGTATTCGCCAGGGTCGCGGCTCCGGCTCCTCAAAGAAGGAAGCCGAGGGAGCCGCCGCGCTCGAAGCGCTCGACCGCATGGGTTACACCACCAACGGCGTGATTCTGAACAAGAAGCACGTGTAAGCGAGGAACCGTGTATCTCAAGTCCCTCACGCTCAAAGGGTTCAAGTCGTTTGCCGACCGCGCCCATATGACGTTTGAGCCGGGCCTGACCGTCATCGTCGGTCCCAACGGCTCGGGAAAATCGAACATCTCCGACTCGATTCTGTGGGTCCTGGGCGAGCAGAGTGCCAAGCAGCTGCGCGGCCAGGCCATGGAGGATGTCATCTTCTCGGGCTCGTCGGCGCGCAAGCCGGTGGGTGTCGCCGAGGTCACGCTGGTGCTCGATAACTCGGACCATATGCTGCCCGTCGACTTTGACGAGGTCGCCATCACCCGTCGTATGTATCGCTCGGGCGAAAGCGAGTACCTCATCAACTCGAGCCCGTGCCGCCTGATGGACATTCAGGACATCCTGCACGATTCGGGCCTGGGCAAGGATACGCATTCCATCATCAGCCAGGGCAAGCTCGACGCCATTTTGCAGAGCCGCCCCGAGGAGCGCCGCGCCCTGATCGAGGAGGCTGCCGGCATCTCCAAGCACAAGCGCCGAAAGGAGCGTGCGCTCAAAAAGATTAAATCGATGGACGAGCACCTGACCCGTGCCCGCGACATCAATAAGGAGATCGCCCGCCAGCTGCGGCCGCTGGAGCGTCAGGTCGATCGCGCGCGCAAGTACAAAGAGCTGTCCTCGCGTGCGAACGAGCTTACGCAGATGCTGGCCGTCGACGAGCTTCGGTCGCTGCAGTCGCAGTGGAACGACCTGGAGAGCCGCTCCAAGGAGGGCACTGCCGAGCTTGAGCTTGCGCAATACCGCTTGGGCGAAAAAGAGCGCGAGCTCGAGAAGCTCCAAGTCATGCTCGAGGAAAAGGGCCTGTTTGTGGGTGATCTGGGCGAGCAGCGCCGTCATATGCAAGACGTGGTCGGCCGCATCAACTCCGACATGCGCCTACTCGAGGAAAAGGGCCACAACATGGTGTCGCGCCTGTCCGACATGCGCGGCCAGATCTCGAGCTCCGAGCATCAGCGTCGTCGCGTGGTCGAGGAGCTCGAGGATGCGCGTGCCCAGCTTGAGGAAGTGACCGGTGCGCACATGCAGGCCCAGGACGACGTTGACGCCGCCGGTCCTGCCGCCGCCCAGCTCCACGAGCGTCGCGTGGCGCTCGACAATCAGATTTCGCAGCTCACGCGCGAGCAGCGCGATGTGCAGCGTGTGGCCGATAACGCCGCGCTCGAGCTCGCCAAGGTGAAGGACTCGCTGAGCAATGCTGAGGTCGAGGACAACATGTACGCCTCGCGCCTGGAGCAGATCGATGAGCAGCTCGAGGAGGTCACGGCCTCGCTCGAGAGCCGTCGCGACCGCGCTGAGGAACTTGACGGTGCGCTCGATCAGGCCCGCCAGGCCCAGATTGATGCTCGCGAGGCCACCGAGGTCGCCCGTGCGGCGTTGAAGGACTTGCGTAATCGCGAGAGTGAGGCGCGCAACAAGCTGTCCGAGGTGCGCTCGGAGCTTGCCAGCCAAAAAAAGCTCGATGCTCACATGGCTGATAGCTCGCCGCTGGTGAGCCGTCTGATGGGCGCGCTGGGCGATGATGTCTCGGGTCGTCTGGGCGATGTACTCGAGGCTCCTCGTGAGCTCGAGGGCCTGGTTGAGCAGCTGCTTGCCGGCGATATCGATGCCCTGCTGTTTGATGACGCCGCCACGCTTGAGCGTGCCGGTCGTGCGGCTCTGGACCAAAAGAAGGCCTCGGGCGAGGCACTGCTGGTGGCGAGCAGTGTGAGCAGCTCTGCTGCTGCTAAGGGTGCTGCCGGTTCTCGTCTGGTCGATCGCCTGTCCGTGCGCGCCGGGTATGGCCCGGTTGTCGAGGCCCTGCTCGGCAGCTATTACGTGGTCGATGACTTGGCTGCCGCGCTGACGGCACCAGTCGTTGACGGCGTGACCTATGTGACTCCCGATGGCGCCCGCGTGAGCTGTGGCGGCCTGATGCGCGTGGGGCTCGATGCCGGCGAGGCCTCGGGTGCCCTGGAGCGCAAGCGTCGTATTCGTGAGCTGGAGGGCCTGGAGCCTGATCTGGCTGCCGTGTTTGAGCATGTGTCGGATCAGGTCGTCGAGGCCAATGCGGCCGCCGAGGAGGCGCGTGCCGCCGAGGGCGATGCCGCCGGCGAGATCGCCCGTCTTGAGGGCGAGCGCCGCTCGCTGCTTTCCGAGATCGGCCGCCTGGAGCAAAGCGCCAACAATGCCGAGGTCGAGCGCGTGCGCATCTCCAAGCGCCGCGAGCAGGCCGCCGAGGCCGTTCGCGCTGCGCGCCCGCGCGTTGACGAGCTCACCCGTTCGCGTGACGAGGCCCGTGCGCAGGCAAGCGACTTGGGTCTCCAGATTGCCGAAGCCAACGACGAGCTCGATCGCGTGCGCCGTGACGATTCCGAGGCAGCCGGCAAGCTCGCCGATGCCAAGGTGCGCCTGGCCCAGACGAGCGAGCGTCTGCGTTCGCTGAAGGGCCGTGTGCCCGACCTGGAGCATCGCCTGGAGGGCATCGACCGCCGTATCCGCGGAACACGCCAAGCCTCGCGCTCACTCGAGCTGCTGCGCTTGCGCGTCGATCCCATGCACGAGCGCTATTCGGCCCTGCTGGAGCGCGCGTCGGATTGGGCCGCGCGCCTGCGTGACCAGGCTTCGCTCGAGGAGGCGGACTCGGCCTCGCTCAAGAAGACCATCGAGGACGCCAAGGCCGAGGTCTCCCGCGCCAAGGAGCGGGTCGATGCCGCCACGGCGACGCAAAATGATTTCAAGGTCGCACGCGGCAAGCTCGAGGTGCAGGTAGAGGCGGCCATCAAGGCTATTACCGCCGATGGCACCACGGTGCTCGAGGAAGCGCTCATGCTTCCTGCGCCTACCGACCGCGACGCCGCCGAGCGTGAGCTCAACCAGCTCGTGCGCCAAATCAACAACCTGGGCCCTGTGAACCAGGTTGCCATGGAGGAGTACGAGCAGCTCAAGCGCCGCGCCGATTACATCGAGGAGCAACTGGCCGATCTGGAGAGCGCGCGTAAGGCGCTCACCAAGATCACCGTGGCCATCGACCGCAAGATGCGTAAGGCCTTCCTGGTGACCTTCGAGAAGGTCGATGCGAACTTCCGCGAGATCTTCGCCATGCTGTTCCCGGGTGGCCAGGCACATCTGGAGATGACCGACCCTGAGCATCCGGCCGAGACGGGCATCGAGGTCGTGGCGCAGCCGCGTGGCAAGCGCATCACCAAGATGATGCTCATGTCGGGCGGCGAGAAGAGCCTGACGGCGCTCGCCCTGCTCTTTGCCGTGTATCGCACGCGTACGGTGCCGTTCTATGTGCTGGACGAGGTCGAGGCGGCACTCGACGACGCCAACCTGTCCAAGCTCATCGGCGCGCTCGACGTGTTGCGTTCCGATACGCAGCTCTTGGTTATCTCGCACCAGCGCCGTACTATGGAGGACGCTGACGTCCTCTACGGCGTCTCGATGCAAGCCGACGGCGTCAGCCGCGTCGTCTCGCAAAAACTCGATCGCGAAACCGGAAAGGTCGTGAATGCATAATGGGATTCTTCGATGCTCTCTCGCGCGGACTTGAGCGCAGCCGCGAGGCCCTCAACGAGGTCTTTTATTTTGGCGGCGAGGTCGACGAGGATTTTTGGGAGGACCTAGAGGACACTCTCGTCATGGGTGACATGGGTGCCGAGGTCGCGATTAAGGTGTCCGATGACCTGCGCGATGCCGCGGCCAAGAAGAACCTCAAGACCGCCCCGCAACTCCGTCGCGCCCTGGCCGAGCAGCTCGAGCAACATTTTGTGCCCGCCGAGCGAGATCCGTTCGCCGACACGCCGAGCTGCGTGCTGTTTGTGGGCATTAACGGTGCCGGCAAGACCACCACGGTCGGCAAGATCGCGAGCGCCATGGCTGCCCGCGGCAAGAATGTCGTGATTGGCTCGGCCGATACCTTCCGCGCCGCCGCCATCGAGCAACTCGATGTGTGGGGCCAGCGCGCCGGTGTCCCCGTCATCAAGCGCGACCGCGGCTCCGACCCGGCAAGCGTTTGCTACGACGTGCTCGACGAGGCCGACAAGCGCGGCAGCGACCTGGTGCTTATCGACACCGCCGGTCGTCTGCACACGAGCCCCGAGCTCATGCGCGAGCTTGCCAAGGTGGTCAATGTGACGCGTAAGCGCGCCGCCAATATGGCCGCCGGCCCCATGCCCGTCTCGGTCGTACTCGTAATCGATGCCGCGACAGGCCAAAACGGTCTGAACCAGGCGCTTGAGTTTAACGAGGCGTTGGGTCTGGACGGTATTATCATGACAAAGCTGGACGGCACGGCTAAGGGTGGCATCGCCATGGCCGTGGCCGAGAAGCTCAAGCTCCCAATCCTGCGCATCGGCGTGGGCGAGCAGGTCGATGACCTGCAAGAGTTCAATGCCAAAGATTTCTGCCGCGCCCTGGTGGGCGAGTCCAATTAAGGAGTGACTAGTGTTTGATTCTCTGAGCGATCGCCTCAACGACACATTTGACCGCCTGCGCGGCAAGGGTAAATTGACCGAGGCCGATATTACCTCGGCCATGCGCGACATTCGCATGGCGCTGCTCGAGGCCGACGTCAACTTCAAGGTCGTCAAGGAGTTCGTCGCCAAGACCAAGGAGCGCTGCATGACCGCCGAGGTCATGGAGTCGCTGTCGCCGGCGCAAAACGTCGTCAAGATTGTGCTCGACGAGCTCACCGAGATGCTCGGTTCCACCGAGAGCAAGCTCGTCTTTAGCAACCGCATTCCCAATGTCATCATGCTCGTCGGCCTGCAGGGCTCCGGTAAGACCACGGCTGCCGTAAAGCTGGCCTACCTGCTCAAGAAGCAGGGCCGCTCGCCGCTGCTCGCCGCGTGCGATGTCTACCGTCCCGCCGCTGCCGACCAGCTGGCCACGCTCGGCGGAGAGATCGGCGTGCCGGTCTTCCGCGGTGACGGCGAGCATCCGGTCGACATCGCCAAGGGCGCCATCCAGGAGGCCGTCGACCACCTGCGCGACGTGGTCATCGTCGATACCGCCGGTCGTCTGCAGATCGACGAGCAGATGATGCAGGAGGCCGTGGACATCAAGAAGGCCGTCAAGCCCGATCAGGTGCTGATGGTCGTCGATGCCATGACCGGTCAGGATATCGTCAACGTCGTCTCGACCTTCGCCGAGCGTAC
>JAXJCX010000016.1:0-3120 GCA_036302225.1 Collinsella sp.
CTCGACTCGGATTCCTTGCGGCCTGAACAATCGCAAGTGTCCGGCGAGGGGGCGGCTTTGTAAAGCCGTTTGGCCCCACCCGCATAGCGGGTGGTTTCTGATGCGGCGCGCTGCGCGCCCCGCACAGGCTAAAGCCCGTAAGGAAAAGGGCCGCGACGCCATATAGGTGTCGCGGCCCTGTTTGCGTTTCCCCAGATAAAACCTGCCAAAATAAACCTATCCCTTTTTGGCAGGCTAATCGTGAGTTATTTCACCGCAACTTAGGGCACGGTTAGGAAGTGTGCACCTTAAAGAGTGGAGCCCTTGATTAGAGAGGTCGCGCTCATCTCTCTAAATGTCTCTCTAAAGAGAAGGTTGGTTAGAGAGATAGCATTAGGCAATCTAGCAGCGAATTCGATACATCTCTCTTAATGTCTCTCTAAAACAAGGCGCTTATCTCTCTAAAGTTAGAGAGATAAGCGCCTTGTTTTAGAGAGACGGAATGCCAAAATTCGTCCGTCAGCTACCATCTGCCAAAAATGACGGATAAAGGGCTCATCGAAGTAATGGGTTCATCGACGAGGCGCAACCGCCGCTATCGGAAGAAGTAGATGCAGCCGAATTGCCCCTCTATCGTCTCTCGAAGTTTGATGGGTGCTAGAGGGGCGACTGCCTCGCGATATTTTCCCAAGATAAAACCTGCCAAAACAAACCTGTCCCTTATTGACAGGTCAGTTAACGTAGTCCAGGTTGAGCATATGTGCCCGGAGCCCGCGCAGCGCCGAGCAGTTACGCCGTTTGTAAAACGGCGTAATCTAAAGGTTCATGTTGCCGTGGATGTAGGGGGTGACCTCGGGGGAGATATGGTCGCAGCCCAGCTCGCGCAGCGCGGACTCGATAACGGCGGGCAGCGGGGTTTTGCCCTCGGCATCGACGGCGTTGCCACCGAGGGCAGCAATCTTGGCGACATCTGCGGGTGCGGCCTCGATATGCATGCAGCCGCCGATCAAGCGCGCGCGTACCTGTGCCAGATCAAGATTGTGCAGGTAATCCTCGCAGGCGCGGATTAAATCGACCTTCTCGCGCGTAAGCTCCTCGCCCGTGGGGACGCGGGTGGCAAGACATGCTCCCGCCGGCAGGTTCCAAACGGGATAGCCCCATGCGCGCAGCAGCTCGCGCTCTTCGTCCTTGGTAAAGCCGACCTCCATAAGGGGTGAGCGTACGCCGAGCTCTTCTGCCGCACGCATGCCGGGGCGGTAGTCACCGCGATCGCTTGCATTGCTGCCATCGATGACGGTGGGAAAGCCGAGCGACTTGGCGTGGTTGACGATGGCGGTAAAGCCGGCGTGCTTGCAGTGGTAGCAGCGATTAGCATCGTTGCAGGCTACTTGGGGGAGCTGCAGCTGATCCACCGAAAGATTGAGCACGGGGAGCTTAAAATGCGGCCCCTCATTGGCCTGCCCATCAACGGACTGCTCAAACGAAGCCTGCTCGGGCGTGCCGATGAGCGGCGTGGTGAGATGGACGAGAAGAGTATTGGTAGGCATGACGCGGGCGCATACGGCGGCCAAAAAGCTGCTGTCAACGCCGCCGGAAAACCCGATAGCCACGCGCCCGTATGCCAAAAGCAGCTGCTCGAGCGCCGATAGCTTGTCTTGAAGCTCCTCTGCGGGTGCCGTGGTGTCTAAAATCATGAAACGTTCCTTATCGTTGAGTACTCGATCGAAAACTATAATCCTAATGCGTTACTTGCCATAAGACTTCTATCTGTGTAACGAAAGTGCAATATGGTATATACGTTATATACAAGTTGCCAAATGCGGTAGAGTTGCAGCAACGCGACAGCGAGAGTCGATGGGGGACCGATATGATCAAGGCTGTTATTTTTGACATGGATGGAACGCTGGTCGATACCGAGCGTTTGGGGATTAAGGCCTGGAAGGCAGGCGCCGCTGAGCTGGGGCTCGCGATTGATGAAGCGCTGATCCATCAGTTTATCGGCCGCACGCTGCCCGATGTTATGGACATCCTCGATAAGCATTATGGCAGCCACGAAACCACCGAGGCGATCTATCGTCGCCACAAGGAGATTCGCGACGAGATGGTCAAGACCGAACTGGAACTTAAGGCCGGCGCCGCCGAGTGCCTAGACGAGCTGCTAGCTGCGGGCTATCACGTGGGCCTAGCGACGTCGTCGCGCCTCGTTACGGCCGAGCGCAACCTTAAGATGGTCGGTCTTTTTGACAAGTTTGAAACGGTAACGTGTGGCGAGGACGTCGTGCACGGCAAGCCCGACCCCGAGATGTATCTGCTCGCCTGCGAGCGTGCGGGCTTTGCCCCCGAGGAGTGCGCCGTGGTCGAGGATTCGCGCAATGGTTGCGTCTCGGGCATCACGGCTGGCTGCCACGTCTTTGCCGTTCCCGATATTGTGCCGCTGCCGCAGGACGTGGTGGATGGCTGCGAGGCCGTGCTCGATACGTTGTTCGACCTGGCGGCGGCAATCAAGACCGTGCGCTAGAAAATTGCGGCGTTGAAACGAGCGATTGCTCACGTTTGCGCTTAAGCAAAAGGGGTCCGGCAATGGTCGGGCCCCTTTTGCTTAAGCGACGACTTAGCATACTCGCGGGCGTGCTATAGATACGCACCGAGGTTGATGGCCGTGGCGTCGGTCTGGCTGCTTGCCTGGGTGCTGGCGCGTTCCAGTAGGAACGGACGTACCAGTTCTTGGCGGTTGATATCCTCGGCGGCGACTGCGGTGACGGTACGCACTGCGGAGCCGACACGGATATGCTTGGTCTTTGCCGGGGCCTTGTTCTCGATTTGCTCCATCAGCAGTTGGACGCCCTTGCGGCCAATCTCGTAGCCCGGGGGCGCTACCGTAGTGAGCGGGACCGATCCACTCCAAGCGAGCGGGTTGCCATCGCAGCCTGCTACGCGTACTTGCCCGGGGACAGAGATGCCCTTGTCGACCAGCGCCGAGATAACGCCCGAGGCCAACACGTCGGTCAGGCCGACGACAAAATCGGGGCGTTCGTTCGCGGGGCGCTCGGCGATTTGGGCACCGATGCCGTAGCCGTCGGCAGCGGTATTCCATTCGCCGGCGTCGATGACTTCGATCTTGATATCGGGGTGCAGGGCGAG
>JAXJCX010000017.1:0-2375 GCA_036302225.1 Collinsella sp.
ATCGCCCCCGTCAGGCTCGTCGGGAACATCGAAGGCGCCGGCGGAAAAGTCGACGCAGATGCCGTCCATGCTTTCAATGGTCGAGGCTTTGCCCAGGCCGGCAACATCTAGACGCGCCTGGACCAGCTCGACGCTTTCGCGCAGCTGGCCTGCGGAGAGCGCCGTGGTGGGATAGAGGACGAGCCGGTCGTTTTCTTGCGATGTGCCGAGAGCACCCGTTGCAAATGCAATGGCCACGGCGATGGCCACCACCACCGCAACCGCGCAGAGACAGGGAGCAATGGCGGCCAAGCGATTCTTGTGGAAGGGGCTTTTGGAGTGGGAAGTGCTCTCCTCGGCGGGCGAGGTAGCCTCCGGCGCGTCGTTTGTCAGCGACTTGCCGTTCTCGTCGATCCCCAGGCGCTCTGCCAGGCGAATGACGTCGAAGCGGCCTCCGATTTTGCCGATGCCCGGCTCGGTGCAGCGTGCGATGAGCTCATCGAGGGCGCGATCATCGCCGTCGGTGCAATAGGCACCGTCGAGATGGATGGCTCCCTTATTTTTAAGTTCAAAGAGCTCCTGCAGCTCGGCGGCGTTTAGGCCGCCCGAGCTCTGCGCGCAGATAGTTCGAATCTGGGCCTCGTGCGGCCACGCTCCGCAGCGAAGGTAATACAAGAGGCAGCCGATGGAGTAGCAATCGGCGTGGCTGGTGTTGCGCCATTGGCGCACCTCGCTTTGACGCTGGTCGAAGATCTCGGGCGCGCCGATAAACGGCGTGCTCAGACGTTCGCTGCCGTCGGCCGCCGTCACGTCGGGATCGTCGTTTTGGGCGCTCTGCCCAAAGTCGATGAGCATGACGCGCTCAATACGCTGGCTGTCCTTGTCCAGCATAAAGCGCAGGTTATGGGACGAAAGGTCGCGGTGCGAGACAGTGGTGAGGTAGCGAGCGTCCTCGCGCGAAACGACCGTGCAGCAAAGCAGGGCCGTGACGATGGCGCGTGCTGTGCCGAGGATATCGGCGGCGGTGACCTCGCCGTGTACATCGCTCATAATCTCGCGCAGCTCGACGATGTCAACGCCCTCGACATATTCCATGGCAAGGGCGGGGTAGCGCACCTCGCCGCGGGGTGTCTTTTTAATGCGCCAGCCCAGGGCATAGGCGATGGGCGCGTGTCCTTGGGCTCCGTTCATGCTACGAAGTGTCTCGTATTCCTGGCGTAGCTTGTACCAGTCGGATTTATAGACTTCATTGGATTCGAGCGCTTCTTTATGAGGGGCGCTGCAGCCATGGCGCATGACCTTGACGGCAAGTTTGGTGCCGTGGGCGGGCGTGCTCGTGGCACAGCTGACGTTTGACTCAGAAGCGGTGTCGATAAACCAAAGATCGGCGCTCGCGCCCGAGGGCTCACCGCTTGGCCGCATCGCGATGCCCGCTTGGGAGGCGGGCAGCTCGGCGAGCGGATTGACCTGGATTATTCCATTGAGCGCTTCCGCGCAAAAGATGTTTTCCATGTCCGCCCCCTCGCTTGGTGCTCTGCACCAATCGAGGTGCTTTCTGGCCATTTAAGTATAGCGGGCGCGCAAAAAACGGACGCACCACAACGCCTTCAATAGCTGCTGTTCAGCTGAACGGCGCGCAGGGGAGAGGGCTGCCGCGCCGATAGGATTGCCTCAATATTCCCAACCGTAAGGAGGAAGCTATGGCTGCCGGCTGGATAGCAAATCTGGTTGCCGTGCTCGACCAGGACAGTGTGCCCTCGCGCCGTGGTGAGGCGGGAGCCCAGGATGACATCGATGTGCTTTTGGGCATCGCTTCGACTGAGTTTACCGCCGAGGTCGATTATCTCGACTACCTGGCAACGCTTCGTATTGGTCTCGTAGAAACAGGGGATGGTGAGAGCGTAAGCGTGTGCATCGACTGCCTGCCCGATGCGGACAAGAGGGCTGCTTGCGAAAAGGCCATTGCATCGCGTGGCATGACATTTGCGCGTGAGGGGGTCGACGTTCGCGTCGATTTTGTCCTGGACGACTTTTTTGAGCTGAAGGCTCAGTGTGACGGCGTATTCGACGCGGCGGACTTGGTCCGCGCTGTGGGGCTTGTCGTGCAGTCTCTCGGCGAGGTCCTCGAGGAGATGGATGAGCTTTGGGATCCTTTTGAGGGTCCTTATGAGTTCGTGGATGACGATGCGCTTCCAGAGGAAATTCTTCACCCCGAACATGCTGCTATTTTCCTCGATGATTCGTCGTCCGAGGCGGATGACGGCAAGGGCGGTGGACTTGATGAATTACTCGGTTAATCCCGTGCGGCCTCAGGTATCCGCCGGCCGCATTCTGGCGGCGGGGTGGTTCTATGCGTTGAGCGTTGTGCTATTCGCCCTGGATATTGCCCACGCTTC
>JAXJCX010000018.1:0-3760 GCA_036302225.1 Collinsella sp.
ATCGAAATGCGTCTCGCTCAAGATAATCGAAAGAAAGATGAGCGCGAAGCCGGCGAGCAGGCGCGAGGTGAGCGCCTCCCCCATCAGCAGCACCGAGAACAGCACACCCGAAGGCGACTCCATCGAAAGGAGCAGCGAGCCCGTCGAGGCCGGGACATGCGCCAGGCCGACGTTTTGGATGAGCAGAGCCACACATGTGCAGCCCACCGAGAGAAACGCCATCACACTGATAAAGCTCGGCGTCCAAACGGACAGAGGCGCTTGGGTCTCGAATAGCAGCGACGAGACCAGGCTCAGCACGCCGTTGCCCACAAACATCCAAAACGTGATGACGTTGATGTCCATTTTGCAACCGTACTTGGCGGTCACCGCCATCTGGATGGCGAAAAAGACCGCACCCGCCAGCGTAACGACGTCACCGATGTTGAATTCAACGCTATCGAGCGCCACCAAGCCAATGCCCGCCAAGCACAGCAGTGCCGCGCCCAGGTTATAGCGGGTGAGTTTTTCTCCGCTCAGAAAATAGCTCGCGAACGGCACGAGGATGCAATACGTGCCCGTCAAAAAAGCATTCTTACCCGCCGTGGTCTGAGCCAGACCGACCGTCTGCAGGGCATAGGCTGCCCACATGAGCGCGCCCATGCTCAGACCAACAATCAGATTGCGAGCGTTAAGGTGGGCGGCAATACGCTTGCGAAAGATAACAAGCATGACCAGCGCTGCGGGAAGAAAACGAATATAGAGCAGTTCGAACACCGGAATGGTGTCGAGTGCGTCCTTCATAGTGGTAAAGGAGTAGCCCCAGATGACCGCCACCGAAAGTAGCAAAACTTTCCAGAACAGCGGAGAGCGTGCGCCGGCACCGCGAGAGGCACCGCCGGCGCCTAGGTCTTCGCGGGCTACAGGGCTATCGGGCATATTCTCGATTTCATCAACGGAATGTTGGGCCATGGAACATCCTCACACTCAATCTGGGCGTGGTGTCCGCACGCGTATGGCTGCGTGCCGCCTCATGGTCAAATAAAAACGGGGCGCACCGGACCCCCGGCACGCCCCGCTACTGTAGCAACAACCAAGCAGCCCACGCAATTCACTACGCTAAAGCATCGGGTTGGAAGACCTCGATGTTCCGACGGCGTTTACGTGGCTGAACTAGATCAACTTAGTTGCCTCCAGCTTTTCGATGATCCAGTCGTTGGCTTTGATGACCGGGCGGCGGAAGACGACGCCCAGGGCCAGCGACGGAATCAGATAGCTCGCCAGAATGCCCAGCTCAACCCAGTACTCCATATGGTAGGCGCCAGCCATGGCGGCATGCATGGCGTTGATGCCGTGGGTGAACGGCAGGAACGGATAGATTGCCTGGAACACGGGGCCGGTCATCTCGATGGGGAACGTACCGCCCGAACCGCCGACCTGCATGACCAGCAGCACAACGGCCAAAGCCTTGCCGATATCGCCAAACGACACTGTAAGCGTGTAGACGATATTGGAGAACACGAGACTCGCGACCCAGCCCGCCAGCACAAACTGCAGCGGGTTGTCGCACTGAATGCCAAAGAACAGAATGTCGCCCGCACACACGAGCGTTGCCTGCAGCAGAGCCAAACCGCCAAAGAACAGGTAACGACCCAGGTAGATCTCGTGCAGGCGCACGGGGATGAGCTCGTTGATAAGCTCATCGTCAACCGAGACCTTCATCATGGCCGCCAACACGATCGAGCCGACCCAGAGCGACAGAATCGTGTAGAACGGCGCCATGGCCGAACCGTAGTTGCGGATCGGATAGACCGGCTTGCGGTCGAGCGCGACGGGGCCGGAAAGCGACACGGCCAGACCCTCGGGATCATTGCCGATCATCGTCTTGATCGTAGCGAGGTCATCCGACATCAGGGCACCATCAAGCTCGTCCTTAAACGCGCTGATCTTGTCCGACGCCTCGCCCAGCTGATCGGAAGCCTTGTTGACCAGCTTTGCAGCCTTAGAGAGGCCCTTTGCCAGCGAACCGGATGCGTCGGTCAGACCGTCTACAGCACTATCCAGATCGCCCGAGATACCGTTGAGCGAATCCAGAACGCCCGAAATAGTCTTCTTGAGTTCTTTGGCCTTGACCGAAAACGTGGAGTCGTAGTCAGTCTTGGCGCCCGAGATACCAGCCTTGGCATCCGCGATTGCCTGATCGACCTCGGCACGCGACTTATTAACCTCTGCCATGCTATCGGAGAGAGACTTCGCGGTGGCCGTCAAGTCCTTGGCGTTGTTGCGATACTCCACAGCAATCCTGCTCAGCGATGTTGCCACAGACTTGAGGCTGTCCTGGAGTTTTTCGTCAGTCACCTGATCGGCAAAGCTGCGGAGCTGGTCGGCCGTGGCGTCGATATCGTCGGCACGCGTGTTGAGCGCCGCCGCGGCATCGTTGAGCTGGGACACTGTAAGGTGGACATGTTGATTCGCGGCATCAAATGCCTTCGCAAGCTCGGCGGACACGTTGTCAAACGAGCCCGCGCTTCCGTCAATCGCGGCATTGATGGCGTCGTTGGCGTCCTTCAGCGCTTCCTTGGAATCGCTAATACCGCTCTTGACATGCTCCATCAGCTGCTTCGTTGACTCATCGACCGTGCCCGTCTGCTTGAGCATGCCGCTCGCCGACGTCAGCGAATCGGACGTGGAGCTCAAAATGCCCGCCAGCGACGAAGCATTTGCCCGAACGTCTCGCAGGTCCTCAATCGAATCGCCGAGCGTCGAGGACAGGTTGGCGATAAAGTTACCCACCTGGTCGGTGCTCATGTAATCGAGCAGGCTGGACACCGTCTTAAGACCGATCGTCGTAATGGTCTCGGTAAAAGTTTTGTTAACCTGGCTCTGGACGGCGCTCGAACCCTTCTCGGTCACGATCTGCGCAATGGCGTTGGCCTTCTGATTCTCGTAGAACTCGATATCGGCATGCTTCACGTCGGTCGAGAAAAGCGTCATCATGTCAGCGCTAAACGTTTTGGGGATAACGACGGCAGCATAGTACGCGCCCGACTTAACGCCCTCGATAGCCTTTTCGCGATCGTTGAGCACAACCCAATCGAAGCTCTCGTTGCCGCGTAGGGTGGCGGTCACGTTTTCGCCCACGTTAACCTCGACGGGGATCAAATCGCTCTCGTAACCCTCATCGGTGTTGACCACGGCGATCTTAAGATTGCCGGTGTTGCCGTACGGATCCCAGCTGCCGGCGATGTTAAACCACGCGTACAGACACGGCACGATAATGAGGCCCATCACGACAACCAAGCCGATTACGGAGCGAGACACGTTTTGGACATCGCGCTTAAACAGATGCAGGATGTTCTTCATTTATGCCTCACCTCCTTTGGAGTGCTTGCCAAGCGGGGTGGTATCTCCATCATTTGTGGCTGAGCTGTCGCTGCCCTGAGATTTATGGTGCGAGCCTATATGCGGCAAGCGGCCCGTGGACTGATCGCCACCCTTGGCACCACGCTCGCTGGCGTTGAGGCCAAACATGCGGCGGGCGGCAGGAATGGCGGCCGTGTGCTCGCGCATCTCGCGACGCAGGTCCTCATCGGAAAGCGCCGAGATGCGCATCTGGGTATTGAGGCTCGCGCGGATATATTCGATATTGATAAGCCAGCCGCAGATGGCAATAACCGAGATGATCCAAATGACAAGCAGGATGATCTTGCCGTTATTGTCGATATCGAGAACCGTCGACAGGACAAAGAGCAGGACCTGAACGCCCACCACGGCGGCAAAA
>JAXJCX010000019.1:0-24160 GCA_036302225.1 Collinsella sp.
GGACATGACGGGCTCAAACATCTCGGGAAAGACCGAAAGGGTCTCAATCAGCATGTTGTCCTCCCTACTTGTCCATATCGATCAGGCCGTCCATCACGTGGACGGAAATTGTTCCTGCATCAGGAAGATCGAGCACGACCTGCTCGATCACGGGAATCAGTACCTCGCCGTACCGATCACCCTCGACAACCCAAACATCGTTAGCGGGCGTCGACATGATCTCAACGATCGTGCCGAGCGAACCGAAGCGCTCGTCGACCACCTCGCGACCCATCAGGTCGGTATAGGCAGCGTCGAGCGAATCGAGCTCAAAGTCGTCACGATTTGCCAGCACGTAGCATCCAGTGATGCCCTCGGCGGCCGTCAAGTCGTCAATGCCCTCAAACGAGACCAGATCGCCATCGCCCGTATCGGTGACGGACACGACCGTGCAAAAGCGGTCGCGCTTGAGCGCCGGCGGCGTCAGGGCGACGCGCATACCAGGCTCTAATACAGAAGGAAGCCCCCGCAGCGGCTGCGCGAGGACCTCCCCCTTCCTTCCGTGCGGCTTGACCACACGGGCGATGTTTTTGTACTGGGACCTCAAGGTCCTAGCCCAGAACCTCTACCTCGACTGCAGTGTCGAGGCGAGCGGCCAGTGCACGGGCGAGCGTGCGAATGGCCTTGATGGTACGGCCACGACGGCCGATGACCTTAGCGACGTCATCCTCGGCAACAGAAACCTCAATCGTGGAGGCGTCGTCACCATCGATGACCTCGAGGCTCACGGAATCCGGGTCGTCGACGATCTGAACAACGAGATATTCGACGAGATCGGCGATGCGATCTGAGAGCATTGCCTCACCCTCGAGCTGTGCAGCGTCAACCTCAGGCACGATTTACTCCTCGGCGCCCTCAGCGGCCTCAGCGGCAGCCTTAGCGGCCTCGGCCTCTTTGGCGAGCTGCTTCTTGGACTTCTTGACGACGGTCTCGGTCTTCTCACCCTCGTTGGCGGCCTTGACCAGAGCAGCGACAGCGTCGGTGAGCTGAGCGCCCTTGGACTGCCAGTCGGCGATCTTCTCGAGGTCGAGGTTGATGGTCTTGGGGGCGGTCATCGGGTTGTAGCGGCCAACCTCCTCGATGATACGACCGTCACGCGGGGCGCGGGAATCGGCGACGACGACACGGTAGTACGGACGCTTCTTAGCGCCGTGACGAGCAAGGCGAATCTTGACTGCCAAAGGAAACTCCTCCAACCAAGCAGCTTTAGGCTGCAACTACAAACAAACAGTTGAACATAATACGCCATCGACGCGGGCAGGTGAAGTCCGTGAGACCAACTTCTTCGGTGTAGTCGAAGGCAAATCCATATCTTAGACAAGAATTCGCGATTTGCAAGCACATCCACGCACCCCACATGAGCTGCGCGGTATACTCATGCCATGAAAAGACGCGAACATACATACGGTTATGAGGATGCTGCGGGCGTCACGCCGCCGCCCTGGACGGGACCGGCGGTGGGCCTCATGGATCTCGATGCGTTTTTTGCGAGCGTGGAGATGCTCGACCATCCCGAGTGGCGCGGCAAGCCGCTCATCGTGGGTGGCGATGCCGATTCCCGCGGCGTTGTGTCCACCTGCTCATACGAGGCGCGTCGCTTTGGCGTGCATTCCGCCATGCCCTCCGCCGAGGCACGGCGCCTCTGTCCGCAGGCCATTTGGACGCATGGGCATTTCAATCGCTACCACGAGGTTAGCGCACTGGTCATGGCGATTCTCGCCGACGAGACCCCGCGTGTTGAGCGCGTATCAATTGACGAGGCCTTTATCGATATCACACCGGGCCGCTTTGCGCCCGAAGACCCGCTGCTGGTTGCGCGGCGGATAAGCGACCGCGTGGCAGCGCTGGGAGTGACCTGCTCCATTGGCGTAGGCTGCAACAAGACGGTTGCAAAGATCGCAAGCGAGCGGGACAAGCCGTTTGGGCTGACCATCGTGCGCCCCGGAACCGAACAGCGCTTTTTGGCCGCGCTGCCGGTATCTGCCATGAGTGGCATCGGGCGCTCGGCCGAGGAACGACTGCGCCGCATGCGCATCTACACGCTCGGCGAGCTGTCACGCGCATCGGAATCCACCTTGGCCTCTATTTTTGGCGTCAACGGCGAACGCATGCGCCAACGTGCACTGGGGCTTGAAATCTCCGAAGTCACGAGTCTCGATGAAGAGCGCGAGGTCAAGTCGGTCAGCAATGAACGCACCTTTGCGAACGATTTAACTGAGCGCGGGGACATCGAAGCGGCGATTGCGCTATTGGGAGAGTCAGTGGGACGCCGCCTACGCCGCCAAGGACTAACGGGCGCCACGGTGACGCTCAAGCTCAAGTATTCGTATGGAAGCGGTCGCTCGGCACAGCGCCGGCTGCCACATCCGACCGACGATGAGAACATCTTTGTGGCAGTGGCGCTCGAACTGCTCGACAACATCTGGCAGGAAGGCATGCATGTGCGCCTGGCGGGCATCGGCATGAGCGACTTCAACCATCAGGGCGGTATCCAGACCGACCTGTTCTGCGAAATCGACGACCGCGGAGCTCAATCCAGCGATCGTCGCGACCTCTCCGTCGCCATCGACGCCGTCCGAGACAAGTTCGGCGACACCGCCCTATCCTTCGGCCGTCAATCCCGCTTCAACGATTAGTCCCTTAGGCAAAAAGAAAGCCGGGCAGCTGCGAATGGCGCAACTGACCGGCGAACGGTAGAGGGTGGCTAAAAAAGCCCCAGCCCAAATAAGGCCCTAGAGGAGGTCGAGTGGAAGCTGGGGGGCGTCACCCCAGAGCTTTTCGAGGCGGTAGAACTCGCGCGCCTCGGGAGTGAAGACGTGGACGACAACCGAACCGTAGTCCATGAGCATCCAGGTCTTCTGCTCGCGGCCCTCGATGGAGAACGGATGCTCGCCGCAAGCCTCGGCGACCTTCTCCTCGATCTCGTCGACGATGGAATCAACCTGACGGTTGTTGGTGCCGGTAGCGAGGACAAAGTAGTCGCACACATCGGAAAGCTCAGTCAGGTCGAGCACCTGAACGTCCTCGCCCTTCTTGTCGTAGGCGGCCTGCGCGGCGGCGCGGGCGACATCCTCGGCGGCGACACCGCTCGCGGACAGCGAGGCGGCAGTGCGGTCGGACGTGGCAACGAAGCTCTTGTGCTCCACACCTTCAAGAATCTGCTCGTCGGTCATGGTCTCGTCGGCCATGGAATACCTCTTTCTAGACAGCCCGAGCTAGCGCAGCTGGGCGTAATGGTTGTAAATCGTAATAGCCGTGGGATAAAGATAACGCCCGGTCTGGATCACATAGACCAGACCCTGCGCAAAACAGGAGAAGAACAACTCGTCGAGCGAGGACTTCCCCACCATCTTGCGCAGCGCATGGGCATAGTCACCGTGGCGGTTGGGTTCGATGGCATCGGCCACAAAGACCACCATATCGAGCGGCGTCATGTCGCAAGCGCCCACGGTGTGACGGTCGACAGCCTGAAAGACCGCCGGCGACAGCTCGGGAAAAAGCTGCGGAAGCTCATAGGCGGCAACCGGGCCATGCAAAAGCGGCGTCGCGGCAGACGGAGAGCCGGCAATCTTAATGCCGTAATGCAGAGCGCGCGTGACCAGCTCGTCGTCGGAGAGCACCTTGTCCCAGTCATGGATCAGGCCGGCGGCAGCGGCATCAAAGCGGTCGACACCGTACACCTCGGCTAGGTGCAATGCAGTCTCGGCAACCCCGAGCGAATGCACGTAGCGCTTACGCTTATCCTTCATGCGCACATCGAGCAACTCGTGGATACGCGTCAAGAGCGCGCGCTCGTCGCCCTCAAACTGATCTTCTACCGACAACGTTCTCCCCCATCAATCAAAATCGTCTTGCCCAAGATCGGCATACAGGCCGCGTTTACGGATATAGCCGAGCACGGACTCGCTCGTAAGATAGCGCACGCTCATGCCGCGAGCAACCCGCTTGCGAATGTTGGTCGAGCTAATCGCCAGCGCCGGAATCTGAATATAGCGAACGTCGAATGGCAGTCCCGATTCCTTAATCCGCGCCCGGGCCGTATCGATGTCAAAGCCGGGACGCGTCGCAGCAATAAAGGTTGCCAGTTCGGCAATCTCATCTGCATTGTGCCAGGTTACAATATCGATAATCGCATCGGCACCCGTAATAAAATAAAGCTTCACCTGTGGCGGGTAAAACTCGCGAAGGGCATGAAGCGTATCGGCCGTATAGGTCACGCCCAGACGGTCGATCTCGAAACGGCTCGCCAAAAAAGCCGGATTCGCAGCGGTGGCGAGGACCGTCATGGCATAACGGTCCTCGGCAGGCGTCACCGGTTTGTCGAGCTTAAAGGCGGGAGAGCCGGCCGGCATAAAGAGCACGGCGTCCAAGTCGAGCGACTCGCGCGCCTGCTCGGCGGTTACCAAGTGCCCGTAATGAATCGGGTCAAAGGTGCCGCCCATAATGCCAAGCCGAAACTCGTGCCCATCCTTGATGGGAAGTTCAGGCAATCCGATTCCACCGCGCAGCGACATGGCTTACTCGCCCTCCGGGGTCTCGACGTCTTCCGCAGCAAAAGCGTCATCGGTACCGTCAATGGCATCCACCGCGTCGGCAGCCTCCAAGCTATCATCGGCGACGTCAACGACCTCGACGGCGACGTCCTCGTTACCGTCCTCGAACTCGTCCTCGAACTCCGAGAAGTCCTCGGCGCCCTCAAAGTCAAAGGCGCGCTGGCAAATGCGAACCTCGTCGCCGGCACGGCAGCCGGCCTTTTCGAGCGCATCGTCAACGCCCATGCGGGAAAACTTATGCTGCAGGTAGATGACGGCCTCCTCGTTTTCCCAGTCGGTCTGGATAACCAAGCGCTCGATGGCGCGACCGACCACGCGGAAGGCACCGGGCTCCTCCTGGACGATACGGAAGCTCTTCTCGCGCTGCAGGCGGCGACGCTCCCACTCCTCGTCGCGCAGATCGACCGGCTCATCGGAAACCGCAAGTTCCGCGCGGAGCTTAGCCACCTGCTCGCCCACGGCAAGCATCAGGGTGTTGAGACCGGCGCCCGTCACAGCGGAAACGGCAAAGAACATATGCCCGTCGTCGAGCGCAGCACGCTTAAGGTCGGCTATCTTATCGGCTGTGCCCGGCGCATCGCACTTGTTGGCGACGACGATCTGCGGGCGCTCCGAAAGCTCGGCACCATACTGCTCGAGCTCACGATTGATGATGCGATAGTCCTCAACCGGATCGCGATCCTCAAACCCGCCCGTCATGTCAACGACATGCATGATCAAGGCCGTGCGCTCAATGTGGCGCAGGAACTGATGGCCCAGGCCACGACCCTCGCTCGCGCCCTCGATGAGACCGGGGACGTCGGCAACGACGTAAGAATATTCGCCGGCACGCACCATGCCCAGATTGGGCACAAGCGTGGTAAACGGGTAGTCGGCAATCTTAGGGCGGGCGGCACTCATACGCGCGATGAGCGAAGACTTGCCCACCGAGGGAAAGCCCACAAGCGCGGCATCGGCCATGAGCTTCATCTCGAGCTCGATCCAGTGCTCCTCAGCCGGCTCGCCGAGCTGGGCAAACGCGGGCGCGCGACGCACCGACGTCACAAAGTGAGTGTTGCCCAGACCGCCAGCACCACCGGGCGCCACGACAACGCGCTCGCCGTCGTGCACCAGGTCGGCAATCTCGAACATCGGGGTCTGCGTCTCGGGATCGAGCTCGCGGACTACGGTGCCCATGGGGACTTTCAAAATCAGGTCCTCACCGCTCTTGCCGTTGCGACGGGCACCCTGGCCATGCGTTCCGCGCTCAGCACGGAAATGATGCTTAAAGCGGTAATCGATCAGCGAAGACAGCTGAGCATCGGCCTGGATGACGACATTGCCGCCACGACCGCCGTCGCCGCCATCGGGGCCGCCCTTGGGAACAAATGCCTCGCGCCTAAACGACATGCATCCGGCTCCGCCGTCGCCGCCGCAAACGTTAATGCGGCTGATATCGGTGAACTGTGACAACAGAATCGCCTCCTACAAAAAAGAGGGAGACCCTTGAATCCTAAAACTCAAGTGCCTCCCACATATGTGCTCTATGAAGGGTGAATTACGCGTTCGCGAGCGGGCGTACGCTGACCCTGTGCTTGATACCCTTGTGGAACTCAACGGTACCGTCGACCAGCGCGAACAGCGTGTCGTCCTTGCCACGGCCAACGTTCTCACCCGGGTGGATGTGCGTGCCGTGCTGACGGACGAGAATCGTGCCCGTGGTTACCGTCTGGCCGGCATAGCGCTTCGTGCCAAGGCGCTGACCGCGGGAGTCACGGCCATTACGGGAGGAACCGAGTCCTTTTTTGTGTGCCATTGTGTATACCTACTCTTTCGTTACGAGTGTAATCTACTCGGCGACGGGAGCCTCGGCAACAGCCTCAGCCTCTGCCTTGACAGCCTTCTTGGCGCGGGAGGTAGCCTGAACCTTCACGATCTTCAGCTTGGTGAGCTGCTGACGGTGACCCTTCAGACGACGATAACGCTTGCGCTTGTGGAACTTGAAGACCAGCTGCTTCTCGCCCTTGAACTGCTCAACGATCTGAGCGGTAACCTTGGCCTTGGCCAGCTTGTCGGGATCGGTGACGATCTTCTTACCATCGTTGAGGAAGATAACCGGCAGGGTGATCTTGTCGCCCTCATTGCCCTCGATCTTCTCGACGGTGATGACATCGTCGGTGGCGACCTTGTACTGCTTGCCGCCCGTGTTAACGATTGCGTACATGTTTACTTGCCCTTCATGCATCAGTTAGTGCAACAGCCGAATATAGTAGCAGGCGATAATACCCCCGTCAACGAGTATGTGGAGCAAATCCACAAGTTCGCACAGGTATGGGGCTGACGAGTCGGCCCTCGTCGTCCTCGCATGCTTGATTCTGACGCTCGACATCGTAGGAGCAGATGGTCACGAGGTCTTGCATACCGGTGGAAACAATAGGTGCATCGACGCCCGGGGTCAAGCCCTGCAACAAAACATCAGCTGCGGAAAGCAAAATTTCCGGACGCATGGAGCCCTCATTATCGGCATGGGTGTCGAGCATGAGCACCAGATGGTCCGGGCGCTCCCCTGCCTTAAGCTCATAGCCCACCAGTGTGTGGTCAAGGTCCAGGCGTTTGCTCTTTTTGCCGCGTGCGTAGTCGATGCCGTGGCCCGCGCGCAGCGTATCGATAGCGCGACGCACCTCGTCGGCGTCCACCGGTGCCTCAGGGTCAAGATGCAGATCGATACGATAGGACAGACGCGTGAGCTGCGCCGTCAGCGCCGGCGTGCGCACGTCGATGTAGGCGGCCTCGATAGGCGCCAAATCGGCAGGGGACGCCGCGACCAGGCGCTCAAACGCCTCATCGAGTGCGACGAACTCGGTCATAAACAGGTCATACCACTCGCAGGACGACGACGTGCCCACCGGCAGCGCCGACGAAAAGCCCACACGCATATGCGGAGAGAAGCCCTGCGTCACGGCATAGGGCAGCCCCGCGCGACGCACGATGCGCTCAATAGTATGAATCACTTCGAGATGGCCCAGGTACTTAAGGCGGTCGCGCTTGCCATAGCGAACGCGAAGCCTAAAGAGCGTGGGGTTGTCGGTCAGGCGCTCACTCATGCGCGATCACCCACCAATACGTTCTTGGCATGAAGCGTGGGGCAGATTCCGCAGCCGGTGCACGAGGTACGGGTACAGTCGGGCGTCGTGACGCCCTCCAACGAGCGGCGGTATTCGCGCTCGAGGAAGCCGCGCGAGCAGCCGGGGCTCACGTGCTCCCAGGGCAGGCGCCAGTCCAGTTCGTAGGGCAGGTGCACGAGCTCGTTGAGATCGATGCCGTTTTTGGCCGCAGCCGACTTCCAGTTGTCGAGCGAAAAATGCTCCACCCAGGCGTCAAAACGCGAACCGGCACGCCAGGCATCGATGATGACAGGCGTCATGTCACGGCCGGCGCGAGACAGCGCGGCCTCGACGAGCGAGGTTTCGGCATCGTGGTAGTGCACACGAACCGCACGGTTGCGAACGCTCGTGATGAGGAGCTTCTGACGGCGCTTGACGTCGTCGTAATCGAGCTGCGGGCACCATTGGAACGGCGTGGCGGCCTTGGGGATAAACACCGACACCGAGATGGACACCGAGATGGAGCCGCGGCGCGCCTTGGGAACCACGGAGCGGCCGAGCTCGAGCACATGGTCGGCCAGGTTGGCGATGGCCACGATATCCTCGTCGCGCTCGCCGGGAAGGCCCATCATAAAGTAGAGCTTCATGCGGTTCCAACCAGCCTCGAAGGCCGCCTTGGCCGCACGGTCCAAGTCCTCCTCGGTCACATTCTTGTTGATGATGTCACGCATGCGCTGACTGCCGGCCTCGGGGGCAAACGTCAGGCCGCCCTTCTTTTCGCCGGCGACCGACTCGGCCATATCCACGCCAAACGAATCCAGGCGCTGCGAGGGAATGGAAACGCGAATACCCGTATCCTCCAAGCGGCGGTTGAGCCTACCGAGCACATCGCGGATGCAGGAGTGGTCGGTGGTCGAAAGCGAGGTGAGCGACACCTCATCGTAGCCGGTCTTCTGCAGGCCCTGAATCACCGAGGACACGATCTGGTCGGCCGAGCGCTCGCGCACCGGACGATAGGTCATGCCGGCCTGGCAAAAACGACAGCCGCGGGCACAGCCGCGCAGAATCTCGATAGACAGGCGATCGTGAACGAGCTGCGCGTAGGGCACGCACGACTGCGACAGCGGATTGGTAGCGCCAAAGTCCTCAACGACGCGCTTATAGACTACCGGCGGGACGTCCTTGCCTTCGCGCGGCACGGTGTAGCCATGCGGCGAGCAGGGCTCGTCATGGCGTACCTCGTAGAGCGACGGCACATAGGTGCCACCGACCGTCGCGAGCTGCTCGACAATCTGAGCGCGCGAGACGCCTTCGTCGCGCAAGCGGCGATGCAGCTGACAGATCTCGAGCAACGACTCCTCACCCTCGCCAATGAGGATGGCATCGAAGAAGGCCGCATACGGCTCGGGGTTATAGACCGAGGGACCACCGGCGACGATGATGGGATCGTCCTCGGTACGGTCGGCGGCGAGCAGCGGAATGCCGGCGAGGTCGAGCGCCTCGAGGAAGTTGGTGACGGCCATCTCGTGCGGCACATGCATGCCGACGATATCGAACGAGGCCACAGGCGCCGCGCCCTCGAGCGACAGCAGCGGAATCCCCGCCTCGCGCATGGCATCGCCCATATCGGGCCACGGCACATAGCCGCGCTCGCAGGAAATGCCCTCGGCCTGATTGAGGATGTTATAGAGAATGGCGATGCCCTGGTTGGGCAGACCGACCTCATACACGTCAGGGTAGATCATGCAGCAGCGATAATCGGCATCGGCCTTGGAGAGCGTGCCCCACTCATGGTCGATATAGCGACTCGGCTTCTCGACCTTTGCGAGCAGGGGCTCAATCAAATGAAAACAGTCTTGGTACACAGCGCGCAAAAGAAACCCCTAAGCAGCGAGATCAGATGCGTCCTCAAAGGGACCCATGGGACGAGTAGCGCCGGCAACCGTGGTCACCAGGTCGCGGACGCGCGAGAACGTGGCGGCAGCCACCTCGTTGGCACGGCTGTAGTCGATGTCGCGCTCATATAGCGAAACGAGCGCACGGCCCATACCATAGGTGCCCGCGGCGGCGGTCAGCGCCTTGACGGCAAACCCGATATGCGGCGTCTGCTTTACCAGGGCGCGGGTGACGGCGCGGAGCACCAAGCCGCCTGCAAGCACGCCCGCGACCTCGTAGCCGCGCTCGGGCTTAATACCGCGTCCAAAGATGGCCGCGAGCTCAAAGAGCATGCCCACCTGCGCCAGCGCCATAACGGGATAATCGGCGCCCGGCAAAAACACCAGCGCGCCCGTCGCCATATTGGTAAGCGCGCACGAGGTGATGATGCGGTTAGCGGCAGCGATACGCATAAAGGCGAAGTTCGCCGCAAAGGCCGTCTCCTTGTCCGTGCGATCGAGAATCCAGCGGGAAAGCGTCTCGAGCAGATACGTCTTATCGGTGGCCGCCACCGCGCCGAGCATGGGCGTGGACTCCTGGATAAAAGGCACCTCGACAGCGGACTCGGCCAGCACGCACACGGGGGCGCCAGCAATCACAAGCTCCTGTACAGCGCTCTCAAGACGATCGGATCCGCACGAAAGGACCAGCACCACGTCGGTATCGGTCTTGGGGACGATACGGTCCTCACCCAGGCGCTCAACGCGCACAATGCCCGACGTCGTCTGCGGCACGAAGGCATCGCGCACCGTCTCGACCAAAAAACGCGAGGCAGACGAATCGAGGTAGACGGACACGCGTACCGGCGTGTCGGAATCCTTCTTGGTGGTCGCGCCCATCTTAAAGACGCGGGTCAGCTTGTCCACGGGAATCTTCATAGCAAACCCCTCCAGCGGTTACGCGGCGCCCGAACGATGCCGCCATATGGATTGTACGATACCCACCGTCAGCAACTGGATCATCATCGAGGACGAACCGAAGCTAATGAACGGCAGTGGAATACCGGTAATCGGCATCATGCCGATGCACATGCCGATGTTCTCGAAGGTCTGGAATGCCCACATGCCAACGATACCCACGCATGACAAGCGTAGGAACAGAGACTCGCACTTAAAGGCAACGCGGATCGTCGAGAAAATCAGCAGCACGTAGAGGCACAGGAGCAAAAAGGAGCCGCAGAAGCCGAACGTCTCGGACAGGAAGGCAAAGACGAAGTCGGTGTGGAACTCGGGCAGAAAGCCACCAGCAGACTGCGTCGCATGGCCCAGCCCTTTACCGAAAAAGCCACCCGATCCAACCGCGATGAGCGATTGCTGCAAGTTGTAAGCATCGTCCGAATCGGCATTATCGGGGTCGATAAAGACGGTCAGTCGGTTCATCTGGTACTGCTTGATCAAAACGTCATGGCCCAAAAGGGAATCGAGCACCGAATCGAGCGCCAGGATGAGCGCCACCAAACCCACGAGCAGAGCCAAGGTCGACAGCACCCATTCGCGGCGCGCACCGCTCATGCAGATCACAACGGCACCCGACACCAACACGACCAGGCCCGAACCCAGGTCGCCCATGGCGACGACGGCCAAAAACGGAACGGAGAGCATGCCGCAGAGCTTAATGTAGTCGCGGGCGGTATCGATGCGGCCGTTGTACTGCGAACCAAGCGTGGCGATAAAGAAGATCGTGATGAGCTTGGCGAGCTCGACCGGCTGGAAGGTAAGACCGATACCGGGAATCTTGATCCAGCCCGTCATTCCTAAGCCGCCCGTATAGGACAGACCCGGAATCTTGGGCGAGAAAATCACAATGAGGTCGATGACGAGCAGCGCCGTCGAGAAGTTAGAGATGCCGCGCAGATCGGTACGCCAGACGAGCACCGCAAGCACCGCACCGATGCCGATGCCCAACAGGTGGCGCGAGAATGAGGCGTCGGCCTTAAACTGCGAGGCCGACCAAATGATGATGGCGCCATAGGCTACGAGCGCCAAGGTTGCCAGCAGCACGCCGATGTGCACCTTCTGGCGAAACGTACCGCGCGAGGCCGAAAGCTGCTTGTTGACACGGTCCAGGCTGCTGCGAGAACCAGTTTTAGTTGAGCGGAACAGGTCCGCCGGCGAAAAATCCATCGCAACCTCCTATCGAACCGAGGAATCGCCCGTGGCAGAAGATGTGTCGGGCTCATCATAGATGGCACCAAGGACATCGCGCACGACGTGCAGCGCGGTATCGGAGCCACCACCGCCCTGTTCCAAGACAGTGACAATCACGTACTTGGGCTCATCGGCCGGCGCGTAGGCGCAAAACCACGCGTAATCGTCCTCGCCGCTCTTCTCGCCCGTGCCGGACTTACCGTAGACCGTGGGGGTCAAGGAGTTAAAGTGCGCGGCGGTCGAAGTCGACGCCGAGTAAATCACATCGTGCATGCCGTTGCGGACCAGCGCCAGGTCGGCATCGCTATTGATGTGGGCCTCCAGGCGCTTCTTTTTGCCCTTTCCGTTGTACTTATAGGCATCGCCGTCGCCATCGCGCGACACCGCCGACAAGAAGACGTGGGGCACATACTGCTTGCCGCCGTTGGCGAGGCCCATGTAAGCGCAGGCCATCTGCAGCGGTGTCACCAAAATGTCGCCTTGGCCGATAGCGATGTTAGTCATATCGCCGGCGTTCCACTTGCGGTCCTCGGCCGAGGCGTCGGTAAAGTACGACTCTTTCCACTTGGCGTCGGGAATGCGGCCCGTTCCCTCGCTTGGCAGATCGATGCCGCAGGTCTTGCCCAGGCCCCAACGGCGAAAGACCTCCTGCAGACCCTCGGGATGCTGGTCGTTGTAAAAAAAAGCCTTGCCCATATCGTAGAACACGGGGTCGCACGAGTTGGCAATACCCGATTGCAGCGTCATGGTGCCGTGACCGGAATGGAGCCAGCAGTACTTACCCCATGACTTGCCCAGGCCCGTCCAATAGCCTGTGCAGTTCGTAGTCTGACCAGAGGTATAGGTTCCAAACTCAAGACCGGCCAGAGCCGAGAGCGGCTTGATGGTCGAAGCCGACATATACTGGCCGCTAATGGCGCGGTTGAGCAGCGGATGCGAACCCTTGTCGTCGTTGAGCTCGGTCCACACGTCGTTGGAAACGCCGCCGATGAACACCGACGGATCAAACTTGGGCTCGCTCGCCATGCCCAGAATCTCACCATTGTTGGGATCGAGGCACACCACGGCGCCGTTGCCGGCATCGCTATGGCCCGTGGTCTTGGCAAGCTCAATGGCATTCGCCAGAGCCGTCTCGCAAGCCTGTTGAATCTTAAGATCGAGCGTAAGCTTAATGTCAGAACCGGCCTTGGCGGGAACGGCGCCGGCTTGACCGGTCACGTTGCCCGAGGCGTCAACTTTCACGGTCTGCTCACCACGAATGCCCTGCAGCAGATTTTCGTAGTAAATCTCTACGCCCGCCTGGCCCACAATATCACCCGATTGATACGAGATCTGACCAGCCGCGTTATCGTTGCCGTCCGACGACTTCTTATTCTGCGTCTCGAGCTGCTCGGAGGTAATGGTGCCGGTATAGCCCAAGATATGGCAGGCGGTCTCACCATACGGGTACTGGCGCTCGGTGCGCTCGGCAATCTTCACGCCGGGAAACTCACCGGCGTGCTCCTGAATGTAGGCGACAGTAGAGCGGCGCACGTCAGTCGCGATCGTATGCAGGCTCTGCGCGCCTTCGGAATTGTCTTGGATGTTGCGCAGCACCGCGATATACGGCATGCCGAGCACGTTGGCAAGATGACGCACCAGTACCTTGTCGTCGGCAAGGTCACGATAGGCGACGACGGCAAGCGAGGGGCGATTTTGCACCAGCGCGACGCCGTTGCGGTCCAAGATGCGGCCACGCACGGCAGGCGTGGTAACGGTACGGGTCTGATTGCTCTTGGCCTGCTTGTCGTAGTAGTCCGACGAGACCATCTGCATGCCCCACAGCTTAACGGCAAGCGCGGCAAACATCGCACCCACGCCCGCGGTGAGGATGGAAAAGCGGCCCTTGAAGGCCGTAGCGGCCGTATTGCCCTCGCCCTCGGTGGCGCGCGGGGCCGTTCCGTGCTGCGTGTCGTAGGTAAAGCGGGAGTCGCCGCGGCGCATGATGACCAGCGCGACCACAATGGCCACGACCAGCACGATGCCAGCGACAACAACCGTCAACTGGGAAGACATCTACAGACCTCCCCTATTTGAGCTTACGGGTCTTGGGCTTAAAGCGCATACCCGTCTGACGCCCACCGCGCGCGGAGAACCCATATCCAGACTGCGGCGCGACGCCGGACATCAAAAACGGAACGGCGACCAGACCGGTCAGAATCGAGGACGGCAGGGCGTGTCCAAAGATCGCCACGACAAAACTCGATTCCAGACCCATAAACAGCAAGATAATGCTGTAGATCACGTTAATGGCAAGCGCAAAGGCGCCCACCGTGATGCCGCGAGCGCTCGGGGTGCCGCCCGTCTGACCGGCGGCACTGTGTGTCAGGGCAAAGCTGCCCACTGTCAGCAACAGCGACATCACGCCCACCGGCACGGCTGCCGACAGGTCGTAGAACAGGCCGCTGCAAAAACCGCAGATGACGGCCCGCGTGGGATCGCCCGAAAACACACTTAGGCACACCAGGATTATCATAAAGTTGACGCGACCGCCCGCGATGGAGATCTGCGGCGCCAAGCCCGCCTGCAGCAGGACGCAGACAATGGCGGCAATCGCAAAAGTGCGGGAGCCAGTCCCCTGTTCGTGTAGATCCATGGACATGCCTCCCTATTCGCTCGAGCCCGAGTCGGTCGTGTCGGACGCATCGGAGTTTTCATCCGAGCTTTCGTCTTTGGACTTGGTGGCCGCATCGCGCGAGGTGCCCTGCGGCGTACTGTTGGCGCTGCTCACATCCTCATCCGAAGCCGACTGCTCATCGGTCAGCGACGTAATGACCAGCACTTCCTCGTTGTTTTCGGCCGTTGTCTGGGCGCGCACGACGATGGTGTAGTACACATCGTTGGCAGACTTCTCCACCGACGAGACCGTACCGAGCGGCAGGCCCTTGGGGAATACGCCGCCGATGCCCGAGGTCACGATGATGTCGCCCACCTTCACGTCGGAATCGACACTCACGTGCTCCAGGCGCAGGGTACCGTCGGGCTGCCCCTGCAGCATACCCTGAGCGCGCGTATCCTGCACCATGGCGGACACGCCCGAGTTCTCATCGCTAATCAGACGGACGGTGGAGGTCTTGGCCGAAACCTCGATAATCTGACCGATGACACCGGCAGAACTCGTCACGGGCATGTTGATGGTAAGACCGTCGGCAGAGCCCTTGTCGATGGTGACCGTCGAGGTCCAGGCATCACCCGAAGCGCCGACAATGCGAGCCGCGGTGGACTTGAGGTTGTAGGTCGACTGAAGACCGACCAGGCTCTCGAGTCGCTCGGCGGTCTTTTGAGCCTCGGAGAGCTCAGCAACCTTTGACGTCAGGACCTCGTTTTGCTTCTTAAGCTCGTCGAGGGTGTCTTGCGAAGCCGTAAGGTTTGAGAACACGTTTCCGATTGCGTTAAAGGGCGCGGCCACAGCCGAGCCCACAAAACGCACCGGCGAGGTAATCGTCGTCACGCCAGAACGCACGGCATGAATCGGTCCCGCCTCGCCCTCGCGAATGTAAAACGTAAGCAGCAGCACCGAAATTACGCTGAAAACAATCAACGGGCGCATACCCGTTGATTGTCGCTTGGTATTCAGATTTGAAGAGAAACCCGAAGATCGTGCCAAATGGAATCCACCTTTTGGAAATTAAGCATTGGTCTGGACGAAGCCACCGTCAAACGCGTTGGCCTCGAGCACGCGGGCGCAGCCGTTGACGACGTTGTCGAGCGCCGTAGGGCTGACGTTGACCGAAACGCCGGTCTCGTCGCGCAGACGCACGTCGAGGCCGCGCAGCAGCGCACCGCCGCCGGTCAACAGGATGCCGTAGTACATAAGATCCGAGGCAAGATCGGGCGGCGTGGCGTCGAGGGCGTCCTTGACGGCCTTGGCCATCTCGTCGAGCGGCTTGTTGAGCGCGCGACGAATCTCCTCGCTCTCGATGCGCACGGTCTTGGGCAGGCCCGTGATCACGTCGCGGCCGTTGACCTCGACGTCGAGCTCGTCCTTGAGCGGCACGGCAGAACCGACCTTGATCTTGATGTCCTCGGCCGTGCGCTCGCCGATAGCCAGGTTATAGGCATCGCGAACATGGGTAAGGATAGCCTGGTCGAACTCGTCACCGGCAATGCGGATGGACTGCGATACAACGATACCGCCCATGGCGATAACGGCGACCTCGGTGGTACCGCCACCGATATCGATGACCATGGAGCCGGTGGGCTCCTCGACAGGCAAGTCGGCGCCGATGGCAGCAGCCATGGGCTCTTCGATCAGGTATGCCTGGCGGGCACCGGCCTGGATCGTAGCCTCAAAAACAGCGCGCTTCTCGACCGACGTGACGCCGGAGGGGACGCAGACGACAACGCGCGGACGCGGGGTCCACGGATAGCGCTTTTCGGACGCCTTGTCGATAAAATAGCGAAGCATGGCCTCGGTCACGTCAAAGTCGGCGATAACGCCGTCCTTAAGGGGACGAACGGCCACAATGTTACCGGGCGTACGGCCGAGCATGCGCTTTGCCTCGATACCGACAGCCAGGATGCGCTCATCGTTCTTGTCGATGGCGACAACGGAGGGCTCACGAATGACGATGCCCTTGCCGCGCACGGAGACAAGCGTGTTGGCGGTGCCGAGGTCGATGGCAAGATCGCCCGCATAGCTACCGAAGAACATATCCATCAAAGAAAACAACGCAACTCCTGATGTGTTGGATGATTGCTGGAAAACTACTAGCCCATCATACTAGCGCAAGCCCGGCACCTCACTTGCGGTGAAGCACCGGGCAGCGCCAAATCTCATAAGGTCACTACTGGTTGTCAGCGGCGGAGAGATCGATGTCGAGCGAGGAGACGGCCCAACCGATATGGTTGTCGGAGCGCACGAACTTGACGGTGTACTCCTGCTCGCCGCCCTTGGACAGCGACGCCTTGACCTTGGCGGTGGTCTCGGTCATAGACTGATCCATGCCCTCGGTGGAGACGGTGGCGCCCTGCGGAATCGAGGAAACGATCATCGACTTGGCGTCCTCGGACAGGCTGGAGGCCAGACAGGACTCGGCCTTGGCGGTATCGCCGTCACCGGCGGCCTGGAACAGGTCGGTGACAACAGACTCCTGCGAGGGGAAGCCCAGGCCGCGCGTGTAGGCAAAGCCAAGACCGCCCGCGGCAAGGACAATCAGCAGAAGCAGCACCAAGAAGACCTTGAGACCCGTGTGGCGATGGCGACGACGGACCTTGGCCTCCTTGCGGTCCTGCTGAACCATCTCTGACTCGGACAGAGTAAAGAAGCCGGTGTCCGAGGGGTCGGGCATAAACTGACCGGTAGCACCCGTGGGGTCGAGCGGGTCGACGGCCGGAGCATCCATCGCGGGCGCCGGAGCCGTGGCCATGGCCGTCTGGGCCGAAAGCGCAGCGAGGGAATCTTGCACGCGGGCAAGCTCATCGGCCTGCTCGGGCGTAAGCTGGTAGATGCCATCGGCGGTGGCGGCGTTAAAGGCATCGAGCGCGTCAGAGGGGCGACCGGCGGCAGAGAGCGCCTCGCCCATACCGGCGTTAAGCGCACGCGTGTCGTCGCGCGGACCGGCAAAGTCGATGGCCGTGCGGTAGGTCTCCACGGCGTCTGCCGGACGGCCGAGCTTAATGAAGCAGCGGCCAAGATCGCCAAGGGCGGCGGCAGGAGCCGGGTTGGCACCATCGATGGCGGCCTGACGGAAGGCGGTACCGGCGTTGGCATAATCGCCCGACTGGAACAGGGCGTTGCCCAGGCCCAGATACGCCTTAAACGGCGTGGCATAGGATGCATCCTGAGTTGCGGCGGAGAACGCCTGGGCTGCGGTCGCATAGTCACCCACGGCAGCAAGCGCCTTGCCGCGGTTGGTGAGCAGCGCGCCGCGCTTGCCATAGGTACCGTCGTTGAGGGCGGCGGCGTAGGCCTCGGCGGCCTCGGCATACATACCCAGGTGCATCAAGGCGTTGCCGCGCAGATGGTCGGCCTCGCCCATAATCTCGCTGGGGGTCTTTGCCGCACCGAGCATCTGGGCGGCAGCGGAATAATCACCCGCGCGATAAGCGGCGCGGCCCTGTTGGATCAGCTGGCTATTCAAGGAAGTCCCCTTTACTCGTGAACGATCTCGACGTGGACGATCTCGTCGCCGGCACGCAGCTGCGAAATCACATCGAGGCCCTCGACCGTGGTGCCAAAGACGGTGTAGCCGGAGTCGAGGTTATGCTGGGCGCCCAGGCAAAAGTAGAACTGCGAACCTGCGGAATCGGGATCCATGGAACGTGCCATGGCAAGCGCGCCGTCGACGTGGCTGTTACGCGGGTTGGTAGCGAACTCGCCCTTGATGCAGTAGCCGGGGCCGCCGGTACCGGGCATGCCGTCGGGGCCCTCAAGGCCGGCGGCGACATCGGCGCCGGACATATCGCGGGTATTGGGGTCGCCGCCCTGGATGACAAAACCGGGCACATAGCGATGGAACTTAAGGCCGTCGTAAAAACCCATCGTGGAAAGCTCGCAGAAGTTCGCCACGTGAATGGGGGCGCCCTCGCCGTCAAACTTGACCTTGATGGTGCCCTTCGACGTCTCGATCACCGCGCACTCATCGCCGACAAGCTGATACTCGGGCGTGTAGAGCTCTTTCTTAAAACCAAACATGTGGTTCCTTCCTCGTGCGTTTAAAGCATATTTGTACGAATTGTAGCAATAAGCACGGGCTTCCATCAATTGCGCACGCAGGTTATGCCGCCGGAGGGCAACAAATTACGAACGCTGCTGCGGCCTCCATGCGCTCACGTTGGCGTCGTACTGGTTAAGCGCGCTGTTGCCGCCTTGTGCGATGGGCGCCAAAATCTCACTCTGGTGAGCGCTCAGCGACTCACCGTCGGGAATGGATAGCGAGATGTCCCAGCTCTGGCAGATCACGTCGACGCGCTCGTACATCCACTCGGCAAGCTGCTTAAGGTGGGCGATATCGTCCACATAGACCGTATCGTCCTGGTACTTAAGGTTGTCGAGTTCGTCTTGCGTCTTTTTGATCTGATCGCGCAGGGCATAGGCGCCCTGCGACAGCTCCTGGCGCGTGGACAGGGGCGTGCGCAAATAGCCGCTGTTAAACGAATCGATAACCTCGCCGATCTGATCATTGTTGTACGACACAATGGTCTGGTACAGGCTGTCAAGCTTGGCGTAGAGCTGGTCATCGGTCAAGACCGTCTCTTCCTGCACCACCTCGGCAGCATCGTCCTGCTCGGCATCGTCCTCGGCCGCCTCGCCCTTCTGGCGCGTGGGGAAGGTGGTCTGAGCAGCCTGGCCAAACTGGTCGTAAAACCCGGGCATGACGCCCAGGGGGTCGGACGTCACAAACCAATAGGCACCGCCGCACACAGCCGCGAGCAGGGCTATGACAATAACCGGCTTGGGAATATGGCGCTTATGCTTGTGGTAGGCATCCTCGTCGGGATGCACCTTGCGCTTGGGCTTTTGCTTATTGGACAGTGCATCGTCGCGCAGGGAAACAGGCGTCGGCATGTCCACCTTGGGGATGCCAAAATCCTTGTCGAAGGCAGGTAGCACGCAGGTCTCGTTGGGATCGGCGGCGTCCGAAAGCACCGCGGCGGCAGACGCCGGCGCATGGGGCACCTCGGTATCGATCTGCTCCTGCGTCAAGCGCGGAAAGCCGGCCGTGCGACCTGCCGCCAGATCGGATGCGGCCGCGTCTTTGGAAAGGATGCCCGGGGCAGGGCGCCCGCACTTGGGACAGGTGCGATCATGCGGGAACAGGCGTGCGCCGCAACCATCGCAGAATACGAACTCGGTATGCTCGGGACCGTCGCCCGGACCAACGTATGCGTTGCAATAGGGGCAGAACGAGGCGCCGTCCTCTATGGTCTTAAGGCAATGCGGGCAGATCACGGCTTCCTCTTTTCGGAGCAATTCATACAGTCGAAGCTAGAGCATAGCATCGCCACGCCCCCACAGGGGCAAGGCACCAATTCAACATCGCCAGGGTAGTCTTTTTGGGGGGATGATTTTTCTGGGACGGGGGTTAAAAAATCATTAGGAACACAATGATTTTTTAACCCCCGTCCCAGAAAAATCATCCCCCGGGCGGCTGGGGCTAGGCCTTCTTTGCAGGCTTTTTCTTCTTGCTCGGCATCGAGACCTTAATGCCCTGAGCGGACTTGGTCACCCGCGAACGTTTGATGCTCGCACCTTTCTTTTTCTTGGGCTGGGCCTTTTCTACACCCTCGAGCGCGCGAACCTCGGCCTCGCGAGCGGTGCGCTCCTCACGGCGTTGCGCCATATCGGCGGCGACGCGCTTGGCAAAACGCTGGGCAGTTGAGCCCGTCGAGCTCACCTTACCGCCGCCGCGACCCAGACGGACGCGAACGCCACGGCCAAAGCCGGTGGCAGCATGGCGACGGCGCGGCTTAAGCGAGTCCATCATCGTGGCGAGCTTAAAGAACACCGTGCAGGTAAAGACGATGATCGCCAGCAAGATAACCGCCTCACCCGTCGACAGGTTGGCAATGGACAGCAGCTCAGGTAATCCGATAACGCCCACCAAGATGCCGACGACGACAAATACAAAGAGCACCACGCGCAAGGGAGTGAGCGGCTGCGAGATACGCCAGATCAGACTCACGCTCGCCGCACACGACGTAAGCAGGCACATGGTCGAAAGCGTGAGCTGGTTAAAGCCAAACACGCGCGCTACAAAGATATCGAGCGCCGCAGCCATTATGACCGCCAGCGACGCCGGCAGCGCACGCTTGAGCACGTTGGTCAAGAATGACCCCTTCACGCGGGCATTATTGGGCTCCAAACCCAGCACAAAGCCCGGCGCGCCGATGCAGAAGAAGTTGATGAGTGTCATCTGAATCGGCTCGAAGGGATATGGCGGAAACGCGATGCACAGCGCCGCCAAGCCCATCGAGAACAGCGTCTTGGTCAGAAACAGCGCCGCAGAGCGCTGCAGGTTGTTGATGGAGCGACGGCCCTCAGCCACCACGGCGGGCATCGAGGCAAAATCGTTGTCGACCAGCACGATTTCGGCCACGTTGCGCGCGGCATCGGAACCGGCGGCCATGGCCACGGAGCAGTCGGCCTCCTTGAGCGCCAGCACGTCGTTGACGCCGTCGCCCGTCATGGCAACGGTATGGTCGCGACGCTTGAGCGCCTGCACGAGTTCGCGCTTCTGCTGCGGGGTCACGCGACCAAATACGTGATAGCGGTCCACTGCCGCATCGATCTTGGACGGCGTATCGAGCGTCGTGGCGTCGACGTAGGCATCGGCCCCCGGGACGCCCACCACGCGCGCGATCGACGACACCGTGCGCGGGTCGTCGCCGCTGATCACGTTGAGGGTCACACCCTGCTCGTTAAAGTAGCCGATGGTCTCGGCAGCCGAGGTACGGATCTCGTCGCGAATGGTCACAAAGCCCACGGGCTCGGCCTCGCCCACCATATCGCCGTCGGGCGTAAAGCCGTCCACACGGGCCACCACAAGCACGCGGCAGGTGTCGGCAAGCTCGGCCACACGGTTCTCGACCTGCGCAAAGGCGCGCGCCGAAAGCACAAATTGCGCTGCGCCCATCACATAGGAGCCCTGCGCAAACGAGGCGCCGCTCCACTTTTTAGACGACGAGAACGGAATGACCGCCAGCGGCTCGGACACCTCGACCGGGCGGTCGGCGTAGTAGTTGAGCAGCGCCTGACAGGTCTCGTTGGCGTCTGCCGAGGTGGCACGCGCTACGTTGGCAAGCGCAAAATCGAGGACCGTGGTCTCGACGGGGACAGCTGCCTCGTCCGAGTCCGCGCCAAAGCCAACGCCCTCAACAGGCAGCGGGTAGGTACCCTCGACCTCCATACGGCCCGAGGTAATGGTGCCCGTCTTGTCCAGGCACAGCACGTCGACGCGCGCGAGCGTCTCGATACAGTAGAGCTGCTGCGCGAGTACCTTGCGGCGCGCCAGGCGCACCGTGGCGATGGCAAGCACCGACGAAGTCAGCAGCACCAGGCCCTGCGGAATCATGCCCAAAAGAGCGCCCACCGTAGACAGCAGCGCCGACGAAGGCACGCGACCGGCAAGCAGCTCGGAAAAACACCACGAAAGCGCGCTATCGCCCGGCGTACCGGCGGCATCCCACAGCTCGCTCACACTCGAGGCAAAGAGCGCCAGGCCGAGCGGAATCATAATGAGGCTCGCAAAGCGCACGATGGCGTTGAGCGCGTTCATGATCTCGGAATTGACCTTTTTGACGTACTTGGCCTCCTTGTTGATCTTGGCCACGTAGTTGTCGGCGCCAACATGGATCACGCGGGCGCGCAGCAGGCCCGAGTCGATAAAGCTGCCGCTCATGAGCTCGGAGCCGGGCTGCTTTTTGATGAGATCGCTCTCGCCCGTCAGCAGGCTCTCGTTCACGAGTGCCTCACCCGACACCACCACGGCGTCGGCGGGAATCTGGTCGCCGCGCCCCAGGCGAATGATATCGTCGAGCACGATCTGGTCCAGGTCGAGCTCTACCTCGGCGCCGTCGCGCACCGCGATGGCCTTCTTAGAGGTGAGCAGCGTAAGCTTATCGACCATCCGCTTGGAGCGCATGGACTGGATGACGCCAATTGCCGTGTTCAAGAACACCACGAACAGGAACGTCAGGTTCTTAAACGAACCGGTCAGCAACACCAAAATCGCCAAGACCACGTTGATCAAGTTAAACAGCGTGCAGAGGTTCTCGATGATGAGCTCGCGGACCGACTTGGTCTTGAGTTCCATGTTGCGGTTGATCTTACCGGCGGCGATGCGCTCCTCGACCTCGGCGGTCGAGAGTCCGTGCTCGATATCCGTTGCTGCCATACCTTGTCCCATCACGTCGCGTCGGTATAAGAAAACCGCCCGGACCATGCGAGGTTCGGACGGTCTTACGTTCGAGGGTGCCCCGTCTGCCTAGATTCTAGAACCGAGATCTGCGCCGTTGGGACCGTCGTGCTGCTCAGGATACCACGGGCGGCGTAGCAACACCTTTTCTCGAGAAAAAACCCGCCCGGGATAACCCGAGCGGGCCGCGGCTAGCGCCCGTTGATGCTCACGAGGCACAGGCCGATTGTCGCCACGGTGCCGCCGAAGAGCGCGCCGAGGACGAAAGCCAGCGCGATCATGCTAGTACGGGTTGCCGTCGGTGACGCAGACTTGGAGTCGGTCGAGCGGCTCGCCGTAGAAACCGGCGTAGTCGTCGCCGCCGTAGGTGGAGCCGTCGTCGCACACGGTGTCGAGCCATCCGGCGCGCGCGGTGGTCTGCGAGCGATACCACGCCTGCTTGTACTCCTCGCCGCCCGGGGTCACGTAGTACATGCGTACACCGTCGATGGTGTGGCCGGCGATGCCGGCGCAACCGTTCACGGTATCGTTGCGGTCGCCCTTGGAAACATAGTCAAGCCAGCCGTCCTCGATGGTGTGGACCTGATACTTGAGCGTGCCGCGATCGACTCGGGCGCAAAGGAGGTCGTGCTGTCGGCACGGGTAGCCCGCGAAGCCGTTGTCCCCGGCGCCGAAGTCGGTCACCTCGTCCAGCCAGCCGCCGCCCTTGAGGTGGAGGGAGTAGTGGACGGGAATGCGCTTGCCAGATGCCTTCGTGAAGCCGCCGGATGCCGCCTGAGAGGGCTTTGCCGCGGCAGGCTTAGCGGCGGTGGAGGGGGCGGGTGCCTTGCCACCCTTCATCGCGTCATACCACGCCTGAGCGCGCTGCATGTAATGGTCGCGCTGGGAGCCCGCAAGCTCGCCGGGGCAGGCCGTGGCGCTCCAGTAGCGGTGCGGGAACACGTTCTTGCACCACTCGGGGCGACCGAGGCCGTAGTACAGGCACAGGGCCGCGACAAGGTAAGCGCCGCTCTCGATTGCCTTCTCGTGGACGGTCCACGGGTTGCTGCCGCTGTTGGCGTGCTCAATCGAGATGGTCGTGTCGTTACCGCGTCCGGTGCCGATCCCGTCGCCGCAGGCGTAGGCGCGGTCGGTGTCGTTGACGTGCTGCACGATGTGGCCGTTGCGGTCGACCGAGTAGTGGGCAGAACAGCCGTTGGCACCCCAGATGCCGTTGCACTGGCCGGCGTTGAGGTCGCCGGCCATGTGGTGGATGGTCACGCCCTTGATGCCGAACGGGCGGCCTGCGGAGAAGTTGCGCCCCAGAAGCTTGTACTCGTCCGGCTGGACGTTCGCGAAGTCTGCCATGTTAGTCCTCCTTGATGTCGCCGAGCGCCAGCAGGGCGTCCAGCCATTTGTCCGTGATGCCGACCGATTTGAAGGCCGCGTAGGCCACCTGCACGCCGCCGACAGCGGCGAAGATGGACGTGACCCACGCCGAGGGTTCGGTCGGGACGCCGCCCGAC
>JAXJCX010000020.1:0-3102 GCA_036302225.1 Collinsella sp.
GACCAAATCGCCGGGTTCAAGCTCGGTGGCGGCAACGCTCACCTCGGTGTCGCCGACCACTTTTTGCGCCTTATCGGGCACGTCGAGCAGCGAGTTGATGAGCTCGTTTTCGCTCATGGCGCGCGTGTAGTCCTCGAGCAGCTCGCCCACGTTGAGCAGGAACATCGTCTGGCCCGCGGTATCGACATCACGTTTGACAAACGAGATACCGATGGCCGAAGCGTCGAGCACGGGAACGGTCAGGCGCGGCTGCGAGAGCTCGTGGAGAGCGGCGCGCAAAAAGGTCATGTAACCGGCCACGACAAACACCGCACACAGAGGCGTCGGCAAGAACCAGCGACGTGCGTAATGGGTGCCGATGAGTGTCGCTAGGTCCATAACGAGTTTGTGCTTGCGCGGCTCGAGTTGCATCACGTAACCCGACTTGGCATCGGCGATGGCTTGAGCATCGAGTGCGCCCAAGGCGTCGAGCACGCTCGCACGACACTGCTCGTCATATTCGAGCGCCATCTGGCCAATACGGCCATATACGCGCACTTTGCGCACGCCGTCGATTTCGCCGCCAAGCTTAAGAAGTGCATCGAGATCGCTCTCTGGCACAGGACCCGCCAATTGAAGACGGGTCCTGCCGGGGATCTCGCTGATAATCGAGAATCTCATAGTTTGTGCCTGGGAGTACTACTCGGCTGCCTTGTCCGCAGCGGCCTCGCTCTGGGTGATGTAGGCCGCCTCGGCAACCATGTCGTCGACATTAGCCTTGGCCTGCTCGACCATGTCCTGGTAGCCATTCTTGATGCGCATGCCGCACGCAATGCCCTGCACGCAGGCATTCTTGACCGGAGCGCTGGTAAGCAGCTTGATGCCGGCCGTGCCAAGCAGAAAACCGCCACCGACAAGCAGGGTATTGAACGTCGACTTCTTCATGTTGCTTCTCCCTTTTGCCACATTGGACGCGGCACGGTGCCTCAGCACTCGAGTAAACAAGTTTGCTCGAGCACACTTTTGGAAAATAGTTTAGTTTATCTAACTATTAAGGTCAACAAAGGTTAACTTTTTGGAAATCTTGGGGCGCGATGTGACCAAGGGACCGCCCCTGCGCCACATCCACAAAAAATGAGGGCGCCATCGGCACCCTCATTCACCAAATTCCATTCAGCCCCGCCTGACCCGAACGGCCGAGTCGTCACGGAACCGAGGGGCCGGGCGCAGGGCCTTGCCTCTCAATGAGTTCCGCACGAACAGGAGGCGCCAGTGGCGCCTCCGTCGTGAGTCAGGACTGTTCGAAATTGAGAGGCAAGGCCCTGCGCCCGGCCCCTCGGTTCCCGCTTACGAGAGCGACGTTCTCAGCAACTCGTTGAAGAGCTTCGGGTTGCCCTTGCCGCGGCTTGCCTTCATGCACTGGCCCACCAAAAAGCCGATAACCTTCTGGTTGCCGTCACGATACTGCTGCGCCTGATCGGCACAGTTAGCCAGCACCTCGTCCACGATCGGCTGCAGCGCGCCGGCATCGCTCACCTGACGCATACCACGCTCGTCGACGATCTTGTTGGGATCGTCACCGGTCTGGGCCATGGCCTCAAAGACCTCGTGCGCCTGGTTGGAGCTGATGGCATCGGTCGCCAGCAGCTTGGCAAGGGCTGCCACCTGAGCCGGTGCAATACCGGACTCGGCCAGCGAGACGCCCGCGCCCTTAAGGTAGGCGATCATCTCGTTGACCAGCAGGTTTGCGACCGTCTGGGCCTCTTTGCCAGCCATTCCGGCAGCGGCGACCTCAAAGAAGTCGGCAAACTCGGGATCGCCGGCAATCTGCTCGGCATCGGCCGCCTTAATGCCAAAGTCGGCCTCAAAACGGGCGCGCTTGGCATCGGGCAGCTCGGGAATCTCGCCACGGCAGCGGTCGATGAACTCGTCGTCCAAATCGAACGGCGCCAGGTCGGGATCGGGGAACAGGCGATAGTCGTCGGCCGTCTCCTTGACGCGCATAACCACGGTGCGCTTGCGACTGGGCTCCCAGTGGCGGGTCTCCTGATAGATGATTCCGCCCTCCTCGAGCACCTCGGCCTGACGGCAGATCTCGTAGGCAAGGCCATCATGCAGGCTCTTAAACGAGTTGAGGTTCTTAAGCTCGGTCTTGGTGCCCAGCTTGGTCTCGCCACGGCGGCGCAGCGACACGTTGCCGTCGCAGCGCATGGAACCCTTCTCCATGGAGCAGTCCGAAATGCCCAGCGTCACAAAGATGCGACGGAGCTTCTCCATAAACAGGCGCGCTTCCTCGGGCGTACGCAAGTCGGGCTCAGTCACGAGTTCAATCAAAGGCGTGCCGCAGCGGTTGTAGTCGACGAGCGACTCGGCCGCGGCGGTAATGCGGCCCTCGGCGCCACCCACGTGAACCATCTTGGCGGCGTCCTCCTCCATGTGGATACGCAGGATGCGGATGGGCACCGTGTAGGAACCGTCCTCGCGACGCTCGGGCATCTGCAGGTTGGACGCGTCGTAGCTGGCCAGATGGCCGGCACGCTGGGTGCCCTCGCGCATGGTCGACGTCATGGACGTGGACAGGCCCTCGGCGTTGGCCGAAGCGCTCGCCAGGCTCTGAGCCTCGGCCTCACCAAACGCGCAGTCGGGGCGCTCGGCGGCACCGCGACCGGTCACGTCCAGGTCCAGGTGACCGTACATGGCAAAAGCGACCGGACCCTGCGTAGTCTGGAAGTTCTTGGCCATATCGGGATAGAAGTAGTGCTTGCGGTAGAACATCGAGTGGCGCTGGATCTCGCAGTTGGTGGCCAGACCCGCCTTGACGATGCTCTCGATGGCGCGCTTGTTGGGCACTGGCAGGGCGCCGGGCAGGCCCAGGCACACCGGGCACACGTTGGCGTTGGGCTCGTCATCGTGGCTGAGCTTGCAGTTGCAGAACATCTTGGTATCGAGTGCGGTGAGCTCGGTATGGATCTCCAGGCCGATCACGGCCTCCCAATCCTGCAGGACCTCGGAAAGCTCCTTCATTACAGCTCGCCTCCCTTCCCGGCAAAATCGGGCGCGACGGAAAGCGCGGGCGCACCCGTGGCGGCATCGGCAAAGCCGCGCTCCAGGGCGCGGGCAAAC
>JAXJCX010000021.1:0-14114 GCA_036302225.1 Collinsella sp.
CGGTGTTTTGCGTAAAGGCGCGCAGGTCGGCGACGTTCTCGGGGTCTTCGGCCACCGTCTCGGCCACGATGTCCGCCGCGCCGGCGAGCGCCTTCTCGGGCGTGTCGAAGCCGGCTTCCTCGTTGACGTAGGCCGCGGCGGTGTCGAGCGCGCTGCCCTTGGCCGAGGCCTGCATGATGATCATGTTGGCAAGCGGCTCCAGGCCTGCCTCGCGGGCCTTCTGTGCGCGGGTCATGCGCTTTTTGCGGTAGGGCTTGTAGAGGTCCTCGACACGCTGGAGCTGCGTGGCCTCGCGAATTTGCTGTTCGAGCTCGGGCGTAAGTTTGCCCTGGGCGTCGATGAGCAGAATGACGTCCTCTTTGCGCTGTTCAAGATTGCGCAGGTAGGACAGGCGCTCGTCGAGTGCGCGCAGGGCGACGTCGTCCATGCCACCCGTGGCTTCCTTGCGGTAGCGCGAGATAAAGGGGATGGTGCTGCCCTCGTCGATGAGCTTGACGGCTGCCTCGACGTTGGCGGCCTTAAGGTTGAGCTCGCGGGCGAGCTGGGCGATAAGATCCATGGGACTCCTTGCGTTTAAGGTGCGTTTGCAGCACAGGGCTACCAAGGATACCACCCGTCCCAAAAGACTGTTTTGGGGCCGCGCCACGAAAACGGCCTATCTACTACGTTTTACCCGTAGGGGCTGACCATACCTGGGTTTTCCGAAAGTCGGCAGGGCGTTTACCTGCGGTTTTTATCTCGCGAAATTCGGCATGCTTGAGGGTGATCGGTTAAACGTAGTAGATAGGCCCATTTCGTGACGAACGAACCAAGCTGAGGCGCAAAATAGCCTCGTTCCAGAATAATCGTCGGCAAGGTAGCAAAAGGCCCTGCGGGCAGGAGGCTGCTCGCGGGGCAAAGAAGAGGGGCTTGTTGGCGGCGGGCCAAGGCGCTCGGCGGGGAGTTTGCCGCGACCCGCTCTTAAGGCATTACAGCTCGACGAGCTGGCCGGTCTCGGCGGCCTCCTTGATGGCGTTGAGAAGCGTGAGCGTCTTGACGTTATCGGCGGGGGTCACGACGGGCTCGACCTCGCGGCGGACAACCTTCACAAAGTGCTTGAGCTGCATCTTGTGCGGCAGTGCCGGGTCGACGGCCGGAATCTCCATCTGCAGCGGCTTGTGCCAGTTGGAGGCGCCGTCGTAAGAGAACTGGTGCAGGCGGGGCAGCGACAGGGCGCCCTTAGTGCCGCCGATAAAGTAGGCGTCGGCGTCGAAGGGGCGGTACTGCGGATCCTCGCGAGCGGTTGCCTCCCAGTTCCAGGGGCTGGCGGTGGCGTCGGAGATGGTCATGCTTGCGAGCGCGCCATCGGCAAAACGGACGTTGACCACGGCGGAGTCCTCGGTCTCAAAACCGCGGGCGGCGCTGGACTGCATACCCTGGACGGCAACGGGCTCGCCCAGCAGGTAGCGGAGCAGGTCGACGTCGTGAACCAGGTTGACCAGGATCGGGCCGGCACCCTTCTTACGGCGCCACTCGACGTCGAAGTACTCGTCATTCTTATAGATCATGTAGTGGAAGCTCGACACGGTGAGCTTGCCCAGCTCGCCGGACTCGATGATCTCCTTGGCCTTGTTGACGAAGGGGTTGTGGCGACGGTGCTGGCCCACGAGCACGGGCACGCCGGCGGTCTCGGCCTCGGCAGCGAAAGCCTGGGCATCCTCCAGGTCGTTGGAGATCGGCTTTTCGACCAACGGCACGATATTGCGCTTCACAGCCTCGCGAGCAACGCCCAGGTGCAGGTCGTTGGGGGTGGCGATAATGACGGCCTCGGGCTTGACCTCGTCCATCATCTGGGCGGGATCGGTGTAAAACGGCACGCCGGCGGCCTCGGCCGTGGCGCGGGCGCCCTCAAAGGCGTCGGCGATGGCGACGAGCTCGGCCTCGGGCTCCTCGGTGACAAAGCGGATGTGGTTGCGGCCCATGGCGCCGGCGCCGATAACGGCAATGCGGACGGGGTTGAGCTCAGACATTTCGACTCCTTAAATACTGGTGACCGGTGGAATGCGACAAAGGGGCCGTCCCTTTGTCGCATCGGTAAAACTAGGCGGACTTCTTCTTGCTGTCGGAGACCATCATGTAGACGGTGAGCACGACGGCGATGGCGGCGATCACAATGGCGCCGTAGAAGGACTGCTGGTAGGCGGCGCTGCCGGCCTCGGCGTGATACAGCACGGCGGTGATGGGCTGGCTGATCCAGGTGGAAGCGGCATAACCCAAAAACATGATGCCGTAGTTGACACCGATGTTGCTGGTACCAAAGGCGCCACCGGTGAGCGGCGGGTAGATGACGAGCAGGGCGCCAAAGCTAAAGCCGAGCAGGGCGAGCGCAACAAAGAACATGGCCTGCGTAAAGCTCATCGACATGATGACGAGTGCGACGATGGTGACGACAAGGCTGATGAGCAGCGACTTATAGGCGCCGAGCTTGTCGATGATCTGGCCAAAGGACAGACGGCCAACCAGGTTGGCGCAGGTGTTGACGGAGACCACCACACCGCCGAGGGCGACGGCCGCGGCGCTCGTGGGGTCGGCGAAGAGCTGAACGGCGGCGATGGAGGCAACCTTGCCCACGAGCAGGGTGCCCGCGGTGGCGGCAAAGGCGAAGGTGACGATGAGGACCCAGAAGCGCGGGGTCTTGACCATCTCGCCCGGGGTGAGGTCGCCGAAGGTGCCGGCATGTGCGCCACCCTTGGGGGCCTCGAAGCCCTCGGGCAGCCAGCCGGCCTCGGGGGCCTTCAGGAATAGGGCGGAGGCGGCGATCATCACAAAGAAGATGACGCCGAGCGCCTTAAGGGCGCCAAAGATGCCCAGGCTCGGGATGAGCAGCGAGGCGAGCACCGGGGACAGCACGGCGGGACCGGCGGTCGAAGCGGCCAGGGTGATGCCGGAGGCGAGACCCTTCTTGTCGATGAACCACTTTTGACCGGTGGTGAGCGCGGGGTTGTAGCCCAGGCCGTTGCCGATGGCGGCGACGAGCGAGAACCACAGGTAGAACTGCCACGGCTCGGTGACGGTGCCGGACATGAACCAGCCCATGCCGTAGCACACGGCGGCGGCGATAACGACGTTGCGCGGGCCGATCTTATCGGAGATGCGGCCGGCGAAGATGCCCGTCACGGCCATGATGGTCTGGAAGACGGGAAAAGCCCAGGTAAGGGCGCTCGACCACTCGGGGTAAACGGCGAGCAGATTCTTGCTCACGACGGAATACAGCGCGATGGAGCTGATAAAGAACATGGTGACGCACGCGGCGGAAAGCACGACGGCGCGACCCTTGTTGGAGTTGCTGGAAGCCATTTGACTCTTTCTAATCGATACGGGGGAGGAGCGGGCGTGTCCGCGGGGCCTCCCTGTCAGGTTGGTTTACTGGTCGGTCGGCTTGGCGACGCCGGACTCATCGGACCAGAGCTCGACACCCTTGTTCTTAAGGTAGTTGTCGGCATAGGCGCGACGGCCGCCGGGCTTGGCGGTGAGGTCGCCCATCATATTGGAGAAGCCGCCATCGACCTTGATGGCGTCGCCGGTGGTAAAGTCCGAGCGCTTGGACGCCAGGAACATGACGGCGTTGGCGATATCGCTGACCTCGCCGATGCGACGCGTGGCGATCAGACGGCTGCGGCTCTTTTCGACCTCGGGATCGGCGTAGAAGTTGGCTGACATCGGGGTCTTAACGAAGCAAGGCTCGACGCAGTTGGAGCGCACGCCGTAGGGGCCCCACTCGGCAGCCAGCATCTTGGACATCATGTTGACGCCCGCCTTGGTGGAGCTGTACACGCCCGAGAACGTCTCGGGGGAGTGGCTGGCGACGGTCGAGATGTGCACCAGGCGGCCCTGGCCGGCCTTGATCATCTCGCGACCAAAGCGCTGCGAGGTGATGAAGTAGCCGGTGAGGTTGACGTTGATGACCTCATTCCAGTCGGAGAGCGGCAGGTCCTCCATGGCGGCGAAGCGCAGGATACCGGCGGTGTTGACGAGGACGTCGACGCGACCGAAGTCGGCGATGGTGGCGTCGACGGCGGCCTGAACCTCGGCCTCGTCGGTGGCGTTCATCTTGTAACCCTCGGCGTGGATGCCAAACTCGGCAGCGAGGTCGGCGGCAGCAGCCTTGACCTTCTCCTCGTCCAGGTCGAGCAGGACGACGTTGGCGCCGTTGCGGGCGAACTCGCGGCAAATCTCGACGCCCATACCGCCGAGCGCGCCAGTCACGGCGCAGACATCGCCCTCGAGCTTAAGCCAATTGCTCATAGGAACTTCCCTTCTTGTGCCTCCCGGTGGGTCGCTCCCATTAACCGACCCACGTGGTTTTCGCTGGTTATCGTATGCTTTGCATTTGCGCAGGTGAATTGCATATTTGTTAGAATGGCGTTAACCGTAGGTTTATACTGTGCGATGCAGTTTTTTCTCAATTGAGCGCGTGACCTGCCAAAACGACCCCCTTCGGCAGTTCATTGCCATGCGTCTGGAAACGGGAGATTGACGTGTACGATCGACGACTCGAGGCCATATCGGCCGCCGCTGAGTTGGGAAGCTTCTCGCGGGCGGCGGCAAAATTGCGCGTGTCGACCCCGGCGCTCGTCAAGCAGGTGTCGGGCTTCGAGGCCGAGTTTGGCATCACGTTGTTCGAGCGCTCGCATTCTGGTGTTAAGGTGACGCCGGCAGGTGCTCTGCTGGTGGACGATGCACGTTCGATCATGCGGCAGTCCGAGGACGCGCTACGCCGTGCCCGACGCGCGGCGGGCGATGGCGGGGCCGTGCGTCTGGGCGTGTCGATGATGTGTCCGGGGCGCCAGACGCTGTCGATGTGGACGGGCGTACACGAGCTGGAGCCATCGTTGCGCTTCGAGATCGTGCCGGTGAGCGACCTCTACGACGAACGCGAATCCGTCATGCGCAGCCTTGGTCGCGAGGTGGATGTAGTGCAGTCGAGTTTTTCGACCCCGCGCTGGGGTGATGCCTGCCAAAAGCTCCGCATCGTTAACGTGACGTTTTATATCGACGTGCCACGGACGAGCCCGCTGGCGCGCAAGAAACGCATTACGGTTGCCGACTTAGAGGGCATGCGCCTGCGCGTGCTCCGCCACGGCAACGACGCTATGGACAGCCTGCGTATCGATCTGTTGGCAGACGGCGGCGTGGACGTGATCGATGTGGACAGCTTCGACTTTGCGCTCTTTAACGAGGCAGAGGAAAAGGGCGACGCGGTGCTCACCTGCGGCGCATGGTCGGGGGTGCACCCGGCCTTTGTGGGCGTGCCGTTCCTGTGCGGGCGAGAGGTGCCGGTCTTTTTGCACTATCCGCTCGAGCCCACCCTCCAAGTACAAAAATTCGTCAACGCCATGGCCCAACTCCTCAAGTAGCCAAAAGAGTCCCGTCCCAAATTAGCTACCCTTTGCTACGGGTTTAGCGGTCCTCGCGTTGCGGCCCGGCTGCCTCGGCTGTCTTTACGCGGTTCTTATCGACGTACATGTTCTTGTCGGCCTGGGAAAAGAGTTCGCGCATGGTAGGCGGCTCGTCAAAATCGCTGGAAAGCGCATAGCCCACCGCGTAGCTGATGGGCATATCGGGGTGGACTTCGGAATACTCGTTCACGTTCGCACGAACCTGAGCGAGACAGGACTCCACGGCAGCTCGATCGGTATCCCGCAGCACCGCGATAAACTCATCGCCGCCGTCGCGACCCACAAAGCGCGTCTCCGACGCCACACTTCCCAGTTGTTGGGCAAAAGAGCGAATGTATTCATCGCCCTTCTCATGGCCGAAGTTGTTATTGACCATATGCAGATTGTTAAGGTCGAAGACGCACACCGCAACGGGCTCCTCCGCGGAGACAGGTTGCTCCTGCCCCAAGACCTCCTCGCACTTGTTCTTGTTGGGCAGTCCTGTGGCTTCGTCGAGATAGACTTTGTTCTGCAGTTCGCGATTGAGCGCGGCAGTTCGCACCGCGCGAACAAGTTCGACCGCAAAGGTCGCCACCAAGCCCATGATGTCGATGATCACCAGGCCCTCGAGATAGTTGAGCGCCGACGCCTTCTCCTGAGAGTAGTCCTCTGCGAGTCGCGTAGCATCGTCGCAAATGCCAAAGAACTCCTCGCTCATGGAGATGATGTCGGTGTTCTCATAGCCGACTTCGCGCACGCGGATGATCTCGGTGCAAAGCTCATCAAAATAATTTGCAAGCTCGGTCATTTTTGCCTGATACTCATCGTCGTCGAGGCGGACGAGGTTGAGGTCGTCACTTCCGTAACGCAAACCGTTGATGTATGAATCCACGGCTTTGAGCAGGTCATCTTGAGGCTGGCCCGCATCCTCGAGCTTAACGATTCGCTGCGTGGTACCGCGCACCAGACCGGCGTAGTTGACCACACGCGCCGTGCCCTGGATATCGGAGACGAGCAGCATAACATTGATGAAGAAGAAGATGAGAACTGCCGTGAGCACCATCATGAGCAGGCGCACCGCCTGGCCGGCCTTCTTGGCGACAGAAGTATTCACAAGTTCACTCCCCTAAATGACAAAAGAACAGGTAGCACGCAGTGTGCTGAAATTCATGGGTGGTTAACTCTACCATATGGGCCAGCAGCCTCAAACTGCAGCAGACGCTCGTCCAAATTGGCGTGACGCTTGCCTTGTTGTTCTTGACCTGGCCGCGCTATCGGACATGCTTCTGGTCTTGGATCACCATGGGAAAGCTCATCCCGTTTTGTGCGTCTAGAGTGGGATGCGGCTTCCCAAAGGTGCCGTTAGGGGAAATCACATCCCGGTTTACCCCCTTGAAATGGGATGCCGTTTCCCGGAGGGGGTCCAGCGGGAAACGGCATCCCATTTTGGGCCCGAAAAGTGGGATACGGTTTCCGGCCGGCATGAAAAAGCCTCCGCAGCTCGTGTGGCTGCGGAGGCTTTATTCGTTGCGGCGCATTGTGTTTGGGTCGCTGAGATGAGTCGATTTGCCCCGAAAGAGGAGGGCATTGACCTTAGGGTCATGCCCGACGAATGAGCGGCAAATCGGCCATCTCGGCGAGCCGAACTACTCCAGCTCAAACGCTCCGGTATAGAGCTGGTAGTAATACCCGCGCTTGGCAATCAGCTCGTCGTGGTTGCCGCGCTCGATGATGCGGCCGTGGTCCAGACAGATGATTGCGTCGGAGTTGCGTACGGTGGAGAGGCGGTGCGCGATGACAAACGTCGTGCGGCCTTCCATGAGCTTGTCCATGCCGGCCTGCACGATAGCCTCGGTGCGGGTATCGATGCTCGACGTGGCCTCGTCCAGAATCATTGCCGGCGGATCGGCGACGGCGGCGCGTGCGATCGAAATCAGCTGACGCTGGCCCTGCGACAGCTGCGCGCCGTTGCCGGTGAGCATGGTGTCGTAGCCGTCGGGCAGGCGGGTGATAAAGTCATCCGCGCCCGCGAGCTTGGCCGCCGCGATGCACTCCTCGTCGGTAGCGTCCAGGTTGCCGTAGCGGATGTTATCCATCACAGTGCCGGTGAACAGGTTCACGTCCTGTAGCACGACGCCCAGCGAGCGGCGCAGGTCGGCCTTGCGGATCTTGTTGACGTTGATGCCGTCGTAGCGGATCTTGCCGTCGGCGATGTCGTAGAAGCGGTTGATGAGGTTGGTGATGGTCGTCTTGCCGGCACCGGTGGCGCCGACAAACGCGACCTTCTGGCCCGGCTTGGCAAACACGGACACGCCGTGCAACACCTCGTGGTCGGGCGTGTAGCCAAAGTCGACGTTGTCCATGACCAGATTGCCACGCAGCGGCACGTACTCAATTTCGCCGGTCGCGCGGTGCGGATGTTTCCACGCCCACATGCCGGTGTGGTGGTCGTCCTCCTCGAGCTGCCAAGTGTCGGGGTTGACCTGCGCGTTGACAAGCGTCACGTAGCCCTCGTCGGCCTCGGGCTCCTCGTCGATGAGCTCAAAGATACGGTCGGCGCCGGCGAGGCCCATGACCACGGCGTTGATCTGCTGCGAGATCTGGCCGATCTGTCCGCAGAACTGCTTGGTCATGTTGAGGAACGGCACCACGACGGCGATGGACAGTGCCATGCCCGAGATGCTCAGGTTGGGCACGCCCAGCGCCAGGAAAATGCCGCCTGCCAGTGCAACCAGCACGTAGAGCAGGTTTCCCAGGTTCATAAGGATGGGCATGAGGATGTTGGCGTACATGTTGGCCTTCTGCGAGACCTCGAAGAGCTTTTCGTTGCGCTCGTCAAAATCGGCCTCGGCGGCAGACTCGTGGCAGAATGCCTTGACGACCTTCTGGCCGTTCATGACTTCCTCGATATGGCCCTCGACAACGCCGAGCTCGGTCTGCTGCGCAATAAAGAAGCGCGCGGAGTTGGAGCCGAGCAGCTTGGTCATAAAGGTCATAAAGGCGACGCCTGCCACAATGACCAGGCACATCCACACGCTGTAGTACAGCATGATAAAGAACACCGTGACGATGACGATGACCGTCATGAGCAGGTTGGGCAGCGACTGGCTGATCATCTGGCGCAGCGTGTCGATGTCATTGGTGTAGTGGCTCATGATGTCGCCGCGCTGGTGCGTGTCGAAGTAGCGGATCGGCAGGTCCTGCATGCGGTTGAACATCTTCTCGCGCAGCTTCTCCAGCGAGCCCTGCGTGACGATGGCCATGGCGCGGTTCCAGAAGAGCGAGGACAGGATGCCGATGCCGTAGATGCAGGCGAGGGTGGTCACGAGCTGTGCGATCTTGGGCTGCGCGGCTCCCCAATCGCCCGACTGCCACGATTCGCTAATAATCTGCAGGGCGCTCTGAAGGAAGGTCGCGCCGATGGAGTTGATGATGGCGCAGAGCACCACGCCGGCGACGACGAGGGGCAAAAGCACGGGGTAAAAGCCAAAGAGCGTCTTGATGAGGCGCGACATGGTGCCGCCCTTGCGGTTGAGCGCGCGCTCGGCGGTCGTTGCCTTACTCATGTGCCTCGCCTCCTTCCTGGGTCTGAGCTTGCGTTACGGATGCCTCGGTGTCGGCCTCGACGGCCTCTTCGCCCTCGGCAGACATCTTGTTCTGCGAGGTAAAGGTCTCGCGGTAGATCTCGCTCGTCTTGAGCAGCTCGTCGTGGTTACCGATCTGCGCGATGCGGCCGCCCTCCATGACGATGATGCGGTCTGCGTCCTGCACGGAGCTAATGCGCTGGGCGATGATGAGCTTGGTCGTGTTGGGCAGATAGCTTGCCAGCCCTGCGCGAATCTTGGCGTCGGTCTTGGTGTCGACGGCGCTCGTGGAGTCGTCCAGGATCAAGATCTTGGGGCGACGCAGCAGGGCACGCGCAATGCACAGGCGCTGCTTCTGACCGCCGGAAACATTGGAGCCGCCCTGTTCGATCCAGGTGTCATAGCCCTTGGGGAAGCCGTCGACAAACTCGTCGGCGCAGGCCAGATGCGCGGCCTCGCGGACCTCTTCGTCGGTGGCGTTCGGGTCGCCCCAACGCAGGTTCTCGGCAATCGTGCCGCTAAACAGCACGTTTTTCTGCAGCACCATGGCCACCTGGTGGCGCAGGGCGTCCAAGTCGTAGTCGCGTACATCCACGCCGCCCACGCGCACGGTACCCTCGGTGGCGTCGTACAGGCGGGCGATGAGGTTTACGAGCGTGGACTTGGCCGAGCCGGTGCCGCCGATGATGCCGATGGTCTCGCCGCTCTTAATGTGCAGGTCGATATCGTCGAGCGCCTGGCGCTTCGCATGCGCGGAATACTTAAAGCTCACGTGGTCAAAGTCGATGGAGCCATCGGCGACCTCGAGCACGGGCTCGGCGGGATCGGCGATCGTGGGCTCGGCGGCCAGCACCTCGGTGATGCGGTGCGCCGATTCGTCGGCCATGGTCACCATGACAAAGATCATCGATAGCTGCATCAGGCTCATGAGGATTTGGAAGCCATAGGTAAAGATCGAGGAGAGCTGGCCCACGTCGAACAGCGTGCCCTGGCTCGTGATGATGAGCTTGGAGCCCAGGTAGATGATGACGACAAACGCGCCGTTGACGCAGATGTTCATCATGGGGTTGTTAAAGGCAAGCAGCTTCTCGGCGCGGGTGAAGTCCATCTGGACGTCGCGTGCGGCGGTCGCGAACTTCTCCTTCTCAAAGTCTTCGCGCACGTAGCTCTTGACCACGCGCATGCCGGTGACGTTTTCCTCGACGGACTCGTTAAGGGCGTCGTACTTGTGGAACACGCGCGAGAAGATGGGACGCACCTTAAAGATGATAAAGAACAGCCCAAAGCCCAGCAGCGGAATGATGACCAGGTAGACCATGGCGACGCTGCCGCCCATGATAAATGCCATGGTAAAGGCGAAGATCAATACCAGCGGCGCGCGCACGGCGATACGGATGATCATCATAAAGGCCTGCTGCACGTTGTTGATATCGGTGGTCAGGCGCGTGACGAGCGAGGAGCTCGAGAACTCATCGATGTTGGCAAAGCTGAACGTCTGGATCTTGTAGAACAGGTCGTGACGCAGGTTCTTAGCGAAGCCGCAACTCGCATGGCTGCAGGTGACGCCGGCAGCGGCGCCAAAAGCAAGCGACGTCAGCGCGATGAGCACCAAAAAGCCCGCGGTGGGAAGCATCTCGGCTACGGTGGTGCCATCTTTGATGGCGTCGATCAGGTTGGCGGTGATAAATGGAATCAGCATCTCGCAGAGCACCTCGCCAAGCACGAGCAACGGCGTGGCAACGGTGACTTTTATATAGTCGCGGATGCTGCCCATGAGGGTTTTAATCATCCAGTTCCTCCCAGGTTACACGGATTTTCTCGAGCATTTCGGCGAGCTGCTCGCGCTCGTCGTGGGTGAGGGCACCAAAGGCCTGCTCTCTAAAGCGAATGCGGGCTGCCTGGTCGATGCGGGCGTTTTCCCGGCCGGTTTCGGTCAGGCGAATGGTGAGCTGCCGTCGATCCTTGGGGTTACGGCTGCGCTCGATGAGGCCGTTGAGCTCGAGTTTGGACAGGATCTCGGAAAGCGACCCCGGCTTGAGGTCAAAGTGCATGCCGAGTTCCTGCTGCGACATCTCGCCGCCGGGTTGCTTGGCCAGCAGGCAGATGATGGGCGCCTTGCCGGACACGCCTCCGCCATGAAAATGCATGTAATGGCCGCAAAAGCCCAGGCCATTGAGGATGCGCTTGGCAAGCTTGTCTTCTGAGCTAACCGCTTCGGGTGCATCCGCCGGCTGTGACGGGTCGCCGCCGGGCTCGTGCGAACAAAGGTTAAGAGGTTCATCGCACATGAATTAGTGTTGCTCCTTTCTTTAGTTAGGTAGTGGAATTGTTTTGTGCCTAACCAATCTAGGAGCATGAGAAATGAATGTCAAGGTACCAAACTTATTAAGTTACGGCGTTTTGCCAAACGCCGTAACCGCTCGCCTCCGCTCGCAACGTCCCCTGCGCTACACTTAGTCGCACTGTGGCGCTGCCGCGCCGCGCCCGAAACAAGGGAGACCCTCATGAAGAATACCCAGCTGCTGCTGATCAACGATATGTGCGGTTACGGCAAGGTCGCGCTTTCTGCAATGCTGCCGGTGCTGTCGCACATGGGCTATCGCATTCACAACCTGCCGACGGCCCTCGTTTCCGATACGCTCAACTACCCCAAGTTCTACATCCACGACACCACGGAGTATGTCCGCCGGAGCCTCGCTATCTGGGAGGAGCTCGGCTTTGAGTTCGACGCCATCTCGACTGGCTTTATCGTGACCGAGGAAGAGACGCGCATTATTTCGGACTTCTGCCACCGTCGCGCGCAAAAGGGCACCAAGGTGTTCGTCGACCCCATCATGGGCGACAACGGCAAGCTCTATGCAGGCGTGCCCGAGTCCACGATCGGTCTCATGCGCAGCCTGCTCGAGTGCGCCGACTATGCGGTGCCCAACTACACCGAGGCGTGTCTGCTCACCGATACGCCCATTGCCGAGCAAATCACGCCCGATGAGGGCCGCGTTCTTGTGGACGCCGTGCGTGCCCTGGGTGCCAAGTCGGTGGTCATTACGAGCGCCGTGGTCAATGGCACGAACGCGGTTATCGGTTACGACCATGTAGCGGGGGAGTACTTCACGATTCCCTTTGAGCTCATTCCGGTGTATTTCCCGGGCACGGGCGACACGTTCTCGGCGGTGCTCGTCGGCCGCGTTATGGCAGGTTGGAGTCTGCAGCGCGCGACGTCCGATGCCATGCGTGTGGTGGCTGAGCTTATCGAGCGCAATGCCGACCAAGAGGACAAGTCGGCCGGCCTTCCCATCGAGGCCTGCTTGGACGTGATCGACCATGAGTAACGCTGGCGAGGGCGGCATCAAGCCTGCAGGCGAGAGCAAGCCGCTCGGCGCGCCGCGTGGCAAGCGTCCGCGTATCCGCGTGAGCTGCGTGGACCAGCTGGGAACGTGCCGTTGCCACCATGGTCACAAGCCGGGCGACGTTTTTGACTTCGACCGCGATTGCGGCAAGATGTGCGCCATGGCTTGCCATGTGGGCTTTCTCTATATCGATATCCTGCGCTATGGCGGAACCGTGCCTGGCAACGAGCCTGGTACGGCAAAGTTCTGCTGCCCCGAGGTCGATACGCTGAACGTCTGGCTTGCCGAGATCGTTGACGAGTAGTCGAGCGCAATGTGACAAAGGGGCAGCCCCTTTGACACATTCGCCGGTGATGCCCCTCCTTTTGCTTATAATTTCAAATCTCTGCATTTCATCCGATTTTAGGTTCTAAAAATTCTGCGTTTCATCGATAATCAAGCATATAAAACTTTGCATTTCATTCGATGACACCGAGGGGAGAGCCTATGCTGCGCAGGAAAATAGCGGCAGAGCTGGAGCGTTGGCTGAAGTCTTCCGAGCAAAAGGCCTTGTTCATTACGGGTTCTCGCCAGATTGGCAAAAGCTATTCGATTCGCGCATTTGGCAAAGCCAACCATGCAACCTACATCGAGCTTAACCTCATGGAAAACCGCCAGGCAAAAGATGCTCTTCTCGAGGCGCGGAATGCCGATGATTTCATCAGCAGGGTGACGCTTCTTTCGGGAAAGTCGATTGCGCCAGGCAAAACGCTCGTGTTTATCGATGAGGTCCAAGAGGCCCCCGACATCATGACGATGGCAAAGTTCCTTGTTGAGGACGGGAGGTGCCGCTGGGCGTTTTCGGGGTCAATGCTCGGGACTCAGTTCAAGGGCGTCAGGTCCTATCCCGTGGGGTATGTCCACGAGCTTAGGATGTTCCCGCTCGATTTTGAGGAGTTTTGCTGGGCAACCGGGGTGAGCGAGGGGGCTCGCCAAACGATACGTGACGCGTGTATCAGCGAGAGGCCCATTCCTGATTACATTCATGACGCGATGATGGCAAACTTCAGGACCTATACCGTTGTCGGCGGAATGCCGGAGGTCGTGCAGCGTTTCCTTGACACGCAGGGCGACCTTGCCTCTGTTCGTCAGCTACAGTCAGAGCTCAACGAACAGTACCGGCGGGATATCTCCAAGTATGCAAGCGGGCGAGCCCTTCAGGTGCAGAGCATTTACGATCAGCTCCCTATTATGCTCGAGGGCGAAAACAAGCGCTTCGTGCTCAATTCCATTGACCCCAAGGCTCACTACGAGAAGTATCAGCGAGATTTTGTATGGCTTGTCGATGCCGGCGTTGCTCTCAAAGCCGATATCGTAACCGAGCCAAAATCGCCCCTGCTCAAGACGGCGCGGCCATCGCAGTTCAAGCTATATCAATCGGATACGGGCATGTTGATGGCGCGCTACCCCGTCGGAGTCGCCCAAGCGGCGTATCTTGATAGCAAGGAGCCCAATCTGGGCGGCATTTACGAAAACGTGGTGGCCCAGCAGCTGGCTGCCCAAAATCGCCAGCTTTACTACTATCAGACAAAAAAGCGCGGTGAAGTGGACTTTGTGGTCGATGGACCGGATGGGACGGCTGTTCCGATCGAGGTTAAATCGGGCTCCTATTACCACGCGCACGCTGCGCTCGGTCATGTGCTTGATACGGCTGAATATGGCGTAAGGCTCGGGATTGTTTTCTCGAGAGGCAACGTTGAGCGCAACGGAGCGGTTCTCTATTTGCC
>JAXJCX010000022.1:0-2145 GCA_036302225.1 Collinsella sp.
CCCAACGGCGAGGCCCTCGATGGCTTCAAGGGCATCGGCACGACGAGCATGTCCTTCAGGGGCGTTGCGACCGTCAAGGCGTAAGACTCGCTTGAGTCTGTATGCAGGATGTCGGTCGTTGGGACCGTATCCTCATAGTTGAAACAAAGACCCGGGCGGCAACGATGTCGCTCGGGTCTTGTAATGAGTATCCGTACTCATATACCAGTTGGTCCTACCGACAAAAGAAAGGGGAGAGAACGTGAACAACTTGCTACGTTTGATTGGAAGGCGTCTTGTGGCGCTGCCGATCATGGCATTGGGCGTCACCGTCCTGGTGTTCTTCCTTATGTCGTTCTCCAAGACCGACCCCGCCTACACGGCGTTGGGTGACGGTGCCTCGCCCGAGGCGGTTGCCGAGTACCATGAGAAGTATGGTCTGGACGACCCCTGGCCCGTGCGCTACGTGCGCTATATGGGCGATCTGATCCATGGCGACATGGGCACCTATGGTGCTGCTCGCAACTCCGTTGCCAAGCGCATCTCCACGGCCCTGCCCGTCACGATGCAGCTGACCTTTATCGGTCTTGCTATCGGTGCGGTCGTTTCGTTTTTGCTCGGCGTCATCGCGGCACTGTATCGCGACAAATGGCCGGACCAAGTGATCCGCGTCTTTTCCATCGCCGGCTTGGCAACCCCGTCGTTCTGGCTTGCCGTTCTGTTGATCCTGCTGTTCTCTTCCTACCTTAAGGTGCTCCCGGCATCGGGTGCTCTGCCTCACTTCACCACGAATCCGGTTGGCTATCTGGGACGTATGATTATGCCCGCTATCGCCTTGGCATTTCCGCTGACGGGCCAGATGACTCGTATCGTGCGTACCGCCATGGTCGAGGAGCTCGATAAGGATTATGTCCGTATGGCTCGCGGCGCCGGCGTTCCCGAGAAGGTCGTCGTCGGCATCAACGTTCTTCGCAATGCGCTGATCACCCCGGTCACCACCCTCGGTCTTAAGATCGGTTACCTCATGGGCGGCGCCGTCGTCATCGAGGTTATCTTCAACCTCCCCGGCATGGGCACCGCGATTCTGCAGGGCGTTCAGGGCAACGAGGCGAACCTGGTTCAGGGCGTCGTTATCGTCGTTGCTCTTGCCTTCATCATCATCAACATCGTGGTTGACATGCTCTACCTGCTCATCAACCCGCGCATCAGGACGGTGTAGATTATGGTAAAGATTCGAGAGAAGCAAACCGAGCAGCTCGAGAAGGCTGCCTCTAAGGGGCTCAAGCTCGGTGGCTGGAAGAAGATGACGCTGTCTTCTAAGATTGCAGCCGTCGTGCTGGTGCTGGTCGCCCTGACTGCGATTCTGGCGCCCCTTCTTGCCCCCTATAGCCCGGTCGAGATCTTTACGGCTCGCCAGGCTCCCGGCAACGGATTTATTTTCGGTACCGACGATAAGGGTCGCGACATTCTGTCGCGTATGCTCTACGGTGGTCGTTACTCGCTGATTATCGGCTTTGGCGCCACTGCCATGGCTCTGGTCTGCGGCTCGGTCGTAGGCGCCCTTGCAGCGGTTTCGCGCAAGGCCGTCTCCGAGACGATCATGCGTATCTTGGACATCATCATGTCCATCCCCGGCATCGCCCTCGCGGCCGTCTTCGTCTCCATCCTGGGCAACTCCGTGCCGTCGATCATCTTCGCCATCGGCTTTATGTACACTCCGCAGATTGCCCGTATCGTGCGCGCCAACATCGTGTCCGAGTACGGCGAGGACTATGTCCGTGCGGTCATCGTTTCCGGCGCCAAGGCTCCGTGGATTTTGATCAAGCATGTTCTGCGTAACTGCATCGCCCCGATCATGGTCTTCACCGTTACCCTGGTCGCCGACGCCATCATCTTCGAGGCCTCGCTGACCTTCATCGGCGCTGGTATTCAGGAGCCCACCGCTACCTGGGGCAACATCCTCGCCGACGCCCGCGGCGGCGTGCTTGCCGGCCGTTGGTGGCAGGCGCTGTTCCCGGGTCTGGCCATCATGATCACCTGCCTGGCGCTCAACATCCTCTCCGAGGGCATTACCGACGCCATGGCCGCTGCTCCCTCCGCCGCCCTGGATCCGACCGATTCCTCCAAGCGTCGCGAGGCCGACCTGCTGGTCTCCGACCCCGTTCG
>JAXJCX010000023.1:0-1843 GCA_036302225.1 Collinsella sp.
ATGCGCATCGCCGAGTCCCTCTACATGGCCGGTCTCATCAGCTACCCGCGTGTCGACAATACCGTGTACCCTGCGACGCTCGATCTGGGCGCCGTGGTGAGCGACCTTGCAAAGATCAACCCGGCGCTGGCGCCCGTGTGCAAAAAGGTGCTCGCCGGCCCCATGAAGCCCACGCGCGGCAAAGTCGAAACCACCGACCACCCGCCTATCTATCCCACGGGCGAGGGCGATCCGTCCGCGCTCGACGGTGGCCAGCGCAAGCTCTACGACCTCATCGCCCGTCGCTTCCTGGCAACGCTCATGGGTCCCGCGACCATCGAGAACACCAAGCTCGAGCTCGACGTCAATGGTGAGCCGTTCGTGGCTTCGGGCGATGTGCTCGTGACCCCGGGTTTCCGCGAGGCGTATCCGTATGGACTCAAGCGCGACGAGCAGATGCCGCCGCTGGAGCAGGGCGATACGGTCGACGTGTTCGACATTAAGCTCGAGGCCAAGCAGACCGAGCCGCCCGCACGCTACAGCCAGGGCAAGCTCGTGCAGGAGATGGAAAAGCGCGGCCTGGGCACCAAGTCCACGCGCGCGAGCATCATCGAGCGCCTGTACGCCGTGCGCTATCTCAAAAACGATCCCGTGGAGCCGAGCAAGCTGGGCATCGCCATCATCGATGCACTGTCGCAGTTTGCCCCGCGCATCACGAGCCCCGATATGACCAGCGAGCTCGATGGCGATATGACCCGCGTGGAGCGCGGCGAGGACACCGAAGAGCATGTCGTGACGCACTCGCGCGCGCTGCTGGCCGGTGTGCTCGACGAGCTGCTCAAGCATACGCAGGAACTGGGCGATGCTATCAGCGACGCCGTCACGGCCGATGCGCGCGTGGGCGCCTGCCCCAAGTGCAGCAAGGACTTGGTTATGAAGACGAGCGCCAAGACCCGCGGCAGCTTTATCGGCTGCATGGGCTGGCCCGACTGCGACGTGACCTATCCGGTGCCGAGCGGCGTCAAGGTGAGCCCGCTCGAGGGCGAGGCTGCTGTGTGCCCCGAATGCGGTGCGCCGCGCATTAAGTGCCAGCCGTTCCGCCAAAAGGCTTTCGAGATTTGCGTGAACCCCACATGCCCCACCAACTACGAGCCTGACCTTAAGGTGGGCGAGTGCAAGGTGTGCGCCGAGGCAGGACGCCATGGCGACCTGATCGCACACAAGAGCGAGAAGAGCGGCAAGCGCTTTATCCGCTGCACCAACTATGACGACTGCGGCGTGAGCTATCCGCTGCCGGCGCGTGGCAAGCTCGAGGCGACGGGCGAGACCTGTCCCGAGTGCGGCGCTCCCATCGTGGTGGTCAACACGGCGCGCGGTCCGTGGCGTATCTGCGTCAACATGGACTGCCCGACCAAGGAGAAGAAGCCCGCCCGCGGCCGCAAGACTGCGACCAAGGCGAGCACGGCGAAGAAGACCTCGACTGCGAAGAAGACGACGGCTAAGAAAGCCACTGCCGCCAAGAAGACGACCGCGAAGAAGTCGACTGCCAAGAAAGCAGCCGCCGACAAGTAACGGCGCAGTCGAAACATTGCCCAAAAAACGAGCGAGGGTCCCATGATCCTCGCTCGTTTTTTGACCGGCAGTTAGGGACATTCCTTTTTCTGCCGGCAGTTAGGGACATTCCTTTTTCTGCCGGCAGTTTAGGAACGTCCCTAACTGCCGGCTCGGAAACGACAAGGCGTTAGTTCACTTCGACGGGTTTGGCGCCGGGATAGCGCTCCTCAAAGTCTAGGCGGTACTTATTGTCATTGGTGCCCGCCACGTTGTCGCGCGACAGCGGCGCCACGATCTCGTTCTTATGGTC
>JAXJCX010000024.1:0-32030 GCA_036302225.1 Collinsella sp.
TAGAGGTCGATGTCGGCGTAGTACATGGTCTTGCAACGCGGCAGCGGCACGTAGGCGTAGATGTTGTCCACATAGAACGTGTGCGGCGGCATGGGAAGGTTGGACTCGCGCAGCACATCCGTGCGATAGCACAGGCTGTGCATGAGTAGGTTCTGGTCCAGGCGGAAATGACCGATCTGATCCCAGGAAAAGATCTTTTTGCGCGGCAGGGCAAATTTGTAGCCAATAGCGGTATGCGTGCCCTCGTAAACCTTCTCGTACACGTAGTTCGAGATAAACAGGTCAACGCGCTGGTCACGCTCTTCAAAGCCACGCAGAATCGACAGCATAGTCGAAAGAGCCGCAGCATCGAGCCAGTCATCCGAGTCGACGACCTTGTAGTAGGTGCCCTGTGCCTCGCGCAGACCCGAAAGGACGGCAATACCGTGGCCGCCGTTCTCCTGGTGCACCGCGCGAATGATACCGGGATAACGTGCCTCCCACTCGTCGGCCTTATCGGCCGTCTCGTCCTTGGAGCCGTCGTCCACTACGATAATCTCGATATCGGTGGCGTAATTGCTCCCCTCCAAGATGGAGGTGATGCAATGGTCCATGTCCTTGGCGGCGTTATACGAGGGAATACCGAATGTTATGACTTTATGCATGGCAGGCGATAATCTCATCCGAAAGATCGAGGGCGGAATTGGTCACAGCGTCCATATCGTAGTAACGATACTCGGCCAGACGACCCACCGGGTGGAAGTTCGTCAGGTTCTGGACGCGCTCAAGATAGCGCTCATAGAGCTCACGGTTCTCGGGCTCAAGAATGGCGTAGTACGGCGTCTCGCCCGAGCCGGGCGTATAGGCCTTGGAGTACTCCTTCATGATGGTGGTCTTGCCGGGCAAGATCTGACCGGTCATGTTCTTGAACTCGGTGATGCGCGTGTAGTCCTCGCTCGTGGTGTAGTTGACGGTGCCCACGGGCTGGAACTGGTCCATATCGAGCGTCTCGAACTTCATGTCGAGCGTGCGGTACGGTAGCGCGCCCAGATCGAGATTGAACAGCTCATCGAGCGGACCGGTGTAGACGATCTCGCCACCATAGATCTTGCCGTCGATCTTGACGGTAGTCTCGTCGATTTCAAAGAGGTCACGGGCGTCCACGTCGCAGAACACGTCGATCAGGTCGTGGTCGAGCATGTGCTCAAAGAGCGCCGTGTAGCCCTCCTGCGGCATGCCCTGGAAGGGAGCTTGCGGGAAGTAGCGGTCATCATCGCCCACAAAGACGGGAACGCGGCCGGTGATCGAGGGATCGATCTGATCGGGCGTCTGGCCCCACTGCTTCATGGTGTAATGCAAAAAGACGTTCTCGTAGACGTAATCGGCGACCTCGGCAAGATCCGGGTCGTTCTTCTTACGCAGCTCCATAATGGGCACCTTGACATCCTTGCCAAAGGTCTCCACGAGCTTCTGATACAGCTCCTCGCCGCGCTCGTCACCAAAGGCGAGCTTGAGACTCGCATGGTTGAAGGGCACGGGCATAAGGGTACCGTTGATGTTGGCGAGCACCTTGTGCTGATAATCCGTCCACTTGGTAAAGCGCGACAGGAAATTGTGCACGCGCTCGTTAAAAGTGTGATAGATATGCGGACCGTACTCGTGGATCAGGATTCCGGCCTCGTCAGTGCAGTCATAGGCATTGCCCGCAATGTGGCTACGGCGCTCCAAAACGGCAACACGATAGCCGATGGTCTCGGCAAGACGGCGGGCGCAAACGGCACCGGCATATCCAGCACCGACGACAATCATGTCGTACGCGCCGGCGTTAAAGCCTTCAGGCAGGCCTGAGGTAATCTGCATCGATACTCCTTGTCAAAAGCCACGGGCTCGTTAGCTGGGCTTTTCTCGAACATTCTTCGAGACATATTTATCAGAGCGATTATAGCGCTAATGCGTCCTATAATGAGCTTGCCACACAAGGAAAGCTCAAGCACCGCGGCGAACATAATTGAAAGGTAAACCCGCTAGCAGCGGGTTTATTCGTGAACAGCCGGGCGCCTGGAGCTTAGCGAAACGCTTGTAAGGAGTAACATGAGCGATTTCCTAAACCGTATGAAGTCTGCCGCCAAGGCCGACCTTAAGACGATCGTCCTGCCCGAGGGCGAGGATCCGCGCACTATCGTCGCGGCCACCAAAATCATCGAGGAGGGCCTGGCAAAGATCGTCATCCTGGGCAACCCCGACGAGATCAACGTTCCCGGCGCTACCGTCATCGACCCGCGCAATGCCGAGAAGCACGAGGAGTACGCGCAGAAGTTTGCCGAGCTCCGCGCCAAGAAGGGCGTTACCATCGAGCAGGCTCGCGCCCAGGTGATGGACGCCACCTACTTTGGCACCATGATGGTCAAGATGGGCGATGCCGACGGCCTGGTCTCCGGCGCCTGCCACTCCACCGCCGACACCCTGCGCCCCGCGCTTCAGATCCTCAAGACCGCCCCGGGCACCAAGCTGGTCTCGGCCTTCTTCGTGATGTGCACCGACACCCCGCAGTTCGGCACTGACGGCACGCTGATCTTCGCCGACTGCGGCCTCAACATCAACCCGTCCTCCGACGAGCTCTCCGAGATCGCCATCGCCTCCGCTCACTCCTGGTCCACCTTCATGGGCAACGTTGAGCCGCACGTGGCCATGCTCTCCTACTCCACCATGGGCTCCGCTGGCGGCGAGGTCGCCAAGAAGGTCCAGGAGGCTGTGAAGTTCTGCAAGGAGAAGGCTCCCGAGCTCGCCATCGACGGCGACCTGCAGCTCGATGCCGCTATTGTCCCCACCGTCGCCCAGCTCAAGGCTCCCGGCTCCTCCGTTGCCGGCAAGGCCAACGTGCTCGTGTTCCCCGACCTCGAGGCCGGCAACATCGGCTACAAGCTGGTCCAGCGCTTCGCCGGCGCCGACGCCTACGGCCCCATCCTGCAGGGCATCGCCAAGCCGGTCAACGATCTGTCGCGCGGCTGCTCTGCCGACGACATCGTGGGTGTCGTGGCCATCACCGCCGTCCAGGCTCAGATGGCTGAGTAGCGGACGCACTCGCCCGAAGGCCGCACGGGCTAACCCCTGAAAACGTCCTCGACCAATGAAACGCCCCCGTTCTGCTCCTCCGGAGCTACGAACGGGGGCGTTTCTGGTCTGCGGATTGTTTTCAGGGGTTAGCCCGTGCGGCCTTCTGCCGTCACGTGGCAATCAGGGAATCCGGGGTGGACGGCGGCTTGGCTACGAGCTAGGCTGAGAATCTGAATGACTGGATGCCGTTGTTGGGAGCGCAGGCGTTGCTGGTGACGATCACTTTGGGACTGGAATTTCCGCCTGCTAGTAAAAAGGCCTCCGGAGCTGTTGCTCTGGAGGCCTTTCGTTTACTTGCAAATGCGCGCGTTAGTTGTTCTTGGTCAGACGCTCGACGTCGTGGGCGATCATGTATTCCTCGTCGGTGGGGATGACCATGACCGTGACGGAAGAGCCGGCGGCGCTGATGACCTGCGGACCGTTGCCCACGGCCTCGCGGTTCTTGTTGTTGTCGATGCGCACGCCCAGCCACTCAAAGCAGTCGCAGAAGGCCTTGCGAATCGACCAGTCGTTCTCGCCGATGCCGGCGGTAAAGGTGATGGTATCCACGCCCGCCATGGAGGCGATCATGGAACCGGCCTGCTGCATGGCCTTGTAGGCGAACATATCGAAGGCGAGCAGGCAGCGCTCGTCACCCTCGGAGGCGCGCGTACGGATGTCTCGGGCATCGTTGGAGATGCCCGAGATGGCAAGCAGACCGGACTGCTTGTTCATCATGTCGTCGACTTCCTGATAACTGTAGCCGCCCTCGCGCTGAAGATAGCACACGGTGGCCGGGTCGATGGAACCGCAACGGGTACCCATCATCAGACCGTCAAGCGGCGTAAGCCCCATCGTGGTATCGCGGCAAACGCCGTCCTCAATGGCGGCAAGCGAAGCACCGTTGCCCAGATGGCACGAAAGCAGACGGTGGCAGCGCGCACCCAGGATCTCCTTGGCCATCATCCACTCGTAACGGTGGCTCGTACCGTGCGCGCCGTACTTGCGCACGTGGTACTTGTCGCACACGTCCTTGGGCAGAGCGTAGGTGTAGGCAACCTCGGGCATGGTCATGTGGAACGAGGTGTCGAAGACGGCCACGTTGGGCAGCTCCGGATACTTCTCGCGGCAATATTCGATTGCCGCGGCCTCGCCGTAATTGTGCAGCGGGGCGAGCGGGGCCACCTCAAGGATCATAGCCATGACCTCATCGTCGACGACCGCGGAATCATCGAAGTGCCAACCGCCCTGAACGATGCGATGCCCAATGCCATCGATCGTAAAGTCGGTCTTCTCGAGCTCCTCGAGCACACGCGCGATAGCCGAACGGTGATCCGGGAAGGGAACCTCCTCGGTTTGCTTGGCGCCACCGTTCTCGGAGTGGCCAAAGATGCCCATGTCCGAACCGATACGCTCGCAGTTGCCCTTGGCGAAAACCTCGCGGGTATCGGTATCCAAAAGCTGATATTTAAGGCTTGAGCTACCGGCGTTGACAACAAGTACGTTCATGAGACTCCTTTGCAGTGCGATACGGTCGGCGCAGACCCCTTAAGGCGGCCGCATGTTAATAAGAAGTTATCACACCTTGATAAATAGCTATCAGGCATATCGCCCAACGAGCACAAAAGAGGGGCCGAACGGCGCTCGGTCGTCCAGCCCCTCCCCTCTTGCAATTACTTGCCGTTGACGATGCGCTCGACGTCGGAGGCGATCATGAACTCCTCGTCCGTGGGGATGACGAAAATCTTGACCTTGGAATCCTTGGCGGACAGGCACCAAGCGCCGTCGCCACGCAGGGCGTTACGGGCGTGATCCATCTTGACACCCATAAAGGCCAGACGATCGGCCACGCCGGCGCGAACGGCCGGAGCGTGCTCGCCAATGCCGGCGGTAAAGACGAGCGTGTCCATGCCGCACATGGAAGTAGCCATCTCAGCAGCCTTGGCGGCAATCTTGTAGACAAACATGTCGAAGGCAAGCTGAGCCTCGGGGTCACCAGCGGCGGCGAGCTCCTCGACGTTGCGGCAGTCGTTGGTCTTGCCGCCGGTCACAGCCAAAAGGCCGGACTTCTTGTTCATCATCTCGTCGACCTCGTCGAAGGTGTAGCCGCCCTCGCGCTGCAGGTAGCACACGGTAGCCGGGTCGATGGAGCCGCAGCGGGTGCCCATCATGACGCCGTCGAGCGGGGTGAGGCCCATAGTGGTATCCATGCACTTGCCGTCCTCGATGGCGCACAGGGAAGCGCCGGAGCCGATATGGCACACGACGACCTTGCGGGCCTCGCCGTTGGTCATCTCGGCGACCTTCTTGGAAATGTAGCGGTAGCTGGTGCCGTGGGCGCCATACTTACGGATGTGCAGTTTGTCGCAGACGTCCTTGGGCAGAGCGTAAGTCTTGGCGACCTCGGGCATGTTGAAGTGGAAGGCGGTGTCATAGACCGTGACGTTGGGCAGGTCGGGATACTGCTCCAGGCAGAACTCGATAACGTTGGCCTCGGGATTGTTGTGGAGCGGCGCGAGCGGGGCGACCTCGCGGATCTTAGCGAGAACGTCCTCGTCGACGAGGGAGGAGTCGCCAAAGTACCAACCGCCCTGAACGATGCGGTGGCCGATGCCCTCAATCTTGACGCCGTTGGCCTCGAGGTCCTTCAGGACAACCTCGATGGCGACCTTGTGGTCGGGGAACTCGATGTTCTCGGTCACCTTCTTGGAGCCGTTGGCAGCATGGGTGAAGGTGCCGCCGGTAAAGCAGACGCGCTCGCAGGAGCCCTTTGCGGACACCTTATGGGACTTGGTATCGATAACCTGATACTTAAGGGTCGAAGATCCTGCGTTGACGACCAGAACGTTCATGTGTCTCCCTACTAACAGGCGGTGTGGCGCCGCCAGGTTACATACGCTTCAATAATAAACCCAAACGCCCTCGCGCTCGGGTTTATTGCGTTGATATATAAGTTATCGGTGCCAGAGCTTCCGTTTCATTGCACGGAAGAAGCGTCCTCAGATGAGGTTCTCGCCCAGGTTTTTGCCGCCGAGGACGTGCATGTGGAAGTGCATGACGGTCTGGCCGGCGTTGACGCCCTTGTTGGAGATGACGCGGAAACCGTCCTCCAAGCCCTTGGCCTTGGCAACCTCGTGGATGGCGTGGGCCATGGCGCCCATGGTCTCGGCCGGCACGTTGTCGGCGATGTCGCTGTAGTGCTTCTTGGGGATCACGAGCGTGTGGACCGGCGCCTGGGGGTTGAGGTCGTCGAAGGCGATGACCTGGTCGTCCTCATAGACAACGGTTGAGGGAATCTCGTGGTTGGCGATTTTGCAGAAGATGCAATCACACATGGCTGGTTCCTTTCTCACAGACCAAGGTAATTATATTTGGTCGGGATGGTTAGAACGAAAGCTTGTCGTCGGTGTTGGCGGCCTCGCCGTCGGCGAGCACGTCGTTGCCGTCGACGTCCTTAAGGAGCACCGAGACCTTCTGCTCGGCATCGGACAGGCGGGTGCGCAGGCTCTTGAGGAGCTCGACGCCGCGGGTATAGCTCTCGAGTGACTCCTCGAGCTCCATATCGCCCGACTCCAAGCTGCGGATGATGAGTTCCAACTCCTGTGAAGCCTGCTTGTACGTAAGCTGCTCGACCGGGGTCTTCTCTGCCATATCTGTTTCCTTTCCTAAAGGTTTATCGCTATGTAACGCGGCCTACTCGACCGCATCGACCGTTGCCGCCACATTGCCGTCTGCCATGCGCACGCGTATGGCGTCGCCGGGCTTAAAGGTCTTGGCGCTCGTAGCCACCCCATCATCGCTGTACGCGATGGAATAGCCACGGGCAAGCACCTTGAGCGGCGACAGGGCATCGAGTGAGGCTGCCGCACGGCCCAGGTCGGACGCGGGTTTGCTGAGCATCGTGCGCCCCTGATGCTCCAGACGGGAGCTCGCAAGTGTGAGCGCATGGCGCTTGCCATCGAGCCCTGAGGTGCTTGCGATCAAGCGCTCGGGCAGACGCTCGAAGTTGGAGCGGAAGGCCCCAACCGAACGCGTTATGGCGCCGGACAGACGATCGGCCGTCAGGGCAAGCTCGGACTCGCGACGCTCGACCATAAACGTGGGGTCGTTGAGGCACGGGCGGCATGCGGCTGCATCGAGCGCGTCGCCCAGACGAGCCGTATAGGCATCCCAGGCTCGACGACCGCGCTGGTCGAGCATTTCCAGATCGACCTGATCCGACCCGATCATCGAAGCCATCGCGACGCCCAGACGCTGATGGCGCGTCTCGAGCACGTCAGCCAACTCCGTCATAGCCGGCGCCACCGATTCTGCCGCTGCCGTTGGCGTGGAGGCGCGACGGTCGCTCACCATGTCGCAAATCGAGGTATCGGGCTCATGGCCAATACCGGTCACCACGGGCACAGGACAAGCCGCCACCGCGCGGGCAAGCTCCTCGTCATTAAAGGTCATGAGGTCCTCAAAGGAGCCGCCGCCGCGCACCAGCAAAATACAGTCGGGCGCCGGCGTAATGGAAGCGGCGCGGCGCAAGCCCTCGATGAGCTCGGCCGGCGCACCCTCGCCTTGAACCTTGGCGCCCACGCAGACGACCTCGACGAGCGGGTTGCGACGACGCAACGTGCGCTTGACGTCGTCGATTACGGCACCCGAAAGCGAGGTGACGACCGCCACGCGGGAGCAGAACACCGGGATGCGGCGCTTGCGCGCTTCGTCCATCAGGCCCTCGCGGCGTAGCTTTTCGGCCAGTTGCGCCACTTGTTGACGCAGCAGACCCTCCCCCGCCAACGAAAATGAGCGGGCAACAAAGCTCATGCGACCCGTGGGCTTATAGAGATTGAAGCTGCCCTTAAAGCTCACCTGCATGCCATCGCGCAGATCGAAGGTGCGCTTGAGATAGGCGCCCTTCCAGATAATGCAGTCGACGGCGGCCGAGTCGTCCTTGATCTGGAAGTAGCAGTGACCGCTTCGGGCGTTAGGACCACGAAAACCTGTGACCTCGCCCAGAACGCTCAGCTGCGGAATGGCATCGAGCGCACCGGCGGCGATCTCCACTGCCTGGCTCACGCTGAGCTCCTTGCGCTCCTGATCGTCCGAACCGTCGAACTCGGCGGAAACGGCATTGCCGGTTAGATTCCAGCCTGCCACGCAGCCTCCTTTCGTTATCGAGCACAAGGGCTTCGACCCTGCGCAGATTCAAGTCCAACACATAGTACAGCGCCGCGGGGACAAGAATCTCCGCGGCGCCTGTCAAGCCAATTTGTTATCGGTTGGAGTTTCTGTTGTAGCGGGCCATCAGGTAGAGCAGCTGAATAATCGAGGTGAGCGCCGCCGCCACGTAGGTGAGCGCGGCTGCCGTCAGCACCTTCTTGGCACCGTTGACCTGCTTGGAACTCATGCCCGACTGCTCGATATACGCCACGGCGCGGCGACTGGCATCGATCTCGACAGGCAACGTAACGAGTTGGAACAGCACGCTAAACGAGAAGAAGATCAGTGCGAGGGTCGTGAGTCCCGCGATGTTCATAAACAGACCCATGAGCAGCACAATGGTCCAAGTGTTCTGGGTAAAGTTGACAACCGGCACGAGGGCGGTGCGTACCTTCATCATGGCATAGCCGCTTTGACGCTGGGCGGCATGGCCTGCCTCGTGACAAGCGACAGCAACGCTTGCGACCGACCCTCCCGAACGGTTGGCATCCGACAGATACAGGTTGTTGTCCTGCGGGTTGTAATGATCGGTGAGCTCGCCGGCAACACCCTTGATACCCACCGCATTGCAGCCGTTTGCATCGAGCATGCGTCGCGCGACCGTGGCACCCGTGTCGCCGTCCGAGCGAACCTTGGACCACGTCTTGTACGTCGAGTTGATATAGCTCTGCGCCGCAAGACCAAGCACTGTGCAAACAAGAACAACCAGCAGGTACAGCGGGTCGATGCCAAAGCCGTATCCATAGTAATAAGGCATGCGAATTCCTCCGAATCGAGTTACACGTTGGAGGCATTCTACCCACTCAACCGGCTAGGCTTCCCTACAGGAGCTCGATTTTGCCGTCCTTCACCGTCAACCCCATATTGCCGGAAAGCAGATCGTCCAGGCGCGAGCCCACAAGCTCAAAGCGCCAACCTTCGCGCAGGCGGCTCTGCTCGGGATGCTCAATGTAGTCGGCCAGGTCATCGCGCGAGGCAATGACCGAGGTCGCAACGCCTGAGCGCTCGGCAACCAGGCGGATAAGCGCATACATAAGGTCAGTCACGCTCTCCAGCTCCGGCGAAATCTGACGATGTCCGCGCACCAAGAGCGGCAGGCGATCGTGCGGACAGCTCGCACCGCGCTTGATGGCCATGAGCGCACCGTCCACGTCGCGCTCCCCCAATTGATCGGTACCGCGAATGCTACGGAACTCCTCAACGTGCACGGGATTGCGCTTAACGAGCGCTAGCAGCGTGTCGTCGGACATGACCCACTTGCGTGGGATGTTGCGCCGCTCGGCGCGGTCCTCGCGCCAGGCGGCGAGCTCGCGCGCGATACCCAGCTGGTGACGGCTGCACGAGTTGATGCGTTTGACCTTGCGGAACGCCTCGTGGCGATCGGCGCGATAGTGCGACTCATCAGCCAGCGGGCGCAGCTCGTCGAGCACCCAGTCCACACGGCCCAGCTCGCGCAGGCGGCTCATCATCTCGGTATAGGCGACGATCAGGTACTTGACGTCATCGATCGCATACTCAATCTGCTTATCGGTCAGCGGGCGGCGCGACCAGTCGGTCAGCGACTCGGTCTTGGGCAGCGATACGCCGCAGAACGTCTGAACAAGCGCGCCATACGAAATCTGCTGGCGCTCGCCCAAAAAGGCGGCGGCGACCTGCGTATCGAAAATCGGTCGTGGCAGCACGCCCACGGTATGGAGCATGACCTCCATATCCTGCGAGCACGCGTGGAAGACCTTGGTCACGCTCTCGTCGGCCATAAGCTCGGCCAGCGGCGATAGGTCGTCGATCACCAGGGGATCAACCGCGACGCTCTCGGCAGGGGTGGCAATCTGAACCAAGCACAGGCGCGGATGGAACGTGCGCTCGCGCAAAAACTCGGTATCGACGGCAATCGCGTCGAACTCACGGGCGCGCTGGCAAAAGTCGAGTAGAGCCTGATGTGTGGAAATGTACATATCAACCCATCGAATAAGGTTAGGCCCGAAAAACACGGGTAGGATATCGGCATTGCCTTACAACTATACTCGGTTAGTCACAGAACGGGAACGTAAGTATGCGCTGCCTTATCATCCACAACCCGGCATCGGGCCCCAGCTCAGATGAAATCTTCGCATTCACGCACGCCCTTGCACAGGGCGGCGACGAGGTCGTGATGCGCTTTATCGGCGATGGCATGGAACCCGAGGACGCCGTGGCAGACGTGCGCGAGTTTGACCGCGTGGTCGTTTCGGGCGGCGACGGCACTGTCTCCAACGTGCTCGACCAGATGCGCGGATGCGGTGTCCCCACGCTCGTCTTCCCCTCCGGTACGGCCTGCCTGTTCTTCAACAACATCGGCAATGCCCCCGAGGCGGCGGCGCTCGCCAAGGCCTGCCGTGCCGGTCGCACGGTCAAAGTCGACATGGGCGAGCTCTTTTGGCTCGACGAGAACGGCAACGAGAAGCGCCACGGCTTCATCATCATCGCCGGCTCGGGCTTCGACGCCGAGATCATGATGAAGGCCGCCCCCACCAAAAACGACATCGGCGAGATCGCTTACTTCCTCTCCGCGCTCGCCACGCCCAATCCCACGGTGGCGCACTTTACGATTGAGCATGACGGCATTGTCGAGGAGCTCGACGGCATCTGCTGCATGGCCGGCAACACCTCGGTCATCCAAAACGACATCAACCTGTTCCCCGACTGCCGTATGAACGATGGCATGGTCGACATTGCGGTCATCGAACCCGTAAAAACTGTGCAGCTTCTACCGACTGTGATCACCGCCGCACTCGACCCCGCCGGCAAGGTACTCGGCCGCCCGCAGTTCAAGATCATCCAGACCAAGGAAGCCAAGATCACCTGCACCCCGTCGCTGGGCATGCAGTTCGATGGCGAGATTATCTCCAGCAATTCGGGCGTCTTTGGAGCCCGCGCGCTTCCGCAATGCCTCGACCTCATCGTCGACGAATTCTCCCCGCTCGGAAAATAGGAGGACCCTATGAACGACAATCCCCTGCTCGGCTTTATCATCATCGTTTTGGCCATGCTCGTCGGCTATGCGATCAACGTGATCCACCGCCGGAAGAAGTAATTCCACATTGGTATGATATTCATCCAATTATCGTCTCCCCTGCTGTTTATGCATTTGCCAAACAGCAGGGGATTTTCTTTGCGCCCCGTGCAAGGCGCTTTATTCAGGTAATGTAATTGCAGGGCGTCTTTATTTAAGTAAAGCTACATAATGAGTATTCTAATCCGCTCATCGCATATTCTTGGACGTTCATCGAGTATTTCATCGAAATAGATGAATACTCTTTAGACTTCCGATAGGCTAATAGATGTATTTATTAGCTGAAATCCTGCACGGTTCCGCGGGGTTTCAACGGTTGGGAGGGATTATGAGGTTTACTCATCCTGTCAACACGCTCAAAAAGCTCGGCTGCGGCCTTGCGTTTGGAGCAGCGGCCATCATGGCCATGCCGACTTCGGCACTCGCCTGCACCCAGATCTACATGGGCAGCAAGCTCACGGCAGACGGCAACACATACTACGGCCGTTCCGAGGACTTCGGTCCACGCTATGTTAAGCACTTTGGCATTGAGCCCGCACACAAGGACGGCAACGAGTACACCTCGGTCGAGTCCGGTTTTGAGTACAAGTCCAAGGGCACAACCTACCGCTACACCTTCGTTCGCGACAACCCCTCGCAGTGGGAAGATCGCTACGACGCATATTCCGAGGCAGGCATCAACGAGAAGGGCGTCTCCTGCTCTGCCACGTTAAGCACCTCCTATAACGAGAAGGCCGAAGAGGCCGACCCCATCACCGAGGAGACTGGCATTGGCGAGTACAGCTATGCCAGCGTCATCCTGGGCGAGAGTGCCACGGCCCGCGAGGGCGTCGAGCTCATCGGCAGCCTGGTCGACGAGCAAGGCGTCTGTTCCAATGATCAGATCATCATCGCCGACAGCACCGAGACTTGGCTGTTCGCCGCGCTTTCCGGCCATCAGTGGATTGCCATGAAGCTCGCCGATGACATCGCCTCGCTCAACCCCAACATCGGCAACCTCACCTATAACGTCGACCTCGATGACACCGAGAACTGTCTCCATTCCGAGGGCATCGAGTCCATGCCTAAGGAGAAGGGCTTTGCCGAGTACACCGACGGCAAGTTCGATGTCGCCAAAACCTACGGCGAGGAAATCGGCGAGGCCGGTATGCACCAGTGGTCTCGCTATATCCAGGGCCGCGATTACTTCATGGCTCCGCTTGCCGAGGGCACCGACTACGAGATCGTCAAGGACGAGCGCGAAGACGCTCGCGCCACGACCGGCGCCCTGGTCCACGAGATGCAACCGCTGTTCTTCCAGCCCGGCAAGTCCGACTGGAACACCTTTGAGATGATCCGCAGCTTCGCTGCTCGCGGCGAGAATGTCGCCGGCCTCAACGCCAACACCGACGGCGCCTATGCCATCGGCTCCAACCGCAACACCGAGATCCATACCTTCCAAATCCGTCAGGGCATGGATCCCGAGATCGCGACCATCCAGTGGGAGATGCTCTCCAACGCCGAGTTCTCCGTCGCCATCCCCCTCTACTCCGCACTGCTCACCGAGGTCAGTCCCTACTTTAGCGATCAGGATGTCTCCTTCGATCATTGCGAAGAGGAAGACGTCGTGAACAACGAGGAGCCCAAGAACTCCATCAACTACGTCCTCATGGACATCAACACGCTCGCCTATGAGAACCGTGACCACTGCGCCACCGGCGTCCGCGCCTATCTCGACGCCCTGCAAAAGGAGCTCATCGAGCAGAACCTGACCGTCGACGAGGCCATGCAGGCCGCTGAGGGCACCGAGGCCCGCACCGCCCTGGCCAACAAGGCCGGCAAGGCTGCCACCAAGAACACCTACGTCAAGTGCAAGGCCATGCTCGAGGAAATGCGCGACTACCTCAAGGAGGAGGATTTCTCCGAGGAGTTCGTCCCGAGTGACTACGATGCCGACAACGACTGCCTGGTCGAGTCCATCACCTACGCCGACGAGGCGCTCTCCGATGAGGACGTAGCCGAGCCCGAGGTCGAGAAGGAAGAGGCCACCGAGGAGGAGTCCGAGGGCAACAACATGGCCGCCATGGCCGTTGGCGCCGTCGTCATCATCGGTGTCTGCGGCTTCGTAATCTATCGTCGCAAGAAGGCCTAAGGCCCTGAAACCCTAAGGCGCGGGCGGGATGGCGCAGGTCGCCCCGCCCGCTCAGCCTGCTCTTTTGACCGGTGGGAAACCCGCCTGAAATCTTTTCAAAAAAGATTTCCCCGCAAACACTTTGCTGTGCTATAGTGCAGCGCAACAGCAACAAGGTGCGACCGCGCCATGGCATCGCGAAAGGAGCCACCAACATGAAGAACACGATGAAGTCCCTCAACAACTGGTGGTGGCGTGATGCGAATACGATCGGTCGACAGTGAGTCCCTCACGCCTGTTTTTACGCTCTAGGTGATTGAAAGGCCTCCGGTTTCGACCGGGGGCCTTTTTCTATCTCGAGCCCGATCGCATTCGCATCACGCGCCTCCGCTTTTCTCTTGCACTCCCATTCCGAAAGGATTTTCACCATGTCTCAGAACACCACCGCCACCCAGCCCCGCACCGTCCAGACCGCCGACCGCGGCAAACTCGACGTCCGTGCCCTCGTCTTGCTCGCCATCCTGCTTGCCGCCGGCTTCATCCTCAACTTCACCGTTGGCAAGGCCATCTCCGGCATCTCGGGCGGCATGATCAGCCCCGAGTTCATCATCTCGGCCTTCTGCCTCACCATCCTGGTCGTTCGTCCCAACATTGGCCAGGCGCTCATCATCGGCCTCATCTCGGCCGCTGTAATCCAAATCACCACCACCTCGCCGTTTGTCGATTTTGCCGCCGAAGGCATCGCCGCCATGCTCATGGCCGTCATTGTCAACGCTGCTGCCAAGGACGGCCAGGTTAAGCCCGTCGTCGCCATCGTCGCAACGTTCGTGACCACCTTTGTCTCGGGCGTCATCTTCATGGTCATCAAGATGGCCATGCTCGGCGTGGTGGGCGAGCTCGCCGCTGCCATGCTGCCCGTCGTCGCCATGACCGCCGTCTTTAACGCCATCCTGGTCGGCGCTCTCTACCTGCCCATCCAGAAGTCCCTTAAGCTCAACTAACCTGCCCGGCTTTACGAGCCACCCCATCTTGGCGTTCATTCGTCGCTCGCGTACCCAAGTACGCTTCGTTCCTCTTTCGCGCCAACCTGGGGCACCTCGTAAAGCCGCCTCCGTACTTCACCACCAAAGACTGTCCCAAACAACGAGCTTTTGGGGACGTTCTTAAACGACTAGTCATGTAAGAACGTCCCCAATGACTATGAAAGGTATCCATGGAAACGATCATCAACGTCGACGATGTCTCGTTCTCCTATGGCACGCAGACCGAGCAGGCGCTTAAGCATATCTCGCTCGGCGTGAACAGGGGAGATTTTATCGGCATTATCGGGCCTTCGGGCGCCGGTAAGTCCACACTTGCCGCCTGTCTGTCGGGCGCCGTACCTCACCACTACACCGGCGCCTTTTATGGCTCCGTGTTAGTTGACGGCCACGACACCTGCGAGGTCTCGCTCACCGACATATCGCAGATCGTCGGCAGCGTGTTGCAGGACATCGATACCCAGATGGTCGCTTCGGTCGTTGAGGACGAAATGCTCTTTGGCCTCGAGAACTTTGGCGTTCCGCACGACCAGGTCGAGCAGCGCTTGAGCGAGACGCTTAAGACCGTCGGTATCAGCGACCTGCGCGACCGCGAGATCCCCACGCTTTCGGGCGGCCAAAAGCAAAAGGTTGCCATCGCCGCCATCCTCGCCATGCGTCCGCGCGTGCTCGTGCTCGACGAACCCACCGCGGCGCTCGACCCCGCCAGCTCCACGCTGGTCTTCGAGACCCTGCGTGAGGCCAACCGTGCACTCGGCATCACCATCGTTGTCGTTGAGCAAAAAGTCGCCCTGCTTTCGGAGTATTGCAACCGCGTGCTCGTGCTCAATCATGGCGAAATCGCGCTACAGGGCAAGCCGCACGAGGTCTTCGCGCACACCGATGAGCTCCGCGCCATCGGCGTCGATTGCCCGCGTGTCACGCGCATTTTCAACAGCCTCGAGGCCGATGGCCTGGCCAGCGGCACTCCCTGTTTGGATGTTGATGAGGCCGAGCGCCTGATTACGGGCATCGTCGACCCCGCACACGCAAACAGCGACACTCAGGCACCCGCCGGCTCACCGCACGCACCGTCGTTGCGCCCGCACGCCAAGGACGCCGAGCCCGTGCTCGCCTTCGATCACGTTGAGTTTGCCTATCCCAATGGCGGCGGCGCCGTCCACGACCTCAACCTGACCCTCTATCCCGGCGAGCTCGTGGGCATCGTCGGCCAAAACGGCGCCGGCAAGACCACACTTACCAAGCTGCTCACAGGCCTGCTTAAGCCCGCCTCGGGCAGCGTGCGCGTCACGGGACTGGATACCGCAGCCGTCCCCACGAGCCGTATCGCCCGCGAGGTCGCAACGCTCTTCCAAAACCCCGACCGCCAGATCTGCAAGGACACCGTGCTCGACGAGGTCGCCTTTGGCTTGGAGCTTGCCGGCATCGACCGTGCCGAGGCACTGCGTCGCGCCCAACTCGTCATCGACCGCTTTGGCTTGCCGGCCGACGAGGCGCCCTTCTCGCTCTCGCGTGGTCAGCGCCAGATGGTGGCACTCGCCTCCGTCGTAGTCGTAGAGCCCAAAATCGTGGTGCTCGACGAGCCCACGAGCGGCCTTGACTACCGCGAGTGCATGACCGTCATGGAAACCGTGCGCACCATGGCCGAGCGCGGCTGCGCTGTAATCATGGTCTGCCACGACATGGAAGTCGTCTCTGACTTTGCCGAGCGCATCGTGGTGATGGCCGACGGCCGCATCCTCGACCGCGGCCGCACGCACGAGCTGTTCTCGAACATCGAGCTCATGCAGCGAGCCTACGTTGAGCCACCCCAGGTCATAGAGCTTTCTCGTCGCCTAGCATCCTCTGTCTCTCCCGCCTTTGCACAGGTGAGCGAGGTCACCGATATCGTTCGCATTACCGAGGAGATGGTCCACCGTGGTTAACGTCATCGACTACATGCCGGGCGATACACTGCTGCACCGCTTGAACCCGGTCGTCAAACTGGGCCTCGCCGCCGCCATCATCATCGGCATCTTCCTGTCCGATACCTACGTGGCGCTGTTGGGCTTTTTGGCGCTCACCCTTGCACTGGGCGCCTACGCCGGCGTCATCGACCGTCTGCTTTCGCTACTCAAGCTGCTGATTCCGCTCGCGCTTTTCATGCTGGTACTTCAGCTGGCCTTTATGCGCGACGGCAACATAGTGTGGGGCTTTATCACCGACACGGGCCTCATCACCGGATCGAAGGCTTGTCTACGCCTGTTGGGCGTGGCGCTGCCACTCATCCTCATGCTTATGGTGACCAAGCTCAAAGACCTCGCCAACGCCTGCGTCGAGGTGCTGCACGTGCCATATCGCTATGCCTTCACCTTTACCACGGCGCTGCGCTTTGTGCCGGTATTTGGCCAGGAAATGAACGCCATCATGGAGGCGCAGACTGCACGCGGCGTCGAATACGACACTAAGAATCCCGTCAAGAAACTCAAGCTCATGCTGCCGCTGTGCGTGCCACTGCTTATCTCGAGCGTGGGCAAGACCGATGCCACCGCGCTTGCCGCCGAGCAGCGCGGCTTCTACCTGCGCACGCGCGCGAGTTCGTATAAGCGTTACCCCATCAAAGGCCTGGATATCGCCGTACTTATCGTCAGCATCGCCCTTATTGCCATCGGCTTCCTGTTCTAGCAATCGCTGGCAGCAACCGACAAACGCAAAAGGCCCCGGCTCGCATCAAACGAGCCGAGGCCTTACTGTTTTCCCAGATAAAACCTGCCAAAAATAGACCTGTCCCTTTTTGGCAGGTCGAGGGCTACAGGCGGTAGGGGACGCCGCTGCGAATGATGGACTCGCGTACCAGGACATCCATCGCATCGAGGGTGATCTCGGGCATCTCGCGATACTTCTGCAACACCGAAAGCTCCGTGCAGGCCAGGATGACGCGGTCGCAGCCGCTACGGGCGAACTCCCACATCACGCGGTCGAACTTGTCCATATCGGGTTCGCGCCCGGCCTTCACATCGTCGTAGATGAGCGACATCACGTCGGCCTGACGCTTTTCGCTGGGATAGACGACCTCAACGCCCGCGGTCTCACATTCGCGCCCATAGACGTCTGCGCACACGGTACCGTCGGTGCCCATGATGCCGATCTTGCGCACCGGCTCGGCCGGCATACTCAGGTTGGGGTCGAACTCGCACTCCCCCATCACCGCGCCCGCCAGGGCATAGCGCACCGACTCGCGCGGCATGTGGATAATCGGCACCTTCGTAAACGACTGGATCTGGTCGTAGAAGTAGTGTGACGTGTTGCAGGGAATCGCTATGTGCGCGCAGCCCAGCGACTCGAGCGCCTGAGCGCACTCCTTCATGGTCGTCAACAGCTCGGCATGCTCGCCGGTCTTGATGGCCAGCGTGCGGTCAGGCATGGTCGACTTGGAAAGCACCACCATGTCGATATGCTCCTGATCACAGGTAGCCGCCGTATGACGTACCACCTGGTCGTAGTAATACGACGTGGCCTCGGCGCCCATGCCGCCGATAACTCCCAGCTTTTCCATCGCCGCCTCCTTGGTGACGCCCACGCAATTGCGCGTATCATACCCGCGCCCGTCCGATGCAAACCGGGCGGGCGCCGCGCTGATCTACTTGTAATACGTCTTGAACAGCTTAAAGTGGCGCAGCTTGGTGTGCCACATGCGCAGCCAGCGGTTAAAGACAAAGTCGCCCTTCATAAACGAAGGATCGGCAGCCTTGCCCTCCTTGACCAGACGATGTGCCTTCGCACGCAGCTCGGGGTCCTTGACGTACTTGTCAACGACGCCCATAGGAACGACCATCCACAGCGCCTCGTCCTGCGCCGTCACAAACTCCGGCTCAAACGGGCGGTTATAGACGTACTCATCCACCACGTATTTAGCAACGTTAAAGCCACTATTGGTGACATAGTAATTACTGCGGCCCTGACGCGTGTTGAAGTCGAAGAACTTAAACGAACCATCGCGCTGGTCGTACTTGACGTCGAAGTTGGAGAAGCCCGTAAACTTAAGGTCCTCAAGCAGCTTGCGCACGCCACCCATGAGCTCGTCGTTGGGCTCAGTGATGATGCAAGCGTGGTTGCCGACACCATGGGGCTGATGCTCCTCGAGCAGCACATGGCCCAGGCACATCATACGAACCTTGCCGTTGCGGTCGGAATAACTGGTAAGCACGCGCATGTACTCGTCGTTGCCGGGCACGCGGTCCTGCAAGATGAGGTCATCAGTGTAGCCGCTGACGTACACATCGCGAATGACCTGTTCCAGCTCGGCGCGATCGGCAATCTCGTAGGCCTTCTTCTGACCCTCGAACTCGTGCTCCCACCACATGATGCCGTCAGAGGGCTTCAGGATCATCGGAAAGGGGAAGTCGATCTGGTCGAGTGCCTCGGCGGAAGCCTCACCCTGAGCGTTGAGCATCGCCATGGTAAAGGTAAACGTGTGCGGATAGGGCACACCGTGCTTCTCGCACAGCTCGTAGAAGATCTCCTTCTTCTGGCACTGTTCGAGCATGCTGTAGGGCGCATAGGGCGCGATGACGTTCGAGGCAAGCTGGCCGGCGTCCTGGGCCTGCGCGGCAAGCGCGACGTAGTTGTCGCCGCAACCCATGAGAATAATCTTCTTATCAGGATTGGCCTGTGCGACGCCGTTAACGGTCTCGATCATGACCGGCATGGTATCGATATCCACGTTGGGCGTGTAGTCGATAATTTGGCTGCGATACGCGGGGCCGGTCTGGTACTTGCCAAAGACCAGGCTCTTAACCTGATACTCCTCGTAGAAAGCGCGCGCCACCGAATACGCGTTGATGTCGCCGCCGAGCAGCACGGGGATAAACTCGCGCTCTGTAAACTGCAATGCCATGGAAACTTCCTATCTAGAACTGCCCACACGAGGGGCGGTCTTTGTGCAACTGATTTATTCTAGCGTGCCGAGCCGCCGGCACCCAAAGCTCCACCGTATCTATGGCAATCGGCGTAATTATCCAGCACGAAGGCGGCGATCACCGGTGTACGACAACGGGCAATGAACCCACCGTTGTTGTAGGATTCAACATGTTGCCCGCCCCGTCGAAAGGTACACTGTGCCCCAGGCTCATCCGATCAACAACCCCATCATTGACGCCGCAAAGCGCGAACTTGCGGATCGTGCCCAGACGGCAGCTCCCCTACGCACCGCAAACGATGCTTACAAGGGGCCTGCCCGCATCGTCTCGATCAACACGTCGGAGCACAAAGGCACGCGTAAGTCACCCGTCGCCGACGGGCACGACACCGTCATCGAGCAGTCTGGCCTCGCCTCCGATGCGCACGCCGGGCATTGGCACCGTCAGGTCTCCTTTTTAGCTGCAGAGTCTATCCAGACGGCGCAGGCGCGCGAGCTCGATGTGCACGAGGGTGACTTTGGCGAGAACTTCACCACCCAGGGCATCAACCTGCTCTCACTCCCCTTGGGCACGCAGCTCAAGATTGGCAGCGAAGTGCTCGTCGAAATCAGCCAGATCGGCAAAGTCTGCCACACCCGCTGTGCCATCTACTATCTCGCCGGCGACTGCATCTTCCCCCACGAGGGCATTTTTGGCGTCGTGCTGCAGGGCGGAGAAGTCCATGTCGGTGACGACATACAGATGGTCAAGCTCGGTGACGGCACCTGTTCGTTTACGCCGGCTGAGGCGCTCCAAGAGGTGGAGCAGGCTCGCCGCGAAGGAACCCTATAGTTGCAAAACCCCACGTTGAGGTAGCTTTTGCAGCCAAGAATTCAGTTACAGCAGGGTGCCGTAACGTTAAAGTTGAACTCTATGGTTTCTCAACAATTCACCATTCCCGCAGGTCAAGGCCAAAGCCTCAAGTTCAACTTGACCCTTTAGAACCTTTAAGGTTCAAGTTGAGGTCGAAAGCAGTAGTAGAATACACCTCGACCAATAACCTACGATTGATTGCAGAGGGACTGGATGCAGCATTCGAACCATCGCACCGCAGCGCTCATCGCGTCGAAGCCGGCTCGTATCATCACGAGCGCCGTGTTCGCCGTCGCGCTGACGGCCACGCCGATGCTCTCCCCCGTCGCGGCCTATGCCGCCTCGCAGGCAACGCAGGATCAGCTTTCCGCCGCCCAGAAAAAAATCGAGGACGCTACGAGCGCCTACAACGACGCCCGAACCAAGCTCGAGGATCTGCAAAAGCAGATCGACTCCAATGAGGCGAACATCGATAAGATTGAGGCCGAGCTACCCGAGCAGCAGGCCAAGGCAAGCTCCGCCATGCGCGATCTGTATAAGTACCAGAAGGGCACCAGCCCCATCGTGAGCTTTCTGGTGAACACGCAGAGCCTGGGTGACTTTATCACCACCTGCAAATACACCAACCAGATTACGAGCTCGAGCGTCGACGAGATCGAAGAGCTTAACAAGATGCAGACCGAGCTCGAGCAGAACAAAACCGAGCTCGATCAGGCCAAGTCTCAGCTCGAGGGCGAGCAAAAGAATGCCGAGGATGCACTGGCGCAGGCTCAGCAGCTCCGCAGCGAGGCGCAGGCAAAGGCCGAGCAGGAAAATGCTGCCGAGCTGGCCAAGCTCGAGGCCGACAAGGCCGCTGCCGCCGAGAAGATCTCGGGCGAGGGTGTAAGCGGCAACAACTCCAACAGTCAGGCCAACAACGCCAACACCACCATCGACACCACGGTGAACAGCTCGAATAGCGGTAACTCCGATTACGACTCGTTCATTAACGAGTGGACGAGCCGCATCGACAACTACCTTGCCGGCTCCCCTATGGCAGGCCAGGGCTACAACTTTGCCGTTGCTGCCTGGAATACCAGCGTCGATCCCCGTTGGTCCCCCGCCATCGCCTGTATCGAGAGCAGCAAGGGCCTCTATTGCGCCGGCTCCTATAACGCCTGGGGCTGGAGTGCCCGCGGCGGCGGTTGGCGTAGCTTTGGTAGCTGGAGTGAGGGCGTCTCCGCCCACGTTGCCTACCTGGGCGCCAACTATGGCTCCACGCTCACCCCGGCGGCCGCCAAGAAGTACTGCCCGCCTACGTGGCAGGACTGGTACAACAAGGTCGCTTCCCAGATGAACCGCATTTAGACTCGCAAGACTCAACTGCAAAGGGCCCCAGACGGGGCCCTTTTTCGTATATCTAGGAGACGATACCAGTCGCGTTGCCGATAACAACGACGACGCACATGACGGCAAACATAAACCCGAGCGCCTTAAACCATAGTTCGGCAAAAGCACTCCCCCGATACCGATCGAGCACGGGAAAGCGACGTCGAAGCCTACGCCGGTCGAGCATTCCGAATGCAATGAGCAGCACCAGGCCATCGACCATAAAGAAATACTCAAGCGCCAAAAACCACGTTGGATAGCTTCGGTTTTCGCCCGTCGGCGTAAATACCGCAAAATGGCTGCCCATCAGCAGCAACAATGTTGTCGCATAGACGCATCCATTCCATATGCGCCCCACGGGCTCGGGGATACGCGAGAGCAGACGCGCGCATTTGGACATCACGGGAGAGACGATCGAACGCCGGTTTGCAGAAGACGGAAGCGTGAGGGCAACCGGCTGCTGTACCCGCTGCGCCTGTGACACCGCGACCCGGGGCACACTGGCAGCAGAAAAGGTCACGGGCGACGGTGCAGGGAGACATAGCTCATACGCCGCACGCGCAGCATGCCCCAGTGCCATTGCACTCGCAAAGCGCTTGGCGGGATCGAGCGCCATCGCCATGCAAATCACATCCGCCAGCGGAACGGGAATGCCGTGCGCCTCGCATTGCTCGCGCATGTCACGCCCCGGTTTGGGATCAGCCCCCGTCAGGCAAAAGAACAGCAGTGCGCCAAGCGCGTAAATATCGCTGCGGACGCTCGTCTGCCCAAACCCAAACTGCTCGGGTGGCGCATAGGAACGCGTGCCAAACTTGACGGTGTCGGCGTCGGCGCCATCGCGCCAAACGCGCGCGATTCCCAGGTCAATAATCACCAGCGAGGAAAAGGTCATGCCAGCATCGGCCGCATACCTCACGCCCGATACGATGATGTTCGAGGGTTTAAGGTCGCGGTGGATTACCGGTACCCCCGGCTCCCCCGCAGCTGCAAAACCAGCATGCAGCTCGCCCACCGCTTCACACAGAACGGGATACAGCCCGCGGGCATAATCGGGCGTCGCCCCCAAGCGCCCCACCAGGGCCTCGAGTGTCTCGCCTTCGACATACTCCATCACCACGTCAAGCTCGTCGCCCACACGGCGACAATCGACGATTCGGGGTAAGTGCTCAAAACGACGACCGGCGCGCTGGGCCGCAAACAGGCGCTCATATGCTCCGCCAATCTGCACCGAAGCATCAATGCGCTTGCGGACAAAGGGACCGAGAGACCCGCCGCCAGAGCCCTCAAAATAGACGAGTTCGGTCGTCTCGACATCCGAGCACTTGAGCACGCGCTCCACACGATAGCTGTCATCGCGGTCGAGCGACGCCAAATGCTCGACAAGTGAAGCAGTCAGCTCGTCATCGGAATATGTTGGGCTCTGAGTATCCATGGCGTCCATCATAACGCAGGGTGCGGACACCCCATGGTGTCCGCACCCCGTTCGTTTGCATGGTTGTTCTGGTGATACCGCCGGCTCAGCCATCGGCCACTAACTCACCGTTTCCTCGCCAAAGCGATACAGCTCCTCGTTGACCTTTTGGAGGCTACAGCCACGGTCGATGCAAAAGATAATGATTGCATCGCGACGGTCCTTGCAGTTGAGGACGCTCACTCCGGCAGCCGTCAGGGCGCGGTTGGTCTCCTTCATCGACAGCGCCATTGCAAAGGCAATCTGCAGCACCTTATTGCGGCTCGGATTACGCGAACCGGTAAAGATCTGATAGCCAAAGGTCTCGTTGAGGTCGGCCATACGCACCACGCGCGAGCGCTCGAGCCCCTTTTCTTCCAAAAGCTGTTTCAGATACTCCGAAAGCGACGGGGCGGCAAAGTCGTGCTCTTTGATATAGCCATCGATGTTTGGCGCGTCGAGAAGTTCATTGAGTAACTCGTCCGTTAGCTTTTTATCGGGCATACGACCTCACCTCCCATACGGCGCAGCAGTAGCGACATGCTAGGCCAGCACCCAGCTTGCAGCGGCAGACTTATCAAACACGTTGGCAAAATAGAGAGCCTTCTTGATGTCACCATCAAAGTAGATATTGCCCGCCACGGAGCCACCGGCGGCAAGGGTACCAGACTGCAGCTCATCGGAACCCTCGCTGTAATAACCCTGGTTCTGCTGAGCACCGTTGACGTCCTCGCCCTTCCAGTCGTAGACATTGTAGTCCGCGCCCTCATCGCCATTGTTGACGTACGTGACGTGAATACCCGTCATGGTCGAACCGTCAAAATTTGTGAGACCGGGTTGGACGGAATCGACGACGACGGAAAGACCGGCAGTCGTGGTCACCGTCGTGCCAACAGCCAGGTCAGTCGTAGGCTGTTCTTCCTTCTTCGTCTCTTCCTTCTTGTCGCCATCGTCGGCATCCTCGGTGACGGTCGCCTTATCGCTACCGCAACCGGCAAGAAGACCGGCAGTCCCCAAAGCGACGGTGGCGAATGCGCCAAGTGCAGCGCGACGGCTCAGCAGCACTTCGTTTTCGAGCTTATTCATCATGCATCCTTCCTACGATCCGGCTACCGCGCCGGCACACAGCACATCGTAGGAAGGATTAAACTTGAATTCATTAGCTGAGAGCTAAGGTTGCGGTAAACGGCCAATGCAGTTATCCAAACACCAAGCAAACGCACTTTGCGCGACCTTCTGCTGGCAGTGCATCAACCCACCGTGACGGATTCTCCGGTAAAGGTACTGATCATCAGCAGGACAAAGAACACCAGGTAGCCGACACTCAGTGGGTACGCAATGACCAGGAAGACGGCCCAGCCGACATTGGTTTTACCGTCGGCACGACGTTGTTCGCGATTGCGGCAGAGCCAAATCGTCACGCCAATAGCCACAATCAGCAACACAAGCGCCGCCGCGGCAAGCCCGGCAAGCACAAACATAACACCAATGCTCACAGCAATAACCGGAAGCAACAACAAGCCGCACCCACACCCACCGGGACTATAAACGGCAGACTGTCGGCATCGCCCCATCGTCACTCCAACCTCAACATCTTTGAACACTACAATGCGATAGCCTGCTGAACAGGAACGATCTTATCCAGTTCCGGTTCGATGCGCCTCTTTTCCGCCTCGAGGTCAAACGCTATCTGGGCGCGCAGCCAATAACCATCCGTCAGGCCAAAGTAGCGGCAAAGGCGAAGGTCGGTGTCAGCCGTCACACGACGCCTTCCCAAGATAATCTGCCCAATGCGTTGGGCCGGAATCCCGGTCTCCTTAGCAAGGCGATATTGAGAAATGCCCATAGGGAGAAGAAATTCCTCTTTGAGAAGCTCACCAGGAGTCACCGGTGACAGCAAATCGGGCGCAGTCTCATCACTTGTGATAATCGACGATTTCGACATTCCAAGCCATCCCCCGTCTCCACTCAAAACAGACCCGATAGCGCTCATTAACACGGATGCTATATTGGCCGGCGCGATCGCCCTTCAGCGCTTCAAGACGATTGCCCGGAGGAACGCGAAGATCATCAAGTGAAGCACAGACCTGCAGTTGACGAATCTTCCTCAATGCGACCCGCTCAAAGGGTACAAACCTCCTGACCCGCACACCCATCGCAAAACGTTCGGTATCCTCATCTTTGTACGATGCAATCATAGTATCGCCTTACGTTAATAACGTCAAACGTTTCTATAGACTTACATCTCTATTATACCGTACATCTGTTCGTGTTTCCTAGAACAAGTATCCTTCGGCAATTAAGCAAGCAAAAGCAATCGTTTGTAGACATCGAGGCCTTTGAGCAGGATTTCCTCGTCAAAGAGCATGGTATCAGTATGCAGGACACTCGTGGCATAGGCGGGGCAGCCCTCGTCGTCACTCGGATTATCCTGACTGACAGGAACGCCCGTGCCTAGCAGGAAAAACACGCCCGGCAGATGGCGCTGATAGAACGCAAAATCCTCGGCGATCAGCAGCGGCTCGTCCACAAGTTGCAGCTCGGACAAGGCAGGCGCAATGCAGGCAAACAGCTCGGGGTCGTTATCGACTGGCGGATAGCCCTCGGCAAAATCGAGATCGTACGTGCAGCCCGTTGCGGCGCAGGCATCGTCCAACACGCGGCGCACGCCCTCGCGCGCACGGTCGAACATACCGTCCGTAAACACGCGCAGGCTGCCAGCCACATGGGCCTCCCCTGCCACCGCATTGCAGACGGTGCCGGCCTGAAGCAGGCCGAACTTACCAATGCAGGGCTCGTCGGCACCCAACTCGTCCATGAGCTCGCGCTCGGCAACCAAGAACTTGGCAGCCGCCAGTGCCGCATCGTGCGACTCCTCGACTGGAACGCCGTAGGTCTTGGCGATATGGATGCTCGCGCCATGGATATGAATGTGCGTCTCGCTTGAGCGCGCCAGCAGCGGACCGGAACAGCTTGCCAACGTGCCGGCGGGCAAATCGGGCCATACGTGGAAGCCAAAAATGCGGTCGACGCCATAGCGCTCGAATACGCCGCTCTCACACACCGTCTTGGCGCCACCGATCGTTTCCTCGGCCGGCTGGAACACAAAGAGCACGTTGCGCTTGATGACGCCCGGTTGCTCGCGAATCGTGCGGTCGACATGCGTCGCGGCGGCAAGCGCCATGGCCATGTGTCCATCGTGTCCGCACGCATGCATCTTGCCGGGATGGGTCGAGGCGAAGGCCGCACCCGTCGCCTCCGCGATGGGCAGTGCGTCCATATCGGCGCGAATCGCCGTGGCATGCGCGGCGCCCGTGCCAGCGTCGAAGAAAGCGCAAACACAGCTGGGGCAGGGATGGACCACTTCACAGGCAAGCGAGGCGAGCACGCCCTCTATATAGGCTATGGTTTGAGGAAGCTCGAAATCGAGCTCCGGAATGCGATGCAGGTCGCGACGATAGCGACGAAGTTCTTGGAGCTCGGTCATAAAGGATCCTTTCATGGGGCATATCCATTCCCACAATATTGTGATGCAGAATTGTGACGCCCTTGTTTCTAGCATATCCCTGCATTTTTTAAACGTTATATACGAATACTCTTGTTTGGTAAAGTGCAACGTGGTAGGGTCGTTACCACTTGATAGAGGCGCGGGCACGAAGAACCGCGGGCGAGCCGGCAGGCTTTGACCCCGTGGGGAGGCGAAACCCGCCGAACTGGGCTTTTCGGGCACGAACAACCTGGTGGGCCTGCGGGAAACACCCGCAGGACTGTCTGCAGCAATGCGGGAGCGCTATCCGGACATTGGGTCCACGCTATGCGGATTCGATGCGCAGATGGCGCCGTCTGGATAGCGAGGTTTACGGGACATGGCATTGACCCCCAACGAGGCATATGCGGCCAAGCAGCCGTTTGTGGACAAGGAGACGCTCGAGCATATCGTCGAGCAGTTCCCCACGCCGTTTCATCTATATGACGAGGCGGGTATCCGCCGCAACATGCAAGAGGTGCGTGATGCCTTTGCATGGAACCCAGGCTTTAAGGAATACTTTGCCGTCAAGGCAAATCCCAACCCGGCGCTCATCTCCATTCTCAACGAATACGGCTGCGGCTGCGATTGCTCGAGCTATACCGAGCTCATGATCGCCCGCTCGCTGGGCATCACGGGACACGACATCATGTTCTCTTCCAACGACACGCCGGCTGCCGACTTTGAGCTCGCCAACAAGCTGGGTGCCATCGTCAACTTTGACGACATCAGCCACATCGAGTTCTTTGAGCGCGTTGCGGGGCCCATCCCCAAGACGGTCAGCTGCCGCTTTAATCCAGGCGGCCTGTTCCAGCTCTCCAACGGCATCATGGATAACCCCGGCGACTCCAAATACGGCATGACCACCGAGCAGCTCTTTGAGGCTTTCCGCATGCTCAAGGCCAAGGGCGCCGAGAATTTTGGCATCCATGCCTTCCTTGCCAGCAACACCGTCACCAACGACTACTACCCCAAGCTCGCGCGCATCCTCTTTGAGCTTGCCGTGCGCCTGGAGCGCGAGACCGGTGCACATGTCGCCTTCATCAATCTGTCCGGCGGCGTCGGCATCCCCTATCTGCCCGAGCAGCAGGCCAACGACATTCACGCCATCGGCGAGGGGGTGCACGCGGCCTACGACGAAATCCTGGTTCCCGCCGGTATGGGCGATGTGGCCATCTGCACCGAGATGGGCCGCTTTATGATGGGCCCCTACGGCTGCCTGGTCACCAAGGCTATCCACGAAAAGCAGATCTACAAGGACTATATCGGTGTCGACGCAAGCGCCGTCGATCTGATCCGTCCTGCCATGTACGGCGCCTACCACCACATTACGGTAATGGGTCAGCCGGGTGGCGACGACAAGACCACAGCGCCCGTCACGGACACCTACGACATCACGGGCAACCTATGCGAGAACAACGACAAGTTCGCCATCGATCGCGAGCTACCGCAGATCGACATGGGCGATGTGCTCGTGATCCACGATACCGGCGCGCATGGCTACTCCATGGGCTACAACTACAACGGACGGCTGCGCTCCGCCGAGGTCCTGCTGCGTCCCGATGGCTCAGCCGACCTCATCCGCCGCGCCGAGCGCCCGGGCGATTATTTTGCCACGCTCGACGTGCTGCCGAGCGGCCGAGAGCTGCTGGCCAAGTCGCGCGCCGAAAGTGCCCGCCGTCGCGCCCAAGACGAGCGCCTGATAGTCGCCGCTCAATGGAACAAACGCATCCAGATCGCGGACGCGAAGGAGAAGAACATGGACATCCGCAATCTCGAGGGCTCAATCGTCGCCCTTGTTACGCCGTTTAAAAAGGACGGCAGCGTCGACTTTGACGCACTCGAGCGCCTTATCGATTTCCACCTGCAAAACGGCACCGACGCCATCCTCACCCTGGGCACCACCGGCGAGAGCGCCACGATGACCGACGACGAGGACAACTCCGTTGTCGCCGCAGTGGTCAAGCAAGTTGCAGGACGCATCCCCGTCATCGCCGGCTCGGGCTCCAACTCCACGCAGACCATGCTCACCAAGTCGCTCACCTACCAGGGCCTGGGCGCCGACGGCCTGCTGCTCATTACCCCCTACTACAACAAGTCCAACGAAGAGGGCATCTACCAGCACTTTAAGACCGTCGCCGATGCCGTGGACATCCCCTGCATCCTGTACAACATCCCCGGCCGTTGCGGCTGCGGCATCAGCGAGCGCAACGTAGAGCGCCTGGCCGCACATCCCAACATCATGGGTATTAAGGAAGCCTCGGGCAACGTCGCCTACGCGGCCAAGATCGCCCACCTGCTGTCCGACGACTTCCGCATGTACTCGGGCGAGGACGCCCTCACCGTGCCGCTCATGAGCCTGGGCGCTTCGGGCACCATCAGCGTGTGGGCCGACGTTCAGCCGCAGCTCGTGCACGACATGTGCCGCGCCTATCTGGACGGCGACGTGGAGCGCGCCCGCGATATCCAGATTGCCGGCCAGCCGCTCATCAATGCCCTCTTTAGCGAGGTCAACCCCATCCCCGTCAAGGAAGCACTCGCCCAGATGGGTATGATCGAGGCAAACTACCGCATGCCGCTGTGCCCCATGGCAGACGACACGCGCTCCGCACTTACCGATGCTCTGAAAGGAGCTGGTCTGCTTGATTAAGACCGTCATTATGGGAACGGGCCGCATGGGCTCGCTCATCCGCACCACCGCCGAGGGCATTGTCAACACCGCTGGAGAGCCCGTTTTTGACATCGTCACCCAGATCGGCTTCGACTTGTCCGAGCTCGAGAGCGCACCGGCCGCCGATGTAATCATCGACTTCTCGAACGTCGTGACCTTCGATGCCGTTGTCGCCTATGTCGAGCGCACGGGTGCCGCACTCGTTTCCGGCACCACGGGCTATACGCCCGAGCAGGTGGATCGCCTGCGCGAGCTGGGTCAGAACGCCCGTGTTATGCACTCGGGCAACTACTCTATCGGTATCGCCGCCCTGCGCCATCTGGTTGCCCAGGCCACGCGCGAGCTGCCCGGCTTTGACTGCGAAATCGTCGAGACGCACCATAATCAAAAGGTCGACGCCCCCAGCGGCACTGCCAAGTTGTTGCTCGACGCCGTCGTCGAAGCCGAGCCCGAGGCAGGCTACCACCCCGTCTATGGCCGCGAGGGCATGTGCGGCGCGCGCGACCCCAAGGAGATCGGCATGCACTCGCTGCGCGGCGGCACCGTCGCCGGCGTGCACGAGGTAAGCTTTTTCGGCCAGGACGAGGAGGTCACGCTCGCGCACCGCGCCACGAGCCGTCAGATCTTCGTCAACGGCGCCCTGGCAGCCGCGCAGAAGCTCGTCACCCGCGAGCCTGGCTTCTATACGTTCGACCAGGTCATGTTTGCCTAACCAGGTATCAACCGGATCCACTCAAAGGAGAGACAGCAAATGAGTAATGCAGCCGAGATGGATGCACAGGAGATTATCAACTACATCGCAACCGTGCCCAAGAAAACGCCCGTCAAACTGTACGTGCGCGAAAAGCCGGGCATGAAGGTCCAGTGGGGCAATGCGCACGTCTACGGCGGTCGTCGTGGCAAGACCGTCTTTGGTGACTGGGATGAGCTCAAGGCAATCCTCGACGCCAACGCCGACTCCATCGACTACTACGACGTAGAGAACGACTGCCGCAACTCCGCCGTGCCCATGCTCGACCTCAAGGGTATCAACGCCCGCATCGAGCCGGGCGCGATCATCCGCGACCGTGTCGAGATTGGCGATCGCGCCGTCATCATGATGGGCGCCATCATCAACATCGGCTCCGTCATTGGCGAAGGCTCCATGATCGACATGGGCGCTGTGCTGGGCGGCCGCGCCGCCGTGGGCAAGAACTGCCACATCGGCGCCGGCACCGTGCTGGCAGGCGTCGTGGAGCCCGCCAGTGCCACGCCCGTCATCATCGAGGACGACGTTATGATCGGCGCCAATGCCGTGGTCCTGGAGGGCGTGCGCGTGGGCAAGGGTGCTGTCGTTGCCGCCGGCGCCGTATGCGTCGACGACGTCCCCGCCGGCGCCGTCGTGGCCGGTGTCCCCGCCCGCGTCATCAAGATGCGCGACGAGAAGACCGACAGCAAGACCGGCCTGGAAGAGGGTCTGCGCCAGCTTTAATAGTTACGGCGTTTTACCAAACGCCGTAACGACCCGACGCTGCAAACGCCCCTAGGCGGCAATCTGACGTTCAATCGTCGGGCATGACCAGAAGGTCAATGCCCTCCTCTTTCGCGTCACCTTGCTCGCCTAGGGGCGTTTTCGCTGACGTATGCTCAACCTACGGCGCAATGTCGGCAACCAAGCCGAAAACAAAAAAGGCCGAAGTCCCGAAGGGTTTCGGCCTTTTTGTTTTCCGCAGCGTCCAAGCGCAGTTTATCGATTCTCGATGCTGCCGATATTCTTGAGCTCGATGGAGATGAGGCCGTTGGGTTCGTTGACAAACTCGATGTACTCGGAGTTCGAGCCCATCTCGGCCGGGAAGCTGATTTCGATACCCGTGTCGGTACGGATCTTATGATTGCGCACCGCCGCGCGTTCGACCTGCTTGCGCTCCACGGGCACACGCTCAGGCACTTTCTCCTCGGTCAGTGCCGCGCGCACACTCTCCTTGATAACCGGTTCGTCCTCAAAGACCTCGTCGACGATATCCCAAGGCGGCAGCTCCTCGTCATCCTCGACCTTCTCGGCAACGGCAGCCTTAACCTTGGCGAGCGCTACAGCCGTGTTGGCACCGTGCTCCTCGGCGACTTCCTCGACCACACGCGTCACGGTGTCGATGACCTCCTTGCCCGATACGCCCGTGTCGCACTGCAGCAGGCCATCGGGGATAAGCATACGGTCCTCGCCGGCAATCTTGCGCTTCTTGTCCACGTAGCCGATCTCCATGGTACTCGCGCGCACGATGGCATAGCTCGGCACCTTTTGCGAGGGGTTTGGCAGAATGGCGTAGTGGCGCGCGATGTCGTTGCGCACCTCCCCCTCCTCGCGGCCCACTTCGTGCATAAAAGCCTGCTTGGAGCCCAGCAGCATCACGGCAAACCAGCGGGCATCCTCATCGTCGTCAAAATCGGCCACGAGCACGTCGGTGGACTCGGCTTTCTCGGCTTTGGTGAGCTCGGAGGAAATAAACTCCGCAATCTGCTGCGACAGGTCCACGAACTCGCGCTCGCCAAAGAAATAGCCCTTGAGCTCGCCACCAAACGCAGAGCTCTCGGCAAACGTGGCGCGTTTGTTGTCGGCCGAGGTGCGTGCGCGGCGCAGATGCGTGGTCACGAAGTTGCGCACGGTACGACTCTCGATATCGAGCTCGCGCTGGCTCATGACGTTGACGGCAGAGTCAAAGTCCAGGATATGCAGAATCGCGTGATTGATTTTCATATACGGCATTCCGTTCTAGATCGATTTCGGCACGAACCAGTATAGCGGTCGA
>JAXJCX010000025.1:0-50935 GCA_036302225.1 Collinsella sp.
GAAGGTGAGGGGGATCCAGCCCGAGGGGATGTAGGAATGCGATAGGAAAGTCATAGATGCGGGCGTGTTGGCTAAAATGGGTCGGCCGGGATTGGTCAATCTCGGCCGACTATATTTGGCTAAATTATTCCGGCGCTAACACCATGGTGATACCCTGCCTTTTGTTCGTTCCTGTTTACCGTTCCGAGTAGTCCTTCCGCAGAATTTCCGATAAAAAACGTACCTGAACCCTTTCTCGTAAAGAACCGGGTTCGAGTACGAACTGAATGTTGGAGCAATAAAAACCACCACAAAGGTGCCTGTCCCCTTTGTGGTGGTTTTGGGTTAGAGCTAGAGCGTGTGTCCGTAGGCGTTGGCGGCTTTGATGGCGGCGGCGAATTTCTCGTCGGTGAAGGGCTCCGGGTTGCCTTGCTTCCACTCGTTGGTGGCGTGCGCGTACTCGCACAGGGCAGGGATATCGGCCTCGGAAAGACCGACCTGCTCAAGCGTCACGGGTAGCCCCATCTGCTTGTTAAAGGCGGCGTAGCGCTCAAGGTTCTCGGTGTCGCCCGTGTAGGCGAACAACACCAGCACGCCCAGGCTTACGACTTCGCCGTGCAGGTAGGTGCCCTCACGCGGAATGCTGCAGGTGGCGTTGTAGAACGCGTGCGCCACGCTCGAGTTGTAGTAGTAATCGTTCTGGTTGGTCAGGTTCGAGACATAGCCCGTGTTGACCACGATGTCGAGCGCGATCTGCTTGACGGCCTCGCTCGACAGATTCTGACGAACGTCCTCAAGACCCTGAACACCGTAGGTAAACAGCGGCTCGGAGCAGGTGTGGGCAAGAGCCAGGCCAAGGCCGGCGGTGTGCTCCAGGTTGCCGGCGCTCGTGGCGTACTCGACCTCGGGCTGCTTGGACAGGGCGTCGCCCACGCCGGCCCAAAAGTACTCTGCCGGAGCCTCGGCTATGATCTTGGGATTGATGAAGATGTGCGCCGGTCGGTTGGGGTACGAATAGCCCTCGAGCGATCCATCGTCGTTGTAGACAACGGCAATGGCGGTCGCGGCCGAGCAGTTAGAGCAAATCGTCGGCACGGTAAAGACGATCTTCTTGAGCTCGATGGCCGCCGTCTTGACGGTGTCGAGTGCCTTGCCGCCGCCACAGGCGATAAGCACGTCTGCCTGCTGGCAAGCGGGGGAGTTCACGACCTTGGCGATATTGGCCCGCGTGCTGTTGGTGCCGTAGACGCGCGTCTCCAGAATCTCGACGTCGGTGCCTGCCAGCGCGGCTTCGATTCCGGGAAGGGCTGCGGCTAGTGCACGTTTGCCGCCAATAATGGCGACCTTGGTCGCTCCGTACTCGGCCAGTGCTCCGGGCAGCTCGTCAAAGCAGTCTTCGCCGACGGTGTAATCACTCATTCCGATTGTGCGCATGGCAGCCTTCTTTCGCTCGATAAAGTGCTTACAGGTATTTTGCTCCAAGAGAAGGTCCATGGCCGCAAGAAATTTCGAACGTATAAAACCAATGTTGAGGGTTTTTCGCCGGCGCGGAACGTGCTAGCATACTCCGCATAAGCGTTGATGGGGACGAGTAGTCGGCCATCCGCATGCTACAGAGAGCGGGGAGCGCTGAGAACCCGTGCATGCGACCGATGAAAATCACCCCGGAGCTGCGGTCCCAACGGACGTGCCGCACAGGCACGTCTTAGTAGATATCGCCGAGATGGTCGTCGATACAGGCCAGCCGAGTAACGGATGCGAGCGCGCTAGAAGCGGGCGAGGGCATCTAAGCTGGGTGGTTAAGCGAAGAGCTTTTGCGGGCGCACAGCCCGTTTTGTGGCGCTTCGTCCCAGCTTGCAGGGACGGGCGCTTTTTTGGTGCCCAGAGGGCGTGCGCGCCCACGACATGAAAGGGGTACCGTGGCAAACGAGTACAAGCAGACGATGAATCTGCCCAAGACCGGTTTTCCCATGCGTGCCGGTCTTTCCAAGTCCGAGCCCAAGCGACTCAAGGACTGGCAGGACAACAAGGTCTACGAGCAGGTTCTGAAGAAGAACGAGGGTCACAAGAAGTTCGTGCTGCACGACGGTCCTCCGTACGCCAACGGCCCGATCCACATCGGCCACGCCATGAACAAGATCTCCAAGGACATGATCAACCGCTACTGGATGATGCAGGGCTATGAGGTTCCCTATGTCCCCGGTTGGGACTGCCATGGTCAGCCGATCGAGCACAAGGTCGAGGAGAAGCTCGGCACCGAGAAGTTCAACCAGACCCCCACGGCCAAGATTCGTGAGCTCTGCAACGAGTTCGCTGTTGAGAACATCGAGCTGCAGAAGGCCGGTTTCCGTCGTCTGGGCGTGCTCGGCGACTGGGATAACCCCTATCTGACGCTCTATCACCAGCACGATGCCGCCGACATCGAGGTCTTCAAGGCCATGTTCGATAAGGGCATGATCTATCGCGGCCACAAGCCGGTTCACTGGTGCAAGCACTGCCACACCGCGCTGGCCGAGGCCGAGATCGAGTACTCCGACGAGACGAGCCCGTCCATCTTCGTGCGCTTTGAGATGACTTCTAAGCCCGCCGGTCTCGAGAACTTCGACGGCCCGGTTGACTTCATCATCTGGACGACCACGCCGTGGACCATCCCCTCCGACCAGGCAGTTTCTCTCAAGCCCGGCGCCGCCTACGTCGCCGTTGAGCACGACGGTCGCGCCGAGGTCATGCTCGAGGACCTGGCTCCCAAGTGCTGCGAGGAGTTTGGCTGGGAGTACACCCCGGTCATGGTCGACGGCAAGCCCTACGTGGTTCCCGCCGAGACCTTCCACCACATCCACTACAAGCAGCCGATCTTTGACGGTGTTGAGGGCGTGGCGCTGCTGGCCGATTACGTCGGTGTCGATGACGGTACCGGTATCGTCCACAACTCGCCCGGCCACGGCGTCGACGACTACTTTGCCTGCCTCAAGGAGGGCATCACCGACATCTGCATGCCGGTCGATGACGACGGCAAGTTCTACACCGGTGAGGAGTTTGGCACCGGTGGCCCCTTCAGCGGTATGGATACCGATGAGGCCAACCCGCACATCATCGAGTTCCTGCGCGAGCGTGGCACCCTGGTTCTCGAGAAGAAGATTACGCACAGCTATCCGCACTGCTGGCGTTGCAAGCACCCGGTGCTCTTCCGTGCTACCGACCAGTGGTTTGTCTCGATGGACAAGACCGGTTTGCGCGAGCAGGCTGGCAAAGAGGTCCGCGAGAACGTCAAGTGGTATCCGGCCCACGCGGCAAACCGCATCGGCGCCATGGTCGAGCAGCGTCCCGACTGGTGCATCAGCCGCCAGCGCAACTGGGGCGTGCCTATCCCCAGCTACACCTGCGCCGACTGCGGCGAGAAGGTCATGAATGATGCCACGCTCGACGCCGTCATCAAGCTCTTCCACGAGAAGGGCTCCGACGCCTGGTTCACCGACGCTCCCGAGAGCTACCTGGGTGAGGCCTGCGTCTGCCCCAAGTGCGGCGGCCATCACCTCAAGGCCGATAAGGACATCCTCGACGTGTGGTGGGATTCCGGCGTCTCCTGGAAGGCCGTCTGCGAGTATCGCCCCGAGCTTGAGTACCCGGCTGACGTGTATCTCGAAGGCTCCGACCAGCACCGCGGTTGGTTCCAGAGCTCGCTGCTCACCTCTGTGGGCGCCAACGGCCATGCTCCGTACAAGGCAGTCGTCTCGCAGGGCTTCACGCTCGACGGTCAGGGCCGCAAGATGTCCAAGTCGCTCGGCAACGTCATCGACCCCAACAAGGTCTGCGACGAGATGGGCGCCGACATCATCCGCCTGTGGGTCGCCTCGGTCGACACCAGCTCCGACGTTTCCATCGACCACGAGATTCTCGCTCGTACGTCCGATGCCTACCGCCGTTTCCGCAACACGCTGCGCTTCCTGCTCTCCGAGCTCGAGGGTCAGTTTGAGCCCGAGACCGACGGTGTCGCCTTTGCCGACCTGCTGCCGCTCGACAAGCTCATGGTTGCCCGCCTGACCCAGGTCCAGGCCGAGGTCGACGACGCTTACTCCTGCTACGAGTTCCCGCGCGCCTACCGTGCGCTTTACGACTTTGTGGTTACCGAGCTCTCCAACGTGTACCTCGACGCCCTGAAGGATCGTCTGTACTGCGAGAAGCCCGGCTCGCTCGAGCGCCGCAGCGCTCAGACCGTGCTCGCCGAGCTCTTCTCGATGCTCATGCGCGATCTGCAGCCGATCTTGTCCTACACCGTCGACGAGGCCATGGCCTATGCGCCCGCCGGCTGCGTCGATCACCAGAAGTACGCCGCGCTGCTCGATTGGTACAAGTCGCCTATCACGGTCGACGAGGCCAATGAGTTTGAGGGCGTGCTCGAGGCTTCGCTCGAGCTCCGTAGCGCCGTGACCAAGGCCCTTGAGGATGCCCGTTCTGCCGGCACCTTCACCAAGAGCCAGCAGGTTCGCGTCAAGGCGGTCGTTCCCGCCGAGATGTATGCGCTGTTGACCGGCGACAAAGCCGTCGACCTGGCCGAGTTCTACATCGTCTCCGATGTTGAGCTGACCCAGGGCGAGGAGCTTTCCGTTGCTATTGAGGCTGCCGAGGGCGAGTGCTGCGACCGTTGCTGGAACTATCGCACCACTGTCGGCGAGTACAACGGCCACGCGCATATCTGCAAGCGCTGCGCTGACGCTTTGTAGGTTACGGCGTTCGTAGAACGCCGTAACCTACCGACGCTGCGCGGGCCGCATTTGGACAATCTGACGTTCAATTTCAAGGGCGCGACCGAAAGGTCAGCGCCCTTTCATTTCACGTCACCTTGTCTCAAATGCGACCTGCTTGCTCATTTATGCTCTACCTGCGGTGTTTCCGTTCTTGGGAGATTTGTCGCTTCTTGCTTGCGTCAATGTATGATTATCTACTGCGTTAAACGGAATTCGATTGTTCTTGAGGGTAGGGGATTTCTTTGGGTCGTGGTGCGGATATGACGCCGCCTTTGCGTTGGCGGTTAGGTGTTGCTGGTGGGGTAGCGCTCGTTGTGTTGCTTGTTGACCAGCTGACCAAGCTTGCGGTTCGTGCCGTGGGCGATGCTCTGCATGTGACCGTTATCCCCGGCGTGATCGATTTTCTGTTTGTTCGCAATATCGGAGCCGCCTTTAGCATGGGCGAGGGGCATGGCATCGCGTTTGCCGTGCTGGCGTTGGCAGTCATTATCGCTATTGCCGTGTACCTCGTTCGTGCACCCCAGCTCGCCCATCTTGAGGTTGTGGGCATGGCCATGGTTGCGGGCGGCGCCGTCGGCAACGCTATCGATCGCCTGACCATGGGCTTCGTGACCGATTTTATCGCCACCACCTTCATCGACTTTCCCGTCTTTAACGTGGCCGATATCGGCATTACGGTCGGCGTCGTGCTGGCGCTCATCGGTTACATGTTCTTGAGCCCCGCCGCTCGCGAGGTCGATGCGACCGCCGAACTCAACGCCCGTGACGAGGCCCGCGCCAAACGCAGAGCCAAGCAGCGTGGGGAGCGTGCACGCAAGATTCGCGAAAGGAATGAGCGCTAATGGCCGACATCCATATACTCGTTGCCGACGATTCCGCTGGTCAGCGTCTCGACGCCTATCTGGGCGCCAACGATGGCTGTCCCACGCGCTCTGCCTGCGCGCACTTGATCGAGGGCGGTGCCGTTGCGGTCAACGGCGAGACCTGCCTATCAAAAAAATATGCCGTGCGCTCTGGTGACCGTATCTCGGTCGACATGCCCGAGCCGCACGATCCTACCGACGTGATTCCTGAGGCCATTCCCCTCGATATCCGTTACGAGGACGACTACCTCATCGTGCTCTCCAAGCAGCGCGGCCTGGTGTGCCATCCCGCTCATGGTCACGAGAGCGGCACCCTTGCAAACGCTTTGGTCTACCACTGCGGTATTGATCATCTGGGTACCGTGCAGGGTGAGGACCGCCCCGGTATCGTGCACCGCCTGGATCGCGATACCTCGGGCCTTATGCTCGCGGCAAAAGATGACGACACCCAGCGTGCGCTTCAAAATCTCATACGCACGCGTACGCTCGACCGTCGCTATATCACGCTCGTTCACGGGCACATCGCCATGGACGAGGGCACTATCAACACCGGTATCGCCCGATCGACGCGCGACCGCGTGAAGATGGCGGTTTCCGATGACCCCTTTGCGCGCCAGGCCATCACGACTTTCAAGGTGCTCGAGCGCTTTGATTCCACGCGTTTCGACGACGGTTACACGCTCGTCGAGTGCCACCTGTTTACCGGTCGCACGCATCAGATTCGCGTGCACATGCGCCATATCAACCATGCCTGTGTGGGCGATCCGCTCTACGGTAAGTGCAATGCACGCGCCGATCAGGGTCTGACCAGGCAGTTCCTCCATTCCTGGCGCGTGGCATTCGATCATCCCGTGACGGGGGAGCGCATTGAGTGCCGTGACGAGCTGCCGTGGGACCTTGCGGCGGTTCTGGATGATCTGGCCCCGCGTTCGCTCGGCCGTACTGCCGCTGGCGACGAAATCGTCCCGCAGCTCGGTCTGCTCGAAGCCTAGTCAGTATTAGGTGGTTTCTTGAACTCGGTAAGCCTGCGGTAAGATATACGGTTGTTTACGTAACGCGTTGCTGGGAGCCTGCATGCTCGCCTTTTTACAAACCAACACACCCATCGTGATCTTCAATCAGATTGTCGTCACGCTGCTCACGGTCTGCTTTCTGTACCAAGTGGTCTTCTTTGTCATTGGTGCTCTTCGTGGCGAGGTCGCGCCTCCCAAGGCCAAAAAACTTCACCGCTATGCCTTCTTTATCGCGGCGCATAACGAGGAGGCCGTGATCGCCAACCTCGTTCGCTCTATCAAGGATCAGGATTATCCGTCCGAGCTTATCGAGGTCTTTGTGGTCGCCGACGCCTGCACCGACAACACGGCACAGCTTGCGCGCGAGGCGGGCGCCATTGTCTATGAGCGCAACGACCTGGCCCGTAAGGGTAAGAGCTGGGTCATGGACTTTGGTTTCGACCGTATCCTTAACGAGTATCCCGATACGTTTGAAGGCTACTTTATCTTCGATGCCGATAACGTCATCGCCCGCGATTACGTGTCCAAGATGAACGATGCCTTTGACCAGGGCTTCCATGTGGTCACGAGCTATCGCAATTCCAAGAACTTCGGCAGCTCGTGGATCTCGGCGGCTAATGCCAGGTGGTTCCTGCGCGAGGCGCGCTTTCTCAACAACGCGCGCAACATCTGCAAGACGTCTTGCGCCGTCTCGGGTTCGGGCTACCTCATCTCCGCCAGTGTTATCGAGGGCATGCACGGTTGGCAGTTCCACACGCTGACCGAGGATATTCAGTTCACCACGTTCTGCGCCATTCACGGCATTCGCATTGGCTATGCGCCGGCGGAGTTCTTTGACGAACAGCCCGTGACGTTTAAGGCTTCCTGGAAGCAGCGTATGCGTTGGACTAAGGGCTTCTACCAGGTGTTCTTTACGTATGGTAAGCACCTGGTCAAGTCGACCTTCCGCTACCATCGCTTTGCCGCCTACGACATGTTCATGACGATCGCCCCGGGTATGCTGCTATCGCTGATCTCGATGCTCGCCAATGCGACGTTCCTCATCGTGGGCGGTCTTTCGCATGGCTTTTTGGCTACCGAAGTCGAGATGCAAGCCTGCGCCGCTTCGCTCATTTTGACCTTCGCCATGATGTATCAGACGTTCTTTATCCTGGCGCTGCTCACGACCATCTTTGAGTACAAGCACATTCACTGCGCGCAAAAGTGGCGTCTGGTGACCAACCTGTTTACCTTCCCGATCTTTATGTTCAGCTATATCCCCATTACGGTGGCAGCACTGTTCTTGAAGGTCGACTGGGTGCCGACGCAGCACGCCGTGAGCGTTACCCTTGACGAGGTCATGCAAGGCGCCAAATAACCACGATCAAAACCACCACAAAGGGGACAGGCACCTTTGTGGTGGTTTTTGCGTTTGAGCTGCTGCCCAAGGAGGTGTTAGATGGTCTATATTCCGTTTTGGATTTGCATCTTTGCCGGCGCGGCGATTGATGCCCGTGAGCGACGGTTTCCCAATCAGCTTGCCGGCGCGTGTGCGGTGGCGGCGTTTGCAGGCGTTTGGCTCGACAAGGGCGTTAACACGGCGCTTGACCATGCCGGTCTTGCTGCCATCGCCTACCTTGCCCTTATGCTTACTGAGTCGTTTTGGCGTCGTGTTCGCCACGCTCCCGGCATTGGTATGGGGGACGCCAAGGCGCTCTTTGCCCTTTGTACCTTCGATCCCTTGGGTGGTATCGTCGCGTTTGCGGCTGCGCTCCTGGCCCTTGCCGCCGCCTGTCTCATCGCAAAATCGCGCTCCCTGCCATTGCTGCCGTTTTTGTTGCCGATATTTGCCATAATCGAGGTTGTGGGTAGTACGCTGTAACCGTTTGCGCGCCCTTTTTAAGGAGCATGCCATGGCAACCAATCAACAGACAGCCGCCATCAAGGCGCGTATGGATCGCATTCCCGCGGCGTTGTCGCCCGAGTTGGTCGGGCGTATCGCCGCCGACCGCGGCTCAGGTGTCGTTAATCCCTATCGATGTTGTGACGACCAGGTCATTCGACGCTTCGATCGAGCCGCAGATTTGGGCACGCTCATGCGTCCGGCATTTATGCGCGATACCGAAAAGATTTTGCATCTGCCCGCATACACCCGTTATGCAGGCAAAACGCAGGTCTTTAGTTTTCGCAGCAACGACGACCTGTCGCGTCGCGGCCTGCACGTGCAGCTTGTTTCGCGCATCGCGCGCGATATCGGACGTGCCCTGGGGCTCAACTGCGATCTGATCGAGGCGATTGGCTTAGGCCACGACTTGGGCCACACGCCCTTTGGCCATGCCGGTGAGCGATTCCTCAACGATATCTATCACGATCGCACGGGCCGCTATTTTTTCCATAACGTACAGTCGGTCCGCGTGCTCGACGCGCTGTACGGCCGCAACGTGTCGCTCCAGACGCTCGACGGCGTGCTATGCCACAACGGTGAGTACGAACAGCGTGTGTTTGAGCTTTCGGACATGAGCTCCTTTGACCAGTTCGATCAGACGGTTGAGGATTGCACTGCCACAGGTTACAGCGCAATTGAGCACCTGCGCCCCATGACGCTCGAGGGCTGCGTGGTTCGCATCTCGGATATTCTTGCCTACGTCGGTCGTGACCGTCAGGATGCGATCGCGGCGGGCCTGCTTTCGCCCGACGCTTTTGATGATGGCCGGGGCGGGGCATACAACAGCTGGATCCTTACGCATGCCTCCATCGATATCGTCGAGCACAGCTATGGCAAGCCACGCATCGAGATGAGCGAGGACCTGTTTGAGGAAATCCGCCGAGCCAAGCGCGAGAACTACGAGAAGATCTATAGCAAGGGCGGCATCGAAGGCGACTCCGAAGTGGGGCTGCGCGAGGCCTTCGAAAAGCTCTACGACCGTTGCCTGCAGGATATAAACGAAGGCGACGAGTCCTCCTACATCTTTAAGCACCACATTTCTCGCATTGAGCGGCAGCTTTCCTACTACGATCGCGCCTATGCATGGCAGGACGATATAGATCAGACCGTAGTAGATTACATTTCGAGCATGACGGATGGCTATTTCTGTGAGCTCACGAGCAAGCTGTTCCCGGGATTGAAGTTTCCGCACCGTACCTATATTAACGAACGGTAGTTCGTATTTATTCGGTATACTGTTGATGGAAAACGTTTTTGATTGACGCACGGGATGGCTATGGACGACCTTTTTTCTGCTTCGACGCGCGAGCGTTCCTTTCAGAATGCGCCGCTTGCGGTGCGCATGCGGCCCAATTCGCTCGACGAGTATGTGGGTCAGCAAAAGGCCGTCGGCAAGGGCTCGTGGTTGCGTGCCGCGATTGAGCACGACGTGCTGTCGAGTGTGATTCTGTACGGGCCGGCCGGTACGGGCAAGACGACGCTGGCCCACATTATCGCCAACCATACCAAGAGCGAGTTTGTCGAGGTCAGCGCTGTGACGGGCACCGTAAAGGATCTTCGTCGCGTGATTGACGAGGCCAAGACGCGCCTGAATACGTACGACCGCCGCACCATCCTTTTTATTGATGAGATTCATCGCTTTTCCAAGTCGCAGCAGGATGCCTTGCTGCATGCAGTTGAGAACCGTACCGTCATTATGATTGGCGCCACGACGGAGAATCCGTACTTCGAGGTCAACTCGGCATTGCTCTCGCGCGGTCGCGTGGTGGAACTTGAGCATCTTAAAGACGAGGATATCGCCACGCTTATTGAGCGTGCGCTCGAGGCGCCGCAGGGTTTGAACGGTAAGTTCTCGGCCGATGAGGATACGGTTAAGACCATCTGCACACTGGCAGCGGGTGACGCTCGATCGGCGCTCACGACGCTTGAGCTTGCGAGCGAGATTGCCGTCACGCGCCCCGATACCGAGGGAACGCCCGCGCCGGCGGCGGGGGAGCGCTATCCCATAACTGTTGACGACGTGAAGATTGCCAATCCGCGCCGTGGCTTTTCGTACGACAAAAACGGTGACATGCACTACGACATCATCAGTGCGTTTATTAAGTCTATGCGCGGTAGTGACCCCGATGCCACGATCTATTGGCTCGCGCGCATGATTGACGCGGGGGAGGATCCTAAGTTTATCGCTCGCCGCATTATGATTCAGGCTTCTGAGGATGTTGGCAACGCCGACCCACAGGCGCTTTTGGTGGCACATGCCGCGTTTAAGTCTGCCGAGGTCATTGGCTATCCCGAGTGCCGTATTAATCTGGCTCAGGCTGCTCTCTATGTGTGCTTGGCGCCTAAATCCAACGCGTGCGAGGCTTCGATCGATGCGGCGTTGGCCGATATCCATTCTAGTGGGCTTCGCGAGGTGCCGAGTTATCTGCGCGATCGTCATCGCCCGGGCAGCGACGAATACGGTGTGTATAAATACCCGCACGATTATCCTGAAGGCTGGGTCGATCAGCGCTATTTGCCCGAGGGGCTGGAGCGCGGTGCGTTCTGGCAGCCTGCCGGGCGCGGCTGGGAAGAGTGGCGCGTAGAGCAAAGCGAACGTGACCGCAGCGGGAATGCACCGAAGTAGCTGCTGATAATTTTGTCCCACGTTGCTGCTCTTGGCATGTTCGGTCCCCTTTGGGGTACCATGAAAAGCGTCTGTATTTCGATTCTTCCGGGAGGCTTGTATGAGTCCCATTCAAATCGCCCTGCTGCTGCTCGCCGTTGCCGGCGTGTGGGCCATCGCTGAGCTCGCGCTTACCCTGCGCAAGACCCGCAATGTTGTTGACTCGCTCGATAAGACCGTGAACGACCTCAACAACACCATCGCCGAGGCTCAGCCTGTGGTGGCAAAGCTCGATGGCGCTGTCGATGAGCTTACGCCGGCGCTTGCCCAGATGGAGCCGCTGCTTAAGTCGAGTAAGACCGCCGTCGACGCCCTTACCTCCAATCTCGTAGAGGTCGAAGCCGTGGTTCGCGACATTTCCGAGGTTACGGGCAGCATGGCCGAGGCCAGCAATGCTGTGTCGAGCGTGACCGACTCTGCCGCCGGTGCTGTGCAGAAGCTCTTCAATAAGGTGAAGGCTCCTGCAGCTGAAGCCGAGCGCAAGCTTTCCGCTGCCGCCGAAGAAGCCGAGCAGCCTACCGAGCGCGTCCTAATTGGCGAGGACGAGGCCGCCGCGGGCGACGATGATGGTCAGAAGTCTGTATCCAAGCCGGCTCAGTATTACACCTATACGCCCGCCGAGACCTCTGAGGAGTCCTGCGATGAGTAGCGAAGCAACCTGCCCTATCACGCTGACCGTTGCCGGTGACCCGCGTCTCGCTCGCCTTGTGCGCATGACGGCAGCCAACGTTGGTGCCCTGTGCTCTATGTCTGTCGATCGCATCGAGGACATCCGCATGGCTGCTGAGGAGGCTTTCATCTTTGGTTGCACCGCGGTCGACTGCGATGACATCACCATCAAATTCGATGTCGATGAGACCCACGTTGGCATGACTATTACCTTTGGCGACCAGGCTACGGTCGATGAAGACGACCAGGCTGCGGTGTATGCCGAGCTCATCCTCGCGAGCGTGTGCGATTCCTACGAAAAGACTGCGGCGCCCCTGACGCTTTCCCTCGACCTCAAGGCGGATATCTAATATGACCGAACGTTCCCGGAGCGGTAAGACCGCTTGGGACAAGGAGAAAACCCGCGAGCTGTTTCGTCGCTACAAAGAGACCGGTGATCCGGACGCACGTGAGCAGCTCGTCATGTCCCATATGAACCTGGTAAGGTTTCTTGCCAACAAATTTAAGAACCGCGGCGAGCCGCTCGACGACCTTATGCAGGTCGGCTATCTGGGTTTGCTCAAAGCTATCGACCGCTTTGACCCCGAGCGCGGACTCGAGTTCACGACGTTTGCCACGCCTACCATCCTGGGCGAGATCAAGCGTCACTTCCGTGATAAGGGCTGGAGCGTGCGCGTGCCGCGCCGTTTGCAGGAGCTTTCTGCCAAGGTCAACCAGGCCACCGACAAGCTCACCAATGAGTTGCAGCGCTCGCCTAAGGTTGAAGAAATCGCTGAGTACCTGGGTGTGACCGTCGACGAGGTGCTGGAGGCCATGGAATCGTCTTCGGCCTATACCTCGGTGCCCATCGAGGCTCCTGGCGCGTCCGATTCCGATGATGCCCCCTCGATTCTCGACCGCTATGCCGATGACGACAACGAGCTCGATTTTACCGATGACCGCCTGGTGATCGAGGAAGCCATTCGCGATTTCTCGCCGCGTGAGCGTGAGGTTATCGAGCTGCGCTTTGTGAAGGGCATGACCCAGATCGAGATCGCCAAGAAGCTGGGTATCTCGCAGGTGCAGGTTTCGCGCCTGCTGCGCCGTACCCTTAAGAAGATACAGGACAAGATCGACCCCGACGGAGTGATGGTTCGTTCATGATTGAGCACCCCCAACAAACCGACCGCACGCTGCGCGATACTCGTATTCTGACGCTTCGCATTTGGGCTGTCGTTGGCTGCATTGTCATCGCAGCCGTCATCTTTAACCTTATGGGTATCCTGGCGCCTGTTATCGAGTTTCTCGCTGTCGGTTCCATCATCGCTTTTGTGATGTCGCCGATCACTAACTGGCTCGAGCATCACGGCGTCGGTCGTGGCATCGGTTCGCTCATCGCGCTGATCGTGGTTGTGGCAGTGCTCGTCGGCGTCGTCTGCATCCTGTCGCCTATTTTGCTCAGTCAGATTATGGAAGTCCTGAGCCGTCTGCCTGAGCAGCTTCGCGTTGCGGGCGGTGATCTCAACGAGATGATTTCGCACGCTAAGACGCTCAACAACACGCCGCTCAAGGAGTACCTGGACGATAATCTGTCCTCGCTGGTTACTGTGGCGTCCAAGTACGTATCGCAAATCGCCGCTGAGCTCGGTCGCGGCGTGTTCCCGCTGATCACCAACACGGCCTCGCAGCTGTTCGTAATCTTCCTGGGTTTGGTGCTTGCCTACTGGCTTGCCTGCGATTATCCCCGTATGCACTACGAGGTCTGTACCATCATCGGACAGGAAAAAGAGACCTCGTACCGCTTTATGGTCGCGATTCTTTCGCGCTCGGTCGGCGGTTATATGCGCGGCATGGTCGTGACGTCCATCTGCGGTGGCATCCTCGCCTTTATCGGCTTTACGCTCATTGGCCATCCCTACGCGGCACTCATGGCCATCTTTACCGGCATCATGCACTTGGTCCCGGTTGTCGGTCCCTGGGTAAGCGCGGCTATCGCCACGGTGCTTGGCTTTATGTTCAGCCCCATGCTGGCGTTGTGGACGCTCGTTGTGACCATGGTGGCTCAAAACGTCACCGATAACGTCATTTCCCCCAAGGTCATGCAGAGTTCGGTGCAGGTGCATCCCATCATGAGCCTGACGGCCCTCGTTATTGGTTCGGCACTTATGGGTCCCATCGGCATGGTCATCGCCATTCCGCTGTGCGCGGCCCTCAAGGGCATTTTCGTCTACTACTTTGAGAACGAGACCGGTCGCCAGCTCGTGGCATACGACGGCGCTGTATTTAAGGGCACGCCATATCGCGATGCCGAGGGCAACCCGGTCGCCGCCTACGACGCGCTTGGAGACGATACGTTCATTTACGAGTCCGAGCTCATCGGCAACGAGACCGCGCCCGAGGCCCAGGCAATGCCCAAGCCCGAGCTCGAGAATCCCTGGATCAAGCTCTCGGGCCTGCAGCCCGATGCGACGAGCTTTTTCAAGAATCCCTTCGCCAAGGACGATGACTCCAACTCGGACGACGATACCAAAACCGGCATCGACGGCTCCATGGACGATTCGGATTCCAAATAGGCACCGCTAGCGTTTCTTGAAGTTGTAAATGACAAGAAACGCGAGCAAAGCGATTGATAAGGGGCCGGCTACATAGAAAAAGAGAACGTCAATTGCGCGTAGAGTGTAATAGGCTTTATCGCCGGACATTACTGCATACAATACGTAGCCAAATGCTGGTTGGTTTGCGTACCAGCAGGAGAAAGCCAAAAGCGCTAAAAGTGCTACAACCAGAAGTGCATTCAGGACAAATCGTTTGCTTTTCATCGATCGCTCCTTCCGGGTGAATCTTATATGCAATTCTATAGTAGCTTTTTCAATGCATCGCATACTCCTAAATAACGTGCACTTTCGCTGTAGGGTCGGCTTTATGTCGGCCCTCTTTTTTGCACTTGCGCGGCGGGATGGTAATATCGTTACGTTTGAACTGTTTCGATGTGAAACCGAGGAGATTCCCTCTATGAGTGCTGACTACCCGTCAATGACTACGGCCGAGATCCGCTCCAAGTTCCTCAACTTCTTTGAGGAGCGCGGTCTTAAGCTCTATCCTTCTTCGTCTCTTGTTCCCGACGATCCCTCGTTGCTGCTTGCCAACGCCGGCATGAATCAGTTTAAGGAGTACTATCAGGGCAAGAAGACCATGAAGGAGATCGGCGCGATCTCCTGCCAGAAGTGCGTCCGCACCAACGACATCGACTGCATCGGCGAGGATGGCCGTCACCTGTCCTTCTTTGAGATGCTCGGCGACTTCTCCTTTGGCGGCGTCTCTAAGCAGCAGGCCTGCGCTTGGGCCTTTGAGCTCATCACTAAGGAGTTCAAGCTGCCGCTCGACCGCCTGTACTTCACCGTCTTTACCGAGGACGATGAGACCCACGACGTGTGGCGCTCCCTGGGCGTTGCCGAGGATCACATTTCGCGTCTGGGCGAGGACGACAACTTCTGGGCCGCTGGCCCCACCGGCCCCTGCGGTCCGTGCTCCGAGATCTACTTTGACATGGGCGAGGAGGTCGGTTGCGGCAGCCCCGACTGCAAGCCCGGCTGCGACTGCGACCGCTTCCTTGAGTTCTGGAACCTCGTGTTTACCCAGTACGACCGCCAGGAGGACGGCTCCATGCCGGAGCTGCCGCACCGCAACCTCGATACGGGCATGGGCCTGGAGCGCATGGCCGCCATCATGCAGCACAAGACCGCCAACTACGACGGCGATTTGATGCAGCACCTCATCAAGCTGGGCGAGGAGATCAGCGGCAAGACCTATGACGCCGACGATTACTCCGGTGCCAGCCGCTCCCTGCGCATCATCGCCGACCACTCCCGTGCCGTCGACTTTATGATCTCTGACGGCATCCTCCCCGGTAACGAGGGTCGCGAGTACGTCCTTCGTCGCCTGCTCCGCCGTGCCGTGTTCCACGGCCGCCTGCTGGGCATCGAGGGCGCCTTCCTGACCAAGTTCATCGACGAGGTCAACGCTCAGATGGGCGAGGCCTATCCCGAGCTGCTCAAGAACGTCGCGCTCGTTAAGGGTATCGTCGCCTCCGAGGAGGAGCGCTTCTCCACGACGCTCGACAACGGTCGCGTCTACCTGGACGAGGCCCTGGCAGCGCTTGCCGATGGCGCCGTGCTCCCGGGTGATGTCGCCTTTAAGCTGCACGACACCTTTGGTTTCCCCATCGACCTGACCGTCGAGATTGCCGGCACCGCTGGCCATGACGTCGACATGGACGGCTTCACCGCCTGCATGGAGGACCAGAAGGCCCGTGCTCGCGCCAATGTCAAGGGCGACGCCTGGGGTAGCTTCAACGACGTGTGGGTCGAGCTTTCGGACAAGGTCGCTGCGACCGAGTTCGACGGCTATGACAACGATGTGATCGAAGGCGCCAAGGTTGTCGCCATCGTGCGCAACGGCGAGTCCGTCGAGTCCGCTGCCGCGGGCGATGATGTTGAGATCGTGCTCGACCGCACCCCGTTCTATGCCGAGATGGGCGGCCAGCAGGGTGACGCCGGCGAGCTTTCCGCCGAGGGCGCTTCGCTGACCGTTTCCGATACCAAGAACCACAACGGCCTGTATGCCCACGTTGCGCACGCCGCCGAGGGCACGCTGACCGTCGGTGCTACCGTGACCGCCGCGCTCGACGCCGAGCGCCGTGGCTTCCTGCGCCGCAACCACACCGCCACCCACCTGCTTGACGCCGCGCTTAAGCACGTCCTGGGCGAGCATGTCTCTCAGGCCGGCTCGCTGGTGACGCCCGAGCACCTGCGCTTTGACTTCACGCACTTCGAGGCTCTGTCCTCCGAGCAGCTCAAGGCTGTCGAGGATCTGGTCAACCAGCAGATCTTTGCATCTAAGCCGGTCGTGACCCGCGTCATGGGCATCGACGAGGCCAAGGCCGCCGGCGCCGTCGCCCTGTTTGGCGAGAAGTATGGCGACGTCGTCCGCGTCGTTTCCGTGGGCGCCGAGGACCAGCCGTTCTCCCGCGAGCTCTGCGGTGGTACGCATGCTACCAACACTGCCGAGATCGGCCTGTTCAAGATTATCTCCGAGTCCTCCACGGGCTCGAACGTCCGCCGTATCGAGGCCGTTACCTCTAAGGGCGCCCTCGACTACATGGCCGACCGCCTGGCACTCGTTGACGCCGCTGCCGCTGCGCTCAAGTGCCGCGTTGACGAGGTTCCCGCTCGTGTGGAGAACCTGCAGGCCGAGCTGCGCGAGACGTCTAACAAGCTCAAGAAGGCGCTGACCGGTGGCTCCTCCGACGCTATCTCCAGCGCCATCGAGGGTGCCGTCGAGCTCGACGGCTATAAGCTCGTCGTCGCTGAGCTCCAGGGCCTTGAGGCTGCTGACCTGCGCAACGTCTGGGATACCGTGCACCAGAAGGTCGCCGGCCCTGTCGCCTGCGTCGTTGCCAGCGTGACCGAGAAGGGCACGCCTGCGTTGCTCGCCGCCGGTTCCGACGACGCCGTGAAGGCCGGTTTCCACGCCGGCAACGTGATTAAGCAGATTGCGGGCCTGGTCGACGGTCGCGGTGGCGGCCGTCCCAACATGGCCCAGGCCGGTGGTAAGAATGCTGCCGGTATCGCCGATGCCCTCGCGGCCGCCAAGACCGCGCTCGGCGCCTAAGTAGTCGCTGTGGTCGCGCTCGCGCTGGACATAGGGGAGACCAGGATCGGCATCGCCGTCTCGAGCCGTGATGGCAAGATGGCGATGCCCGTCAAGGTGCTCCCGGCCGCCGAGGTCACTGGTATGGCTAAGACGTTCCGTTACCTGGTCGAGGACTATGAGCCCGACATCCTGGTAAGCGGGCGTCCCCTGACCATGGCCGGCGAGCCTGGCCCCCAGGCCGAGCGCGTTGCCGCCGTAGCGCAAAAGATCGCCGACGAGCTCGATCTTCCGCTGGAGTTTGAGGACGAGCGCCTGTCCTCGCAAGAGGCCAAGCGTATCCTGCGCGAGCAGGGACTCAACGAAAAGCAGATGAGGGGCAAGATCGACATGATCGCCGCCAGCCTGTTCTTGCAGACGTGGCTCGATCGCAAAAACGAGGAGGTTTCGCATGTCTAGCGCTTTCGATCCGCGCCAGCCGAATCGTACACGACAGCCTGCGCCACGCCCTGTATCGTCCGGTCAGCGTCCGATGCAACCGACTCAGCGCGCGGCCCAACCCGCCGCACGTTCGGCGCAGCCCTCTTCTCGCCCCACTCAGCCCACTCAGCGTCCAGGCCAGCAGCCTGTTCGTCGTCCTGCTCAGCAGTCTGCTGCCCATACAGCCCAGCCCGCGGGCGGTTCCCGCTTTAAGCAGCAGGCTCCTGCCCAGCGCACGCAGGGACAGGCACCGCAATCACGCTCCCACGCACATCATGCTCATGGCTCGCACGGCGTTGCTCCGGCCACGCGCTCGAGCTATAACACGCGCGTTCGCCGTGGTGCCCAAAAGAAAAGCTCCCCGGTGCCTATGATTATCGGTGGCGTCGTCGCCGTGCTTGCGCTTGTCGCGATCGTTTTCTTTGTCGTGCCAGCTGTCAAGGGCTTTTTTGCTGGTGAGGATGCGAAAGTCACTGCTGGCCAACAGGTTACTATCACTATTCCCGATGGTGCCTCGGGTGACAGCATCGCTTCGATTCTCTCCGAGAACCATATCGTCGAAAATCCCAAGGATTATTACGCGGCGGTCAAAAAGCTCAACGCCGACATGTCGCTCAAGCCCGGCACCTACTCGTTCACCACGCTCATGGACGCGACCAAGGTCGTTCAGCAGCTCATGGAGGGCCCCAATGCGGGCTCCGATGCACTGACTATCCCAGAGGGCCTGACGGTTGACCAGGTCGCCGATCGCGTGGCCAAGGCATACGACAGTATCTCCAAGGAAGACTTCCTCAATCAGGCAAAGGCCTCCAACTATGTGAAGGACTATAGCTTCCTTGAGGGCGCTGCAAACGATTCGCTCGAGGGCTTCCTATTCCCCAAGACCTATTCGTTGGGTAAGAAACCGAGCGCCGATGATGTGATTCGTGCCATGCTCGATCAATTCAACACCGAGTACAAGTCGCTCGATTTTGCCGGTTGCGAGGCCAAAATCAAGGAGCGCTACGGCGTGGAGATGTCTGATTACGACATCATCAATCTCGCTTCCATCGTTGAGCGCGAAGGCCTCAACGCCGAGCAGCGCGCGCATGTCGCCTCGGTGTTCTACAACCGTCTTGCCGGCAAGCTCGATGGTCTGCGCTACCTCAATAGCGATGCGACCATGATGTATGTCACCGGCGGCGAGGTTACCGCCGACGACCTGCAGAGCGATAGCCCGTATAACACCTATAAGCACGAGGGCCTGCCGCCCACGCCCATCTGCTCTCCGTCACTCGAGGCGCTCAAGGCAACCCTTGAGCCCACCGACTCCGATGACCTGTATTTCTACATTACGCAGGACGAGGAGTATTTCTCTCAGACCTACGAAGAGCACCAACAGTCTTGGAATTAAACATGAGGATTTTCAGCCCCAAACGATATGTTGCCTCGGTCGACCGCATCGACCTTGATACCCTGTGGGCCGACGGCAAGCGCGCCATTTTGCTCGACCGCGATAACACCCTGGTGCCGCGTGATACCGAGCAGGTCCCCGCTGCCGTCTCGGCCTGGCTCGACGCCGCCCATGCCAAGGGCTTTAAGCTGTGCATGGTGTCGAACAACTGGCATCGCGACCAGGTCATGAGCTCAGCACGCGAGCTGGGGCTCGAGGCCATCAGCCATGCCATGAAGCCTGCACCGTTTGCTCTCAAGGCCGGTCTTAAGCGCTTGGGCGCCACGGCCGATGAGGCTGTGCTGATCGGTGACCAGCTGTACACGGACGTGTGGAGCGGTAACTTTGCCGGCGTCGACACGATCTTGGTAAAGCCACAGGCAACTCAGGACCTGTGGTATACGCAGATCTTCCGTATCTTTGAGCGCCGGGCCCTGCGCGACCTTCCCTGCGAGGAATAGGTTTCGTCATGTCCCAGCACACCAAGCACGGCTGCGACCATATCTTCTTTATCGGGTTTTTGGGTGCGGGCAAATCGACGCTTGCACGCAACGTGGGCACGATGTTCAAGCGTCGGTTTATTGATACCGACCGCCTTGTCGTGCGCCGTTGCGGCAAATCGGTAACCGAGATTTTTGAAACCGAGGGCGAGGAGCGCTTTCGCGAGCTCGAAACCTCGGCGCTCCGTTCGCTCCAAAGCGAGCGCAGCTTGCTGGTTTCGTGCGGTGGCGGCATTGTCGAGACGCCGGTCAATATCGAGCTCATGCACCAGATGGGTACCTGTGTGTACCTCGAAGGCGACTTTGAGGATTCGTTGCGCCAGATTCGCCGCTCCGATACCCGACCAGATTTCCGCTCGCCCGAGCATGCTGCGCGCCTGTTTGAACATCGCCGTCCGCTGTATCGCCAGGCCGCCGATATTACCCTTGATATCCGCAACAAGTCCTTCGAGGACGTTTCCTACCTTTGTGCCGAGATGCTTTTGGAGCGTGGGCTGCTATGATTCGCCGTCAACTTATCAATTTCCAAAACCGCAGTGTCGATGTCCGCGTCGGATTGGGCGCGTTCGAGGAGCTGTCGCGCATGTTTGCCTCGGCTGTGGGCAAACCCAAGCGGGCGATGGTGGTTTGGAACAGCGCCACACCCGAGCGTTTTGGCGAGGTTGTCGAGCATGCGCTGGTCGACGCCGGTTTTGCCGTGTCGCCGCTTGTCCTCGAGGTTTCGCCTGCCGGTGCTACGCTGGCCGATGCCGATACCGTTTTTGGCGCCCTGTCTGCCAACGGTGTTACCTGCGACGATCTGGTTGTCGCCGTTGGCGATGCCGCAACCTGCTCGGTTGTTTGCTGGTGTGCCAACCAGTGGTGTGGACGAACGGAGTGCGCCTTGCTGCCGACGACGTTCGACGCCATGCTCACGGTCGCGACGACTATGAAGCCACTCGTCGCCTCGTCGGCGAATGCGCTTCCCGCTATCGCGTTCCGTCCCGAGCCGGGCTTGGTCGTGTGTGACCTCGAACTTGTTCGCGAAGCGGACCCCGAGGACCTCAAGCTCGGTTATGCGGTACTTGTTGGCACCATGCTTTCGAGCAGCAAGTCCCGTTGGAATCAGTTTACCGAGACCGTCCCCGAGATTCTCGCTGGCGAGGAAGTCGCGCTCGTCAATGCCGTTCAGTGGTCTCAGACTGCCCGCAAGGACGTACTGATGGCCACGAACCCGAGCGCCCGCCATGCGCTCGATTTTGGCAAGACGGGGGAGCGTACCCTGCGCGCCTGCTTGGGCGATGCCGCTTCGCAGGCCCCTGCCTACCAGCTGTTGTCCGAAGGTATGCGCTTTGAGGCGCGCCTAGCACATGATGCCTGCGACTTCGATATCGATTACGTCTTTGAGGTCGATGACTGCCTGGAGGACTTTGGCATCGAGGAGTTTGCCTTCGATCTGGAGCCCGCCGCATATATCGAGGAGTTCCGCAGGCAGCAGTTTGTTCGCTCGAACCGCAGTATGTTGCCGCTGCCCGCGGCACTTGGCGCCATTCGTCTAACGAGCGTTGAGGACGAGGTTCTTGAGCGCCATGCTCATGCCTACTTGGCTTCTCGCAAAGAACTTCTCTAAGTTTTATTGACATCCATCGTCTTTCGTATCATGTTGAGGTGCGGGTTTTCAATCGGTTGCGGATCGCGTGCGAATCCGTCTTTCGATCGGGACCCGTCCCACTTTTATGAGGATAACAAGAAAGGAATCTGCATGTCTGAGTTTGCTGCCGGTCCTGCCGGTCGTATCGAGCGCGTCCGTGCCCTGATGGCCGAGCGCGGCTACGACGCCATCGTCGTGCGCGACGAGGCCAATCTCCGTTGGCTCACGGGCGTGAAGGGCGTCTTCGATTACACCTTCGAGTTCCCTCACGCCGCGTTTATTACGGCCGATCAGTGCCTGTTCCACACCGACTCGCGCTATCTCAACAGTTTTGAGGAGAACACGCCCGCCGGCAGCCCCTGGGTCTACGACATGGACGAGGGCACCATCCCCGGCTGGGTCGCCGGCAAGATTGCGGCCAACAAATGCCGCGTCTGCGCCGTCGAGGATGACATGCAGATTAACTTCTACCAGGGTATTCAACGTGGTCTGGAGGACCGCTCCGTTGCCTGCATGCTGCCGCTGATGCATGACGACATCCGCAAGATGCGTGCCATCAAGGATGCAGAGGAGATCGAGCTCATGCGCCACGCGCAGTCGATCACCGATGCCGCCTTCCAGCACATGCTCGGCTTTATTAAGCCCGGTATGACCGAGAAACAGGTCCGCAACGAGCTCGAGAACTTTATGTTCGCCAACGGCGCCGACAGCCTGGCCTTTGGCTCCATCGTCGCGAGCGGTCCCAACACCGCCAACCCGCATGCCGTCCCGAGCGACCGCGTGATCGAGAAGGGCGACTTTGTCCTCATGGATTACGGTGCGGGCTATTGCGACTACCGCTCCGACATGACTCGTACCGTCGTGATGGGCGAGCCCACCCAGGAGCAGCTCGACCTGTACGCGCTCGTGCGCCGCACCCATGAGGAGTGCGTCGCCGCTATCCATCCGGGCGTCGAGGGCAACGACATTTTCAAGCTTTCCAAGAAGATTATCGGCGATGCCGGCTATGGCGATTACTACAACCATGGTCTGGGCCACGGCGTGGGCATCGACATCCACGAGCTGCCTAACTTCAATCGCAGCAAGAATATCATCGAGGTCGGCTCGGTTATCACCATGGAGCCCGGCGTGTACCTGCCCGGCGTGGGCGGCGTGCGCCTGGAGGACTACGGCGTCGTCACCGAGAACGGCTATGAGCCCTTCACCAAGACCCCGCACGACCTGCATATTATCGATTGCTAAACCATCCATTTGGGTTTTTGGAGGCGGGGCGTCCGGATCGATTCGGGCGTCCCGCGTTCTCTTTTTATGCGCTCGCCGCAGCCGCCGTCTGCAAGTGTATAATTTCGCTCGTATGTAATTTGGACGTTTGTGCGTCTAGCCAATAACAAGAAAGGTCGCTATGCCTACTATCTCTACCGCCGACTTCAAGAACGGCCTCGGTCTCCGCATTAAGGACAAGGTCTACACCATCGTCGAGTTCCAGCACGTCAAGCCGGGCAAGGGCGGCGCTTTCGTGCGCTACAAGACCCGCGACATCAAGAGCGGCCGCGTCGTCGAGAACACCTGCAACGCCGGCACCAAGTTCGAGAGCGTCATGCTCACCACCCGTGAGTTCCAGTACCTCTACAACGACGGCGCCGACTACATCTTCATGGATAACGAGTCCTACGAGCAGGTTCCCGTTCCCGAGGATATGGTGGGCGAGAACGCCAAGTGGCTGCGCGAGAATGACACCTGCCAGCTGCTCTTCGCCGACGACGAGCTCATGGGCGTGACCCCGCCGATGTTCATCGAGACCACCATCGTCCAGACCGACCCGGGCTTCAAGGGCGATACCGTCCAGGGTTCCACCAAGCCGGCCACCATCGACACCGGCGCTGTCATCCAGGTCCCCATGTACCTCAACGAGGGCGAGGTCATTAAGGTTGACACCCGCGACGGCAAGTTCGTCTCCCGCGTCTAGCAACCAACTCTTCTAGGAGGACTCATGCCCCAGGAAATCAAGATTGACGGCATCGGCATTTCGCCCGATGTTCTGACCGCCATCGTCTCGCGCGCCGTCACGGATGTCGAGGGCATCGCCTCCGTGGGCGTCAAGGACCTTGCCACCAACCTTGTCTCCATGATGCTTTCGTCCAAGGCCCCGGCTTCCGAGCCGGCGGTCGAGGCCGAGGTCATCGGCGACAAGCTCGCGCTTACCGTGCGCGTCGTGGTGTTCTTTGGCTATCCGTTCAAGAAACTCGCCGAGGCTGTTCGCGCCGCCGTGGTTGCCGCCATCGACGCCCAGGTGGGCGTCGAGGTCGAGCGCGTTGACGTTTGCATCGACGGCCTCGTTTTCCCCAAGGAGTAACCTTTGAGCCTTAAGGTTTATCGCGGGCGTACGCTTGCCCGCAGTCAGGCGCTGCAGCTGCTGTTCCAGGCCGAGGCCACGGACAGCCCGCTCGAGCGCGTCCTCGAGGGCGATTTCCTGATCTCGAAGGGTCCCCTCGACCCCTACGCGCTGGAGCTGTGCCGCGGTGCCTACGAGCACATCGACCGCATCGACTGCGCCCTGCGCTCCGTCGCCAAGAACTGGGATCTTATGCGCATGCCCGGTGCCGACCGCAATCTGCTGCGCATCGCCGTCTATGAGATGCGCTTCCTCACCGACGAGGAGGTCTCGGATGCCATCGTGATCAACGAGGCTGTCGAGCTTGCCAAGGCCTATGGCACCGACCAGTCCGCGTCGTTTGTCAACGGCGTGCTGGGCAAGATCGCTCGTAGCGAGGAGCTGCCGGGCGAGGACCTGTATCAGGATTTGCTGGCCGAGGACCGTGCCCGCGAGGAGGCCCAGGCTGCCGAGGCTGCCGCCAAGGTTGCCGCCGCTCAGGCTGCGGCCGGCGTTCTCGACGAGGATGCCGAGGTCGCCGAGGTCGAGACCGGTACCGTCGAGGAGTAGCCATGCCAGAGGGTTCCGTCCGCAACTTCGACGAGATCTCGGACCGCTTGGACCAGATTATCGCGACCGTTCGCTCCAAGGATACGTCCCTGGAGCGTTCGCTCGATCTGTTTGACGAGGCGATCGAGCTGGGCTCCCGTGCGGTCGATATGGTCGACAAGTTTGAGCTGACGCCTCGCGAGGCGGATAAGCTCGAGCAGGAATACGATGAGGATGCGGCAAACGAATCCAAGGATAGCCAGGCCGCGTCTCCGGATACGAATGGTTGATGGCATTCATGAAACGTGTGCGTCTCGATGACGAACTGATTTCACAGGGCATCTGCGCCGATCGCGCGGATGCCCTTCGCACTCTTATGGCCGGCTTGGTCTCGAGCGGCGGCGAGCGTTTGACCTCGCCAGGTCTTAAGGTGACGCCCGGCCTGCCGTTGCACGTGAAGGGTCGTATTCCCTACGTGGGGCGCGGCGGGCTCAAGCTCGAGGGCGCGCTCGATGCGTTTGGGATTGATCCGACGGACCTTCCTTGCCTCGATGTGGGCTGCTCCACGGGCGGCTTTACCGATTGCCTGCTCAAGCGTGGCGCCGCCACGGTCGTTTCGGTCGATGTGGGTCGCGCCCAGTTTGATTGGTCACTGCGCCAAGACGATCGCGTGACGCTCCACGAGCGCACCAACGTCACTCAGCTGCCCGAGCTTGGCTACGGTGGCGCTATCGATCTGGCCGTGTGCGATGTGTCGTTTACGAGTATCGCGAATATCATTGACGCCGTGATGGAGTGCCTCAAGCCTTCGGGTTCGTTTTGCACGCTCGTAAAGCCCCAGTTTGAGGCGCCGGCTGCGCTGGTGGGCGAGGGCGGCATCGTGACCGACCCCGCCGTCCGCCGCGATGCGCTCGTGGCGGCGATCGAGCTCTTTGCCGCCAAGGGCCTGTTCCCGCTCGACGTGTGCGTGTCGCCCATCCATGGCGCCAAGGGCAACGTTGAGTTTTTCCTGTACGGCACGAGGTTTGCACCCGGCGAACGCACCGACGATGAGCTTCAATCCCAGGTATCGGTTTTGAGCGAGAAAGCTGCAACGCTATGAAGGTCTTTCTGGTTCCCAATTACTACAAGCAAGAGGCGGTCGAGAGCGGCCTGATGCTCGAGCTTTGGCTTTCGCGCCAAGGTTACGAGGTCGCATGGGCTGCCGACCAGCGCTCTAAGATTCAGAGCGCGCCCGATGTTGACGATGCCGACTTGGTTATTACGCTCGGCGGCGACGGCACGCTGCTGCGTGCCGCCCGCATTCTCAACTACCGTGAGATTCCCATTTTGGGTCTTTCCTATGGTCATTTGGGTTTTTTGACGGCCGCGAGCCCCGAGGAGCGCGACATTTTGCAGGTTGTGAGCGATGCCCTGTCCGGTGAGCTCCATGTGAGCCGCCGCGCCACCATCGCCGCTGATATCGTCTCGGTGCGCGAAGACGGCACGAAGGATGTCGTGCGCACGTTTGCCCTTAACGATATGGCGCTTGCGCGTGGGCCCCTGTCCGATATGGTCGAGTTCGATATCACGGTGTCCGGCCATCATATCGACCGCCTGCGCGGCGACGGCGTGGTTGTATCGACGGCGACTGGCTCCACCGGCTACGCGCTTTCCGCCGGCGGCCCCATCGTCAGCCCCGATTACACGGGTATGGTCTGTGTGCCCATCGCTCCGCATACCATTCAGGCTCGCGCCTTTTTGACTTCGCCGAGCGATGTCGTGGAGATTTTTATGTCCGATGACCGCCCGAGCGTTCCGGCGATCGCCATCGATGGACAGTTTATTACCTGCGATGGCACGGTCGAGAGCGTGGCTGTGCGCCGTGGTCCCGGCGATGTGCTGCTGCTGGATTACGGCCCCGAGAGCTTCTATAACTCGGTGAGCCGCGTGTTCTACGGAGTGCGCCATGATCGATGAGCTGCAGGTTTCCAACATTGCACTCATTCGCGAGGCGACGTTGGCTCCGAGCACGGGTCTAACGGTTCTGACTGGAGAAACCGGCGCCGGTAAGACCGCGCTGCTCTCGGCACTCAAGCTCATTTTGGGCGAGCGCGCGGATTCGTCGACGGTGCGCGAGGGCGAGGCACTTGCCAGCGTCGAGGCGCGCCTGTTTGATGGCCCGCATGACACGGAGGGCGTCACCGTGCAGCGCAGCCTTTCTGCCGAGGGCCGCAGCCGCGTAAAAATTGACGGCCGCATCGCCAGCGTGCGCGAACTTTCGGAGCGCGTCGGCGTGATGATGGATCTTTGCGGTCAGCACGAGCACCAGCGCCTGCTCGACCCGGCGCATCATGTTGCCATGGTCGATGCCTGGGCAGGGCGCCCGGCACTCGAGGCGCTCGAGCACTACCGTGCTTGCTTTAAGGCATCGCGTGCGGCTGCCAAGGAGGTCCGTCGCGTCGAAGAGGCCTCGCGTGCGCAGGGGAGTCGCGTCGAGGAGGCGCGCTTCGCCCTGGAGCGCATCGCCGAGGTCGACCCCAAACCGGGCGAGTATGAGGAGCTCGAGGAGCTGCTGCCGCGCTCCGAGCATGCTGAGGTGTTGGTGGCCACGGCCAACGATGCCCATGCATCGCTTGCAGCTGAAGGGGGAGCGCTCGATGCCGTGAACAGTGCCGTGGCGGAGCTTTCCCGCATGGCGGCCGTCGACCGCAAGCTGGGTGATATCGCCGATGCGCTTTCGGATGCCTGTATCTCGCTTGAGGATTGTGCCAACGAGCTGCGCACCTATCGCGATGGGGTCGCCTTCGATCCGCGCGAGCTGGCTCGTATGCGCGAGCGCTATTCCGATCTTAAGGCCCTACTGCGTCAGTGGGGGCCCACCATGGACGATGTCTTTGCCATGCGCGACCGCTCACAAGAGCTGTTGTCGCTGGTCGATGATGGTGATGAGCGGATCAAGAAGGCTCGCGAGGCGCTCGGGTGTGCCGAACGCGAGCTTTTTGCTGCTGCCAAGGCGCTTAAACGCGTGCGGAATACCGCAGCCCCTCGCTTTTGCCACGAGGTTGGCCGTCAGATGGCGCGCCTGGAGATGGGCGACGCCGAGCTCGTTTGGGAGTCGCGCGATCTTCCGCGTGCCGAATGGACGCTGGCGGGGCCTTCGAGCTATGAGCTTTTGTATCGCAGTGGTGCCGGATTGACGCCGCGCCCCCTGCGCCGCATTGCGTCGGGCGGCGAGCTGAGCCGCGTCATGCTGGCGAGCAAGGTCGTTCTCGGTAACGCGGACGGCGTGGATACGCTGGTGTTCGACGAGGTCGATGCCGGTGTCGGCGGCTCTACCGCACGTGCCCTCGCGAGCGTTCTGGCAGATCTCGCCGCTACGCATCAGGTAATTGTCGTAACCCACCTGGCGCAGGTCGCCGTCATGGCCGACAAACACTACGTGGTGAGCAAAGAACCCGGCGACGTTCCCCAGACGCATCTGGATGAGGTGACTGGGGATGCCCGCATCGCAGAGATCGCCCGCATGCTGAGTGGTGATCAATCGGAGGCAAGCCTGGCGCACGCCAAGCAGATGCTGGAAGAAGTTCGAGGTTAGAACGAGCCGGGTTGTTGGCGGGGACAAAATATCAGCAATTGTTGCACCGCCACTTGCTTGTCTGGCCCGAGCGTCAAAAACTATGCCGGTTTACTACGATGAATCGGCATAGCTCGAGCACAGCTAAAATTGTAAAAAGAAAACCGCAGCTAGAACGCCTGCGGTTTTCTTCTACAACACGATGTGGTCGCATATTACGATTTCATCGTAGAAAACCGGCATAGTTTTATCGGAACGGTACATAACGTCCCCTGATAAAACCTACTCCACGACCTTATCCGGCTGGATGAGCTCCTCGTAGTAGCTGATATGCTCGCGGGCGTCTTCAATCTCGGGCAGCAGGAAGTTGTAGATGACCTCGATGATCATCGTGGCACTGATCTTGGAGAACGCAAAGTCGCCCGTGGTGAGCAGTGCCTCGTGGTTCACGGTATTAAAGGTGTAATCGGCCAGACGAGCAAGCGGAGACTTACTGTCGCTGCTGATGACGACTACGGTAGCACCGCAGCCGCGAGCCGCTTTTGCCATGCGATTCAGTCGACGCGACTTTCCGGAGTTCGAGATCAGCACGATGACATCTCCGGGGCGCAACGTGAGCGCAAAACCAATCGAAGTCTCGCTGATGGTGCTTGCCATGCAGCGAAGGCCCAGTTGAGAAAACTTAAACATCGCGTCGAGTGCGACGGCGTTGGTGTTGCCTACGGCTGCAAACTCGATAGCCCCTGCGTTCTTAAACGCGTGCACGACGGCTGCCAGCGTGTCGTGGTCAATGCCATCGATGGTCGCATTGAGTTCGCTGACCTTTGCAGCGAGAATATTCTTGAGGCTCTGCTCCATGTTGTCGAGCGAGACCTCGTCGGTCAGGCCCTCGTTGCGCTGACTCTCCAGGTCGCGCGCCAACGAAAACTGAAAGCTGCGGAAGCTGCCAAAGCCCAGCTTGCGGCAGAAGCGCGAGACGGTTGCCTCGGAGGTTGCGGCAGCGCGCGAGAGCTGGGCGGCTGTCAGACGCGGGGCCTCGGACTGGTGCTCTAGGATATAGTCGACAATGCGCTGCTCGGACTCGCTGTACCCCCTGTGCATACTGATAAGGGAGAGTGCACTCTTGCTGCTATCGGACATGGGATGGCTCCTGGCTGGCATAAAAATCGGACTTGTTTTGTAATGTCGTAGTATAGGGGCATTTTCAATTACAAGATACACCTTGCCGTTTCAATAGTTGATGGTAAACTTTCATCGACCGTTTACGGTAATGAAAGAACCTTTCACCGGAGAAATGAGCTGTATTGCTTCTCGTACAAGCGGTGGCTTGGTATCTTTCAGGTGTGGAAAAACGCGCATCGAAGCGCGTGTAGGGGAGCGCCTGCGGGCGCAGTACTCAAAAAGGAGGGACACATGGCTAAGTTTGACATCATCGCCGCCACCGGTTGCCCGACCGGCATTGCGCACACCTTCATGGCGAAGGAGGCGCTGGAGAAGGCAGCTGCCGAGCGCGGTCTGACCATTAAGGTCGAGACCCATGGCCAGGTCGGTGTCGAGAACGAGCTCACCAAGAGTGAGATCGCTGGTGCCAAGGCCGTCGTCGTCGCAGCCGACAAGGATGTCCAGGCGGAGCGTTTCGCCGGTAAGCCCATGGTTTCCGTTGGTGTTTCCAAGGCCCTGTCCGTCGAGGCTGCAGGTAAGCTGATCGACCGCGCACTCGCCGCCAAGGGCGACGACACGGTTGCGGCTGCTGCCGATGTCGAGGATGAGGTCGAGGAGAAGGAATCCGTCGGCCACATCATCTATAAGCACCTCATGAACGGCGTCAGCCACATGCTGGTCTTCGTCGTCGCTGGTGGCGTCCTGACCGCCGTATCGTTCCTGTGGGGCATCACGTCCTTCGATTCGACGGCTGCCGACTACAACAGCTTCGCCGCTTTGCTCAAGATCATCGGCGGCATTGCCATGAACCTCATGGTTCCCGTGCTTTCCGCCTATATCGCCGAGTCCATCGGTAAGCGCCCGGCACTCGTCCCCGGCTTCGTCGCCGGCATGATTGCCATCCAGGGCCTGCCCGTTAACGCCGATACCGGCATGATCGACGCTGGCGGCACCGGTGTGGGCTTCGGCTTCCTGGGCGGCATTGTCGGCGGCTTCCTCGCTGGCTATGTCATCGTGCTGCTCGAGAAGGTCTTTGCCAAGCTGCCCAAGAACCTGGACGGCCTCAAGGCTATCTTCCTGTACCCGCTGTTCTCCACCGCCATCGTCGGTCTGGTCATGCTCGGCATCTCCGGCCCCATGGCTGCCATCAACACCGCCATGATGGACTTCCTCAAGGGCCTGTCTGCCTCTGGCGCTGTTGTCCTGGGTCTTGCTATCGGCTGCATGTGCGCCGTTGACATGGGCGGCCCGGTCAACAAGGCTGCTTACGTCACCGGTACCGCTATGCTCACCGAGGCTCTGGCTGCCGGTGTCGGCACCGACACCTACAACTTCGGCACCAACTTCATGGCTGCCGTCTCCGCCGCCTGTATCGTTCCGCCGCTGATTACCACCTTTGCCGTCATCGTCGGCAAGAAGTACTTCAGCCAGGAGGATCATGACGCCGGTATCGTCAACTTCATCCTTGGTTGCACCCACATCACTGAGGGCGCCATTCCGTTTATGACTAAGAACATCTGGCCCGTCATGCCCATCATGATGCTCGGTTCCTCCATCGCCTCGATCCTGACCATTATGTTCAACGTCCACGATCCGGCGCCCCACGGTGGCTTCCTGGTCCTGCCCGTTGTCGAGAACGGTCCGCTGTGGGTCCTCTCTATCCTTATCGGCGCCGTGGTCGGTGGCATCCTGTTCGTCGCCTTCAAGAAGTATGACTTCGAGAAGAACCAGAAGGCCGCTCCTGCCGCTCCCGCCAAGCCGGTCGAGGCTCCCAAGGCCGCCGCTGTCGAGGCTCCGAAGGCCGAGGCCGCCGACTTCGTGAAGGTCGAGAACGTCTTTGTCGCCGAGGACTTCGCTTCTCGTGACGAGGCTCTGAGCTTTGTCTCCAACCAGGCCGTCAAGGCCGGTATCGCCGGCGACGCCGACGCCGTGATGAACGCCTTCCTGGCCCGCGAGGCCGAGGGCACCACGGGCATGATGGAGGGCTTCGCCATCCCGCATGCCAAGTCCGACGCCATTACCGAGGCTGCCGTCATCGTCGTCAAGGATGAGTCCGGCGTGACCGGTTGGGACACCATGGACGGCGCTCCCGTCAACGTGGCCATCGCCCTGCTCATCCCGGGCGCTCAGGCTGGCACCACGCACCTCAAGATCCTGTCCAAGGTCGCCGAGGCGCTTATGGACGAGGACTTCCGTGCCACCGTCAAGGGTTCCACCGACGCCGCCGAGATCGCCAAGACGATCAACGCCCGCCTTGTCTAATCCCCCAGCTCGCGAATAACATCGCCCCTTGTATATAAGGCGGAGACTCCACCAGGAGTCCCCGCCTTTTTCTATCCCTCTCATAAGTTGCGGTGAAATAGGGACTGTTTAAACGATTCAACTCCAAATTCAGTCCCTATTTCACCGCAACTTAGAAGAAGGGGTTAGCGCGGCCTGTCTATTGGATCGTCCGTGCGGATAAATATTCAGCCAGAATTCCGTTCGCACGATATTACTCTGGACCGACCGAGTTTCCGCAGCTCGCCTGCCGGGCGGGGCGGTTAAGTTTGTCGCGAGTTCCGCACGCAAAGGAAAGCACTTAATGTGCTTTCCGTCTTGCGCAGGACTGTAGAGCAGCAAACTTAACCGCCCCGCCCGGCAGGCGAGCGTACAGGAACGACATCCGTCCAATAATTCGTGCGAAACACAATGAAAAACAGTTTGATGTGAGTTAATATAAACAACGTCGTGAATATGGCTCCTGTCGCATGGCTGACAGGGGTTAAACACAAAAAGGAGTCAATTATGGTTTCTGAGAAGGCTACCCTCGTTAATCCTCAGGGTCTTCACATGCGTCCCGCTGGCCTCTTCGCCTCCACCATGGGCAAGTACGCCTGCGACGTGACGGTCGTCACCCCCGAGAAGGAGGTCAACGGCAAGTCCCCGATGGCCCTCATGGCTGCTGGTATCCCCTGCGGCACCGAGGTCGAGGTCAAGTGCGACGGCGCTGACGAGGCCGAGGCTCTGGCTGCTGCCATCGAGCTCATCAAGAGCGGTCTTGGCGAGTAGAACTCAAACGGGTCGCATGTTGAACAACTAAGTTCATATTTGGGGGCGCAGTGACTTGTTTTAAGGTAACTGCGCTCTTTTGTCATGGATATGGCAAAACGCTTTATCACATGACACGGAGAGAGGAATGGGAATGTATCAGGGAGTCAACGCTTCCGAGGGCATCGGTATCGGCACCGTCATGGTCGCCGTCGATCCCGACTTGACGTTTGAGCCGCACGAGGTTGCTGATTCGGCAGCAGAGAAGGAGCGCTATCAGTCCGCTCTTTCGGTCTTCTGCGAGAAGACCCAGGCTCAGGCCGACCACATGAAGGAGACGGTGGGCGAGGCCGAGGCCGAGATCATGAGCGGACATATTGTCCTGGCTCAGGATCCGGGTATGACCGACGCCATCAACGCCGCCATTGACGGTGGTACCTGCGCCGAGCAGGCGCTCATGGACACCTCGACCATGTTCGAGAACATGTTCCTGTCCATGGACGACGAGATGTTCCGTCTGCGCGCGGCCGACATCGCCGACATCCGCACCGGTATTCTGGCCGAGCTGCTGGGCAAGGAGGTCGTCGACCTCTCCGTCCTGCCCGAGAACACTGTCGTTGTCGTGCACGACCTCACGCCGTCCATGACCGCCACGATCGATAAGGCCCACGTTGCCGGTATCGTCACCGAGACCGGTGGCCGCACGTCGCACTCCGCGATTATTGCGCGCGCCCTTGAGATCCCGGCTGTCCTTTCGGTTTCCAATAGCTGCACCGCGCTGCGCAACGGTATGACCGTTGTCGTCGACGGTGGCAAGGGTATCGTCGAGGCCGATCCCGACGAGGAGACGCTCGCCGCCTACACCGCCAAGGCCGAGGCCTTCGCTGCCGAGAAGGCAGCCCTCGAGGCCTTCCGTGGCAAGCCGTCCGTGACTGCCGATGGCATCAAGAAGATCATCGCCTGCAACATCGGTAACCCTGATGACGTGCCCAACGCGCTCGATCACGATGCCGAGGCCATCGGTCTGTTCCGCTCCGAGTTCCTGTTCATGGACTCTGCCGAGCTTCCTTCCGAGGAGGAGCAGTTCAACGCCTACCGTAAGGTCGCCAGCGCGCTCAAGGGCGCTCCGGTCATCATCCGCACGCTCGATGTGGGTGGCGACAAGGAGATTCCGTATCTGCACATGGTCAAGGAAGATAACCCCTTCATGGGCTTCCGCGCCGTGCGTTACTGCCTGGCCAATCCCGACCAGTACAAGGTCCAGCTCCGCGCTCTGCTGCGCGCTAGCGCCTTCGGTGACGTAAAGATCATGATCCCGCTCGTCACTTGCGTCGAGGAGGTCTTGGCTGTCAAGGAGCTTGTCGAGCAGTGCAAGGCCGAGCTGACTGAAGAGGGTCGCAAGTTCAACGAGAACATCGAGGTCGGCATCATGGTTGAGACGCCTGCCGCTTCGCTGCTCGCAGACCGTCTTGCCGAGGTCGCCGACTTCTTCTCCATCGGCACCAACGACCTGATCGGCTACACCATGTGCGCCGACCGTGGCAACGACACCATCTCCAACCTGTACCAGGTTTACTATCCCGCCGTGCTCCGCTCGCTCAAGAACATCATCGAGAGCGGCGTGAAGGCCGGCATCATGGTCGGTATGTGCGGCGAGGCCGCTGCCGATCCGCTGCTCGAGCCGCTGCTGATCAGCTGGGGCCTGGAGGAGTTCTCGATGAGTGCTCCGTCGATCCTGCGCGCCCGTAAGACCATCAGCCAGTGGACCAAGGCCGAGTGCGACGAGCTCGCCGAGAAGGCGCTCGCCTGCAACACCGCCGCCGAGGTCAAGGCACTGCTCGAGTCCGCAGCTCGCTAATTTGGTATCAGAGGTAACCGCGTGGTTGGAATGGGCCGGCCACGCGGCCCTCACATATACAGGGGGTACTGTAAATGTTCTACACGCTAACCGCTAACCCGGCTGTCGACATGACGGTTTCGAGCTCTCCGCTCGAGCCCGACGAGAACGTCCGCACCGGTTCGGCCAGCTACACGGCTAACGGCAAGGGCCTCGACGTGTCCTTCGCCTTTAAGAAGATGGGCGTCGACACCGTCGCGCTCGGCTTCTTCGCCGGCTTCACGGGCAAGTTCATCGTCGAGGAGGTCATGAACCTGGGTTGCCTGTGCCGCCCGGTCTGGACCGACGGCATCACGCGTATCAACACCTACGTCAACGATGGCCAGCACGAGTACGGCATCCTGAACCCTGGTGCTCCGATCACGCCGCAGCACCAGGAGGAGCTCTATAACATCCTGGACACCGCGGGCGATCTCGAGTGCCTGATCGTTTCCGGCTCCGTGCCTCCCAAAGCTACGCCCGACTTCCTGGCTCAGGTCATGGAGCACGCTCAGGCTCGTGGCGCCGACGTCGTCCTGGACCTGTCCTCCGACAAGCTCAAGGAGCTCGCTCACAAGAAGCCGCTGCTCATCAAGCCGAACCATCACGAGATGAAGGCCATCTTCGGCGTGCCGGTCGACACCGACGACGAGGTTCGCGTTGCTATGAAGATGGCTCACGACGCTGGCGTTCAGAACGTGCTGCTCACCCGTGGTAGCCGCGGCGACGCTTACTTCTCCAACGGCGAGGACATCTGGTACGCCAAGCGTGAGTTCAACATCAAGCTGGTTTCTTCCGTCTGCGCTGGCGACTGCACCCTCGCTGCGTTCCTGCACAAGTGGTACAGGGATCGCGACAACGTCGAGGAGGCCATGAAGCTCGCTATGGCCACCGGCGCCAACGTTGCCGAGTCCGTCGGCATCGGCGACTTCGGTCACGTCGACGAGTACAGCAAGCGCGTTGCTGTCCGCAAGCTCGATCGTCAGTAATCGAAACGCGACATATTCGTGCGCATGCGGCGCCCCGGTTTCGGCTGGGGCGCCTTTTTTGTTCCGTCATTGGAGAGAGATGTTCTGCCGTACTTCATCGCTTCCACACCGTTCACCGAGTTGTCCTAGCCTTTTACCGATGGGTGGAATATACTTTCACCAACACGTTGCTTCGTGAAAGGAACATTCATGATTTACACGCTCACTGCAAATCCCGCCATTGATTACAACATCGCCTGCGACGGCCTTGACGCCAACACCGTCACGCGTACCCGCAATGCCGTCTACACGCCCAACGGCAAGGGCCTCAACGTCTCGTTTACGCTTGACCACTATGGTGTCGACACCTCGATCCTGGGTTTCTTCGCCGGCTTCTCGGGCGAGTTTATCGTTAAGGGCGCCGAGGCCCTGGGCGTGCCCGTCAAGCCCGTGTGGACCGACGGCATTACGCGCGTCAACGTGTTCCTCAATGCCGGCCCCGACACCGAGTACAACATGGTCAACGCCGGTGCCGCCATTAACGAGGCCAACGAGCAGGAGATGTTTGAACTTATCGATTCGCTCGATGACATGACCTGCCTGGTCATCAGCGGCTCGCTGCCTCCCAACACTTCCGAGGGCTTCTTGGCCGAGGTCCTGCGCCGTGTCAAGGCCAAGGGGGCCGAGTTCGTCCTTGACATCTCGAGCCATCAGCTGGCAGACCTCATTGCTCTGGAGCCACTGCTGATCAAGCCCAATGACGACGAGCTGCTTGACATCTTTGGCATTAAGGTGAGCGGTGGCGACGACGAGTCCGTCAAGGGCGCTATGGCCGAGCTGCACGCCAAGGGCGCCAAGAACGTGCTGCTGACCCTTGGTGGCGCCGGTGCGTACTTCTCCAACGGCGAGCATATCTGGTTTGCCAACCGCACCTTCGACGTCAAGCTGCTGTCGACGGTGTGCGCCGGCGATTCCTCGCTCGCTGCCTTCCTGTCCGTGTGGCACGACGCCCCCGAGCGCGTCGAGGACGCCCTGCGCCTTTCGATGGCCACTGGCGCCAACGTGGTCGAGTGCCCCGGTCTGGGTGATTTTGCCAAGGTGGACGAATATAAGAAGCACATCGAGGTTCGCCAGGTCTGCTAGTTCCGGCACCTTGTCTGAATAGTTTGATTATTTCGCATCCGTCTTAGACTAGGACGGATGCGTTTTTGTTTATCGGACTTGCGTGTGCAGTGGAGGCTGTTTCTTGCTAGACTTCTTGCAGACGCAATCGATAGCCAATTTGATAGTCGCAGGAGGCCATAGGCATGTGCAATGTTTCGCTCAACGGTACTCAACCGTCCGATGCGTCCCTGCGCGTCCTGCGCGCGCTTGAGGCGGCTGGTCTTGAGGCTTGGTACGTGGGCGGTTGGGTGCGCGACGCCCTTATGGGGTACCCCAGCCACGATGTTGATATGTGCTGTAGCGGCCTGTGGCAGGAGTCCAAAGCGGCGCTCGAGGCCGCCGGCATCGCGGTTGTGGAGTCGGGCATTAAATTTGGCGGAATCACGGCTATTTCCGATGGCGAGCGTATCGAGGTCACCACGTACCGTCTGGATGGCTTTTACACCGATGGTCGTCATCCCCAGAGTGTGGAGCGTGCCGCCTCGCTCGAGGACGATCTGGCGCGCCGCGACTTTACCGTCAATGCCATGGCCTGGCATCCCGAGCGCGGTCTTGTCGACCGCTACGACGGCCAAGGTGACTTGGAGTGCAAGCTGATTCGCGCTGTCGGCGATCCCAAGCGTCGCTTTAACGAGGACGCCCTGCGCATGCTGCGTGCGGTGCGCTTTGCCTGCCGCCTGGACTTTATGATTGAGCCCGAGACCAAGCGTGCGCTTGCCGAGTGCGCGCTGCTGCTCGATGCCGTGGCGCGCGAGCGTGTGGGCATTGAGCTTGAGGGCATCCTTTCGACCGGCCACGGGGGAGATGCCATGCTGCGCTACCCCGAGCTCATCTGCGCCGCTGTGCCCGAGTTGGCAGCGGGTCGCGGGTTTGATCAACGAAGTGTCTATCATGCGTTTAACGTCTACGAGCATATCGCCCGCGTACTGACGGTGGCAGGGGAGCTGGCGCTGTGCGACGGCATCGCGCCCTCCTCGAGTCTGATGTGGGCGGCGTTTTTGCACGATGTGTCCAAGCCCGAGTGCTTCACGGTCGATCACGCCGGCAGCGGACACTTCTATGGTCACCCTGAGCTCGGCGCCAAGAAAGCGCGCATCATTATGGATCGCCTGGCGCTTTCGCACGACCTGGTGCGCGATGTGTGCCTGCTTATCAAATACCATGACAAGCCGCTGCGCCCTGAGCGTACTTGTCTCCTCAATATGATGCGCGCGCTTTCGGGTGAGGGCGTCGACACGGCCCGCCTGATTGACGAGCTCATGGACCTTAAGCGTGCCGACACACTTGGCAAGGCCCCGTCGTGCTTCTATTACGTTGAGACGATTGAGGAGATGCGCGCGATGGCGCACGAGCTGCTGAGGGCGGGGGAGCCCTATACGCTCAAGATGCTCGCCATCAACGGCGGCGACCTGATCCGTGCTGGAGTCAAGCCCGGGCCGGAACTGGGGCAGCTTCTCAACTCCGCCCTCGACGCCGTGATCGAAGACAACATTCCCAACGATCGCGAAGCTCTTTTGGTCCATCTTAACTTGAATTAGCTACCTAGTTTACCTGCGTGTTCCATAACCTGCCGACAATTTTTTGGCAATTTGGAATTTCTTCTTGCGCTGACGTTTTTTGTCCCGTAATATATTTCGTCGCAGCACGGCAGTGCAGATGTCATGTGGCCCGTTCGTCTAGCGGTTTAGGACGCCGCCCTCTCAAGGCGGAGATCACCAGTTCGAATCTGGTACGGGCTACCACTTCTTTTCTGCTGAGGCTTATGGCCCGTTCGTCTAGCGGTTTAGGACGCCGCCCTCTCAAGGCGGAGATCACCAGTTCGAATCTGGTACGGGCTACCACGCATCTGATACCCGGACTTCCTATGGAAGGCCGGGTTTTTTATTTTCAAACAACCGTCTGCAATTCCCGTTTGAACCAGAGCTTTGCGTTCTGCCTATGGCCCTTACGGGTACAATATCCAAGATATTTTGACTGTTAGAAGGAGTCTCATGACGGAGTCCTCTCAGCATACGTCTAAGCCCCAGGTCGAGGTTGAGGCCTCGGGCGGAGATGACAATAAGAGCGCACGCCGCGGCGCCATCTTTATCGGCGTCGTGCTGGTGGGTTATATCGTCTATCTGGTGGTAACCGGGCAGATGGGGCAGTTCTGGGCCGCTATGTCGAGCGTCCAGGCGTCATGGCTCGTTGTCGCGTGTCTTTGCATGTTCATGTACCTGTTCTTTGGCATTGTGGCCTATGCGATCGCCGTCTGGCTCGATCCCAATTCGCCCGTCGGCATCCGCGACCTGATCTCGGTCGAGGCGAGTGGCATCTTCTTTGGCAACCTGACGCCCATGATGATGGGCTCCACCCCGGCTCAGATTTATCGCCTGACCAAGGCCGGCCAAAACGTGGGCGAGGCCGGCGCCACGCAATTCACGCGTTTTATCGTGTACCAGTTTGGCCTGGTCGCCTGGGGCGCTATCCTGCTGCTCGCCCGTATGCCGTTTTTTGCCGAACGCTACGGCGACATGACGCTGCTGTGCGTCTTTAGCTTTGGTGGACACTGCTGCATCTTGCTTGGCATCTTCGCCGTCGCGCTCATGCCTAAGACCGTCACGCGCGTCGCCCATTGCATCATCAATTGGCTCGAGCGCATTGGTGTCTCGGCCACTAAGATCGAGAGTTGGCGCACGTTTGTCGATGGCGAGATCTACTCCTTCTCCGAGAAGTTCAAGCTTTCGGCCGGACATTTTTCTTCCATGCTGCTCACCGTGTTTATCACCATGCTGCAGCTCGCGTTTTTCTATCTGGTTCCGTATTTCCTGATGCTTGCCTTTGGCCACCACGAGGTCGACTTTTTCTCGGTCATGGCCGCGAGCGCCTTTGTCCAGCTGTTAAGCTCTGCGGTTCCCTTGCCCGGTGGAACTGGTGGCGCTGAGGGCGGCTTTGCATTGTTCTTGGGTCATTTCTTTGGGTCGGCTTCGACCGCCGGCTATCTGCTGTGGCGTCTCATTACGTTTATTGCGCCTACCATTTTGGCTGCGCCCCTGCTGGGACTTAAGAGCGCCCACAACGAGAGCATCCATGCACGCTGGGATCGCGTGATGCGCAAGCTCGGCCGCACGCCTCAGACGCCCTCTGCGCCCACTAAGCCGCACCCCATGAATGCTGTTACCGTTGATCCCAAGAAGCACGCTCAGAAGGCTTCTGGGACCGCTAAGCCTGCTCATAAAGCCTATGTGCGCCAGACAGGCGATGGTATTCGCGTATCTCCGTCGGCACTCAATAAGAAGAAGCACCCTAAGTCGCAGTAGGGCAGTCGTGCGTTCTTCATGATGCGGGGCATATTTGTGCCGTATGGGGGATAATCCTCTTACGTAGATTATCTCTCATCTGTTGATGAATGCTCGCATATCGAAGGGACACGCCCATGGCAACCAGCAAACCGCGTCTTGATCGTCGCATCGTTCGCAGCCGTAATGCCATCCTTTCGGCTTTCGAGCGCCTGCTCATGGAAAAGCCGCTGGCAGACATTACGGTGAGTGCCATCGCGCGCGAGGCCAATGTCGACCGCAAGACCTTTTACGTACACTTTGGTACGGTTGACGGCCTGCTCGATGCCATTGCCGTCGATGTGGTGGAGATGATTGTCGACTCAGTCGAGAAAACGCTTGCTTCCATGGACGGCGACACCAACGAGCGCGCCCTGAGCGCGGCGGCGACCTTCTTTAAAACCGTTAACGAGGCACTGTGCAACAACTTGGTGCTCAATCGTCAGCTGATCGAGAATATTCCGCTCGATGATTTCATGGCTCGTCTTCGTGCGCCGCTCGAGCACGAGATTGCCGAGCGAGATCTGCTGCCCCAAGGTCTCAAGGACGAAATGTTCGACTACTATCTGGCGTTTTTGCTGTCGGGTATTATCGGTATCTATCGCACGTGGGCGCTGTCTGACGGCTCGGTTCCTATCGAGCGCGTCTCTGAGGTCGCCAACGATCTGACTCTCAATGGTCTGTCGAGTCTGGAATCTCGCTTGGATTAGGCCTAGTTGGGCTCGTCGGCGTGGAAATTCCTGTTCCTGAGGTTCTCCGGCGCCTTGGAGACCTTGCCGGCGTAGGAGCTGTAGCCTGAGGATCCTTAAAAGAAAGTCCAGTTTATCCTTCCCACTCCAATTTTGGAATCCTCCGATTCGCCTTCGCACGCTCGCATGACCTCGATACCATGCGAGCGTGCGAACTCGACGAGCTCTGCGTTGCGGGCGTTTATGGTGCCGAAGGCGGCGGGGCACACGATAAGACGCGCGCAGTGGACGAGGAGCTCTTTGGCGCGGGCTATGGTTTTATCCCCGATCGGCTCGAAGGCGCGCTCGGCCACGCATTCCGTCGCCAGGTCGCGCGCAAGCTCGCAGTCGATGTCCCCTTCGTGCAGAACGCCCGCGTAGAACGCCTTGCCCTGCCGGATTAGCTGGCGAAACACAGCTGACCCCGTACCTGCGCCGGCGATGACGAACGTGTGCGCATCGCCGTGTGGGCGCCCAATTTCCACGCTGCCGAAGCGCTCGTTGAAGGTGCCATGTTTAAGGCCGTAGAGCTCGCCAATCGTCTCGCGCGTGAATATGTCCTCGGGTGCGCCGGCGCGGAAGACCCGGCCGTCCTTCACGCAAATCACCTTGTCGGCGCTTTTCTGCGCGAGCTCGAGTTCGTGGATGGACATGATGACAGCAACATTCCGCGATTTCGCAAGGTGGCGAAGTATTCGCAGCAGGTCGATCTGGTAGCGGATATCGAGATACGACGTGGGCTCGTCGAGCACGAGCACACGCGGATCCTGCGCGATGGCGCGTGCGAGCATGACGCGCTGGCGTTGCCCGTCGCTTATCTGCATGAAGTCGCGCTCGGCGAACTCTTCCACATGTGCGGTTTTCATGGCCTCGTCGACCCGACTATGGTCGTCGGGCGAGAGTGTGCCCATTCGCCCGGTGTAGGGATGCCTTCCCGCCTCTACGATATCGCGGCAGGTGAGGAGCTCGGTCCGGGGTCGATCTGTCAGCATAACGGCAAGGTTCCTTGCGAACTCCGCCGTCTTCCATCGGGAAATCTCCCGCTCGTCGAGCTCGACCGCGCCGGCAAGCGGTGCCAGATGGCGTGTAATGGTTTTCAAGATGGTCGACTTGCCCGAGCCGTTCGGCCCGATGAGCGCCACGACGTCGCCCGCGCGAACCTCCAGCTCGACGCCTTCGACTACGACCTTTTTGTCGTAGCCCGCCGACAGGTCGCTTATGCGGAAAAGCGGCGCTCCGTCAGCCTGCGTTTTTACCGGGGTTTCGAGGTTCGACTCCCCTCCGAGCGTTTTGGGCCGCGGCACGAATTCCCCCATCTACCTCACCCGCTTCTTCAACATGAGTGCGATAACCACCGGCGCGCCGAAGATGGCGGTGACGGCGCTGATGGAAAGCTCGACGGGGGAAAACAGCGTGCGCGCGATCAAATCGCAGCCCGCGCAGAAGATGGCGCCTCCCAAGAAGCACGCAGGAATCACTCGGATGGGCTTCGACGACTTCAGCGCCGACTTAACGAGATGCGGAACCGCGATGCCTACGAACGACACCGGACCAGCGAACGCGGTCACGCAGGCGGAGAGCATGCTCGCTAGAAGGACGAGCACCACGCGGAAGCGTGCGACGTTCACGCCGACGCTTTTCGCGTAGGCTTCTCCCAGCTGGAAGGCGGAAAGGGGCTTCGATATCGCGAATACGCATGCGCTCACGGTGATCACCACGACCGTGATGACCGCGACGTCGTCCCAGCCCGAACCCGAGAAGCTACCCAAAGACCAGTTGTGCAGGTTCACGATGGACTGGTCGTCGGCGAAGGCGATGAGGAAGTTCGTCGCCGCCGAGCAGATGTATCCCACCATGACGCCCGCCACGATAAGCATGGCCATGGAACTTATGCGCCGTGCGATGAGGAGCACGAAGCCGATGGTGATAAGCGATCCCAGAAACGCTGCGGCCACCATGGCCGGCGAGGACATGGCCTGGTTCGCGCCCAGAAGCACGATCATCGTAAGCGCGACGACGAACTTTGCGCCCGAGGAGACGCCCAAGATGAACGGGTCGGCGATGGGGTTGTTGAAAAACGTCTGCAGCAGGAACCCGGAGAGCGAAAGTGCCCCGCCGAGAAGCACGGCTGAAAGCACGCGCGGCAGGCGAATCTCCCAGATGACTTGGCTTTCCATGGAATTGGCCGCGCCGCCCGAAAGGATGCCGGGGATGTGGTCTGCGGGCACGAGCACGCTCCCGATGCACAGGTTGGCCCCGACGAGCACGATGAGGGCAACGGCGAGCAGCGCCGTCACGACGCGACACCGCGCGGCGCGCCCCGATTCGTCGTATGTCATGGAAAGTCGGCTTCTCATGGTGCTAGCCGAGCTTCCTCAGATAATGGAAGTCGCTCGCGTCATCGCCGGTGAACGCCCCGTGCAGCTCGTCGATAATGTCGGCGGTAGAAGTCATCTGCTGGTACATGTCGGCGCTTGTGACCCAGACGTTGCCGTTCTTCACGGCTTTGAACTGCGACAATAGCGCGTTTTTGCCTACAAAGTCGTTCAAGGTGGCAACCGATTCGTCGATGGTGCCGTTGTAGACGATGATGTCGGCATCCTTCGCCGTCGCGTAGAAGCGCTCCATTTCGAGCGTTACTGACGAACCTGACGTCGACGCCGTCTGCGCGTCATCGAGCGCGTAGTTGCCGCCTGCAAGCTCGATCATCTGCGCCACGTAGTCGCCCGCCCGCCTCGTGACGGCGGCCCCGTTCGAGTTAATGTAGAAATACGCCACTGTTTTACCTGACGACGCAAGCCTCGACGTTTGCTCGACGCGGGCCTTCTGCTCGTTGAACAGGTGCGCGGCCTCGTCTTCCTTGTCGAACAGGACGCCGAAAAGCTTAATCCACTCGACGCGCCCGAGTGCTTCGCGCTCGCTCGACGACTGTTCGGTGAGCACGACGAGTCCGAGCTTCTGCAGCTTTTCCTTCACATCGGGTGTGTGGTTGATCATGGTGTTCTCGATGGCGAGCGTGCAGCCCGAGGCCGATATTCGCTCGTAGTCGGGCGCGCTGTACTTGCCGCCGTAGGCGATCGCCCCACTTTCGAGCGCGCTTTTGAAGCCCGCGACCGAGCAATCGTCGGCCTTCGTGCCCGACATGAAGATATTGTCGTTCGCATCGAGCGCGTCGACCAGGCACATCGTCGCCGACGACACGAGGTACACCTTGTCGGCGGGGCGCCTTATGACCGCGATGTCAGAGCTCAACCCATCAGGTACCTTCGCATCTTGCGGTACCACGAGGAAGCGCTCCCCGTTCGAAACGCAGATAAGCCGCAGGCCGCCTTCGAACTCGTCGACAGTGAAGTGCTTGGCGTATTCAAGCTGAAGCGTCCCCGTCGGCTCCCAGCCGCAGCCCAAATCTGGGTTGTGGAAGTCGGCCGCGGCGCTTGAAGCCGTTCCCGCGGGGGAGTCGCCGCTTGCATCGTCGCCCGATTTCTCCTTCATGGTGGATGAGTCGAAGTGGAGCGTGTAGCCGATGGTGTGCGGCGTCGACATGGCGACGGTCTCGGCCGACACGGCGATGTCCTCGTCGAGCGTGACGGGTATCTCGAACGTGGAGTTGCCGCCGTCGTTTATGGGCGCGTAGTCCACGCCGTCGATGGTCATCTTGTCGTAGTTCGAACTCGACCAGGTGACCGTCGCGGTGTAGGTGTCGCCATCCTTCACAATTGTGGTGGGTGAGGCGATGCTTGCGCGCCCTGACCCGCCGGAAAGCGAGACGCTCACAGTGTATTCCTGAGAGCCCGTCGTGGCACCGGTCGCGTTCGGGCTCGCACTGCACCCCGCGAAGGGAAGCGCGAGCAGGGCGACGAGAACGCAGGCGATCGCGCGCGCCGCGATTCTGTGGCGCTTCCTGTTTTCCCCCTTGGGAAGAATCGACCGCATGGCGTTACTTCAGTGCGTCGGCGCGCAGATCGACGCCGGCGGATTCGAACACGAGCGTGCGGTCGTACCACTGCTCTTTTCTAATACTCCACGCGGCGCAGGCGGTGTCCTCGTCGAGCGCTTCAACGGGCACGTCGTAGGTGTACTTGCCTTCCGCGTTTTCCACATAGGGGATGAAGTCGGCCTCGCTCGCGGCGGCAGCCTCGTCACCCGTGCCCATGAAGAGCTTGCCGTAGCCCGTGCCGGAAAGTGTCATCACGCAGTGCATGGAGCCGTTTTCCACGATGAGCTGGGCGTCCACAATCCTGAACATGTTCGAGCTGGAATCTACGGTGATCGGATAGGTGCCGTCGGCCACCTTGTCGGCGGTGATGGGGGCAGCGCTTGCGCCCTCGGGCGCATCGGCCGCCTGTTCGGTCTTTTCCTGGGAATCGGCATCGCTTGCCTTTGCGCTGTCGATTGAATTTCCGCCGCAGCCGGCGAGCGAGAACGCGAAAAGCGCCGCCGACAGGGCGAAGGCGAGGGTTTTCTTCAACATGGAGGGGTTCCTTTCAATCGCTTCGACCGCTCGCGCCGTGCTGTGGGTGGGCGGGATGCGAATGCAACGGGCATGCGCCGTCAGTCGGGGAAGGCACATGCCCGTTGCACGGGGACGCGACCGGCGCCCCCGTGCGCGGCGAGTTTACAGCTTGGCGATGGCGTCGTCCACGTGTGAGACGTAGATGTCGTCGACCGCGACGTTCTGTCCCAGACCCTGGAGCAGGCACGTCACTTCGAAGCCGGCGGCCACGAACTTCGCAGCCCAGCTGTCGGGGTCGGTCTCGTCTGCCATGTCGTTGTTCGCGTGGTCGCCCGCGACCACCATGAACGGCGCGAGCACGGCCTTCTTGTAGCCTGCGGCGCTCGCGGCGGCGATAACATCCTCGCAGGTCGGTTCAGCCTCGACGGTGCCGACGAAGAACTGCGTCAAGCCCTCGTTCTTGAACACTTCCTGCATCTTGGCATAGTCGGCGTTGGAATCGGCTTCGGTGCCGTGGCCCATGAGGCACAGCGCCGTCTTGCCGTCGTCGAAGGACGCCATGTTCTCCTTAATGGCTGCGGCCACCTTCTTGTAGTCGTCGTCGGAGGTGAGCAGCGGGTCGCCGAGCGAGATTTTGTCGAACTTGTCGGCGTACTTGTCGAGCTCGTCTTTCACGTCGGTGTATTCCAGGCCACCCATGAGATGCGTCGGCTGCACGACGATTTCCTTCACGCCGTCTTCCACGCAGCGGTCGAGCGCCTCGGTCATGTTGTCGATCGTGATGCCGTCGCGCTTCTTCAGCTTATCGATGATGATCTGCGCGGTGAAGGCGCGGCGGATGTCGTAGTCCTGCCAGTACTTCTCGCGGATAGCGTCTTCGATGGCGCCGATGGTGATGTGGCGCGAGTCGTTGTAGCTCGTGCCGAAGCTCGTGACGAGGATGACCGGCTTCACGGCCTTCTCCTTTTCACTCGATTTCTCGGAACTCGCGGAGGTGTTGGAGCAGCCCGCGAGCGCGACTCCGGCGAGCGCGACGGCTCCGGTTGCTGCGGCGCCCATGAAGCCGCGGCGTGACATCTGGTCGGACATGGTTTTCCTTTCCTCGGTTTGCCGGTCCCCCGGCGACAGTTGCTTGTCGGCACAAGCGAAAGAAAAGCGCACCCCTCGGGGTTCACAAGGAGCTAACGCCACGGCGATGCCGTGAGGAAAAGGCGAAGCAGTCTGGCTTGGGGCGCGAGGCGGTTCGCCCGCGCGTCCTATACAGTAATGTCCCTTGCCCAGGATTCCCACCTGGTTCCCTCCGCAAGCCAGCGCGGGCTGTGCGGGCGCCGCGCCGGTCATTTCCTTTTATCCGATTGTCATATGCTCGTTGCCGAATCTTTTACTATGATAGTGGGCACTTGTGAACGTGTCAAAGCCAGGGCGGGCGGCATTGCGCCTCCTGCCTGCGTATTTGCGCCGATTGTTGCCGCAGGCGCCGTGTTTTGCCCGCTGCGCGAATGGCGGCGTAAACGGTTGCGATGAGAAACGGGAAGGGAAGGCTCGGATGATTCATATCGTTGGCGCAGGCTCGGGCGCCGCCGACCTTATCACGCTGCGCGGGGCGCGCCTTCTGCGCGCAGCCGACGTGGTCGTTTGGGCGGGAAGCCTTGTGAACCCCGAGCTGCTTGCTGAGTGCAAGGAATCCTGCATCGTCTACGACAGCGCGCACATGACCTTGGAGGAAGTGCTCGACGTGATGTGCGCGGCAGATGCGCGGGGCGAGGACGTGGTGCGCCTGCACACGGGCGACCCGTGCCTGTACGGCGCCATCCAGGAGCAGATGGACGCGCTCGACGCGCGCGGCGTGGACTACGAGGTGGTGCCCGGCGTGTCGAGCTTTTGCGGTGCCGCGGCGGCGCTTCGCCAGGAATACACGCTGCCGGGAATCAGCCAGTCGGTCGTGATCACGCGGCTTTCCGGACGTACCCCCATGCCCGCGGGCGAGGGCATGCGCACCATGGCGGAAAGTGGCTCGACTATGGTCATCTTCCTGAGCTCGGGTATGCTCGCCGAGCTTTCCGCCGAGCTTTTGGCCGCGGGCCGCAGCTCCGACGAGCCGGCCGCGCTCGTGTACAAGGCGACCTGGCCTGAGGAGCGCGTGGTGCGATGCACAGTGGGCACGCTCGCCGATGCGGGCGCGCGAGAGGGCATCGACCGCACGGCGCTCGTGGTGGTGGGCCGCGTGCTCGGAGCTCGCGGCGGGTTTTCGCACAACGGCGCGCAAGCAGAGTCGTACGAGCGCAGCAAGCTTTACGACCCTTCGTTTGCCACGGGGTATCGGAAGGCGAGCAGCTAGCGTGGCCTTCGAGCACTACATATATACCGGGACGACCCGCCTGCGCTGCGGCTACACCACGGGGAGCTGCGCCGCGCTCGCGGCGAAGGCGGCCTGCGAGATGCTTTTGTCACGAAAGCCCGTCGGCCGCGTGTCGATCGTCACCCCCGGCGGGCTGCCCGTCGAGGCGAACGTGGTCGACGCATGCATCGGCGAGGGGTGCGCCCAGTGCGCCGTGCGAAAGGACGCAGGCGACGATGCCGATGTGACTGACGGCGTACTCGTGTACGCGCACGTGGAACATGCGGGGTCGGGCACGGGTGCTGCGGGCAGCAAGGACGTGCCCGCTCGCGAATCGGAAGTTTCCGTCGATGGCGGCGTGGGCGTGGGGCGCGTGACATTGCCCGGGCTCGAGCAGCCGGTGGGGGCGGCCGCCATCAACGCGACGCCGCGCGCGATGATCACTTCGGCGGTGCGCGAGGTGTGCGCCGCGCACGGCTTTTCTGGAAATATTGCTGTGACGATTTCGGTACCCGAGGGTGTTGCCCTTGCCAAAAAGACCTTCAACCCGCATCTGGGGATAGAGGGCGGCATCTCCATCCTGGGCACGACGGGCATCGTCGAGCCACGCAGCCTCGCTGCCTTGCGCGACAGCATCGAGCTCGAGATTCGGCAGCATGCGGCTATGGGGCGGCGCGGAGTCGTGCTCACGCCCGGCAACTACGGCGCGCAGTTCATCTCGGGGCATTTCCACTTAAACGGTGCGCCGGTGGTCTTCATCTCCAACTTTGTGGGCGATGCGATTGATTGCTGCGTTCGCGAGGGATTTACCAATGTCCTTCTTGTGGGACACATCGGCAAGTTGGTGAAGGTCGCGGGCGGCATCATGGACACCCATTCGCGTACCGCCGACTGCCGCGCGGAGATTCTGGCCGCCCACGCGGCCATGGCCGGCGCGGGCGCGAAGACCGTGCGCGAGATCATGTCGTCGGTCACGACCACGGCGGCGCTCGAGGTAATCGAGGCCGCCGGCGTGGGGGACGCTGTGCGCGCCTCGCTCGCTGCGGCAATCGAGGACAGGTTGCGCCGCCGCGCGGCGGGCGCATGCGACATCGCTGCGGTCGTGTTCGACGCCGAGCGCCGCGAGCTTTTCCGCACGTCGGGCGCCGATGCAGTTATCGGGGTATTGGGGGCGACGTATGAGTAAAGGCGTGCTGTACGAGGTGGGCCGCGCAATCGGCTGGCCGGGGACGAAGGTGGTCATGAAGGTGCGCCGCTCGCTTGCGGACACGAAGCGCATTCTTCGCGAGGAGGGCGCCTTTGACGGTGCCGAGCTCGTAGAGGACTGTGGACTTCCGGGCGAGCGCGTGTACCGCTCGCTCGACGATGTGCCCGATCGGGGCAGCTACTTCTCGACGATGGTGGTGCGCTAGATGAGGGTTTCCTGCATAGCGTTCACTGAGAGGGGGTATGCGTTGGCGGTGCGCACCGCACACGCGCTTTCCGATTGCGCGCAGACAGGTGAAGACGACCCTGGCTGGGACGTTTCCGTTTCGCACGGGTTCGGCGAGGGGAAGGCCGACCTGCGCGCATGGACGGCGCTCGCGTGGGAAGCGTCGGACGCGCTTCTGTTCGTGGGCGCGGCGGGCATCGCCGTGCGGGCGATCGCGCCGCATGTCGCCTCGAAGGCAAACGATCCCGCGGTTGTGGCGATCGACGAGGCGGGGCGCTTTGCCGTCCCGCTTTTGTCGGGGCATTTGGGCGGTGCGAACGAGCTTGCGCAAACTGTGGCACGCGCGGCAGGGGCCATCCCCGTCATCACCACGGCGACCGACGTCCGCGGCGTGTGGGCGGTGGATACGTGGGCGCGCTGTGCGGGGCTCGCCGTTTCGAATCCCGAGGCCATCAAGCGAGTGTCGGCGCGGCTGCTTTCGGGCGGGCGCGTGGCGCTCTATTCCGACATGCCGATTTCGGGACAGCCGCCTGAGGGGGTTGACATTGCGTCCGACCGCGCTCGGGCCGATATCGTCGTGTCGCCGTTCGCTGGCGCGAATGCAGGTGCGTCCGTTCGTGCGGCGGAGACAACGGGCGAGGTCGTGCCCGCCGGTGAGACGGGGAAGCCGGCGGGCGTGCGGGCGCAGGCGCCTGCGCCCGAGCCGCTTCGCCTTGTCGTGCCCTGCATCGTTGCGGGCATAGGATGCCGTCGCGGTGCGTGCGCCGAAGCGATCGAGGAGGCGTTTCTTCTCGCGTGCGGGCAGGTGGGTATCTCGCCTTCGGCCGTGCGCGAGGCGGCGACGATCGACGTGAAGGCGCACGAGGAGGGTCTGCTCGCCTTCTGCTGCGCGCGCAATATCCCGCTTGCGACGTATTCCGCAGAGGAGTTGTCGCAGGTCGAAGGCAGCGTTTCGCCATCTGATTTCGTGCGCGCGACGGTGGGGGTCGACAACGTGTGCGAGCGGGCAGCGCTCGCGGAGGGGGGCAAACTTATCTTCCCGAAGCTCGCTCACGGCGGCGTGACCGTCGCGTTTTCCAAGGTAACTATTAAACTTTCGTTTAAGGAGCGGTGATGGGAAAGCTCTTCGTGGTGGGAATCGGCCCGGGCGGCCCCGACGGCATGACGATTGCGGCTCGGCGTGCGCTCGAGGCGTCCGACGTCGTTGTGGGTTACACGAAATACGTGGAGCTCGCGCTCGCCGCCGTGCCCGACGCGGCGCATCTCGCGACGCCGATGATGCACGAGGTCGAACGGTGCCGCCTTGCGCTTTCGCGCGCGCAGAGTGGAGAAGCCGTGGCGCTCGTGTGCAGCGGCGACGCGGGCGTGTACGGCATGGCGAGCCCCGTGCTGGAGCTTGCGGAGGACTACCCCGATGTAGACGTGGAAGTTATCGCCGGGGCCACCGCGGCTCAGAGCGGGTCGGCGGTGCTCGGCGCCCCGCTTGCCCACGACTTCGCGGTCGTGTCGCTCTCCGACCTGCTCACGCCATGGGAGGTCATCGAGCGCAGGCTCGCCGCCGTGGCGAGCGCCGACTTCTGCATCTGTTTGTACAACCCGCGCAGCAGAAAGCGCGCCGACAGGCTCTCACGCGTGGCGAAGATTATGCTCGAATGGAAGGCCCCCGACACGCTCTGCGGCTGGGTGCGCAACATCGGGCGCGAGGGGCAGCAGTCGGGCATGTGCAGGCTCTCCGAGCTGGGGGAGATCGACGCCGACATGTTCACCACCGTGTTCGTCGGCAACGCGGACACGAAGCTCGTAGGCGGCCGTATGGTCACGCCGCGCGGGTATCGGGAGATTCCATGCGAAAGGTAACGATCATCGGGGCGGGGCCCGGAAACCCCGACTTGCTCTCGCGCGCGGCGCTCGACGCGATCGACATCGCCGACGTGGTCATCGGCGCTCATCGCGCGCTTGCCGGCATCGACGTGCCGCCCGACGTGGTGAGATGCGAGCTCGTGAAGACGGCGGACATCGTCGCCGCGCTCACCGATGCGGCGTCGTGGCAGCGCGCCGTGGTCGTGATGACGGGCGATGTGGGGCTGTTCAGCGGCGCGCGCCGCCTGGTGGAGGCGCTCTCCGGCGACGCGCAGGTGGACGTGCGCGTCATTCCCGGCATAAGCTCAGCGTCGTATCTCGCCGCGCGCCTCGCGCGTCCATGGCAGGATTGGCGCTTCGCGAGCGCTCACGGCGTGGCGTGCGACATCGTGGCCGAGGCCGAGCGCGCAGGTGAGCTCTTCCTCGTCACGTCGGGCGGGGAAGATCCCTCGCGGCTTTCGGGCGAGCTTGTGCAGGCGGGCTTCGGGGACGCGTGCGTGACGGTGGCCGAGCGCCTGTCGTACCCCGACGAGCGCATCACCTGCGCGACCGCAAGTGAAATCACAGGTCAGACGTTCGACGACTTGAACGTGATGCTTATCGA